>JAEURG010000125.1 GCA_016789345.1 Anaerolineales bacterium | reverse complement strand
ACTTGGTCAAATCATACGGCATTGAAAACCGGCATGAACCAGACGAATCGCTTGCGAGTAATTTGTCATGATACAAAATTTCAAGTCTATTTAAACGGAGTACTGGCAACTTCCTTCAAAGATGAGCGTTTTAAGACGGGCAGATTATATGTAGCTGTAGTTCCAAGTGAAAATTCAGATTTAGATATCACCTTCTCTGATTTGCAGTTGAGAGAAACTCTCGATTCTTAAATTTCCATCTTACTCTAATAAAAAGTTGAGAGTTACCATAAAATAACTGTCGACTTTTTTATTAATTAAGGAGTGCTATCTTCTGTGATGATACGGTCATTGATTTCTTGCACAGGACGATTATTATTTTCAAACAACTCTTCTAATTTACTCAATTGTTCAGTGGATAATTCCACTGGATTTGTCATCACCAACCAATTGACTCCTTCACTGCAAGGTGGAGTCGTCAACGAGCCAGCATAACGAAACGTAGTTTGAAGCGTTGGTAAAAATTCATTTGCATTAATTGTCACGCCTGCATCTTGTACATCAGATTTTTCAGTAGGCAAGTTATCAATGAATGGATTCAATGCAGAATTCTCAGCACCTTCATCTAACAAAACCCCAACCACTGCTAATTGACCATCTGCATTTTTATGCACAAGATGAATTTCAGCGGGAAAAGATTTTCCGTCAATCACATGTTCGCTAGGCGCATGATAATGAAATTGAAGTAAATCATAAGGAACTGAATCCAACTTGATATAACTGCCCGCATCATAATTGACCTGAACTGTGTGCCCATTATTGAGAATATTTACTTGGCTTGATTCATAGTGAAAAACAATATTCGCCAAATCCTTTTCACTCGATGTAGAAATATCAATTGGGGATTGATGTGTTCCAGTTCCACAAACTGCATAACTTGGGTCAAGTTCACCCCAATGCTCAGGACCTTCTTCACCTTCATAAGTCCAGTGAGGTGATGTTGATTCCGCTTCTTGTGGCGCACAAGCCATAAAGATAAAAACGAATAATAATATCCAAATTCTTTGATGAAGTTTCATACTGTTCTCCTAAACTAAATTCAAACTATTGTATTTGCTACAAGAAGGTTTTTCCCTTTCACTTCCTTAACACATTAATTCCATTAGTTTTTTATTAACCTGCCCCTTCGTTTAGTTGCGAATTCATCTAATTGGTCTTATAGTCGAACAACTCTGACTTGTCAGACCCTTAAGACCTGTTAGACCAATCAAACTAGGAGACAAAAAATATGCATTACGGCTGGTGGATGTCCATGAGACAAGGGGATGAAAAGCCTCAATTAACGCGTGAACTTTTATTACGGGTTTTGAATTATGCAAAGCCCTATTGGTGGCATATTGCAGGCATGTTGGTGACAATTACCCTCACAACGGGTTTATCGTTACTCACGCCTTTAATTTTTCGCAACATGATTGACGTGGTGATTCCTGCCAAAGATGTGAATCAATTAATTGTTTTAGGTGTGGCATTGCTTTTGATTCCAGCATTGACGGGTGGCATTAACGTCATTCAACGCCGATTAAATTCAACAGTCGGTGAAGGCGTGATTTACGATTTACGTTCCACATTGTTTGCTCGCCTGCAAAGAATGTCTTTAAGATTTTTCACCAACACAAAATCTGGTGAGTTGATGAGTCGCCTCAACAGTGATGTAGTTGGTGCACAAAATGCAATTAGCAATACGATTGTCAATATTGTCACCAATTTAATTGAAGCGATTGCATTGTTTATCGTTATGTTTACGTTAGAATGGCGATTAACGTTAATCAGCATTTTGATTCTTCCATTGTTTATCATCACTGCTCAACGGCTCGGAAATATTTTGCGCGACATTGCACGTCAAGGTATGGAAAGTAATGCACAAATGAATGCTCACATGAACGAAACGTTAAACATCGGTGGTGCATTGCTGGTTAAGTTATTTGGTCGCATTAATCAAGAAGAAAAAAGATTTCGTGAACGTGCCGCCAGTGTTCGTGATATTGGTATTCGTCGCGCAGTAATTGGTTCAACATTTTTTGTCATCTTTGGTTTGGTCAGTGCAGTTGGCACCGCGCTCGTTTATGGGCTTGGCGGCTATTACGTCATCACTGATGTTTTCACTGTTGGAACGATTGTTGCCTTCGGTTCGTATCTCGGAAATTTATATGGCACGCTTCAAGGTCTGGCTGGCGCGCCTGTTGAATTTACAACCAGCATGGTTTCGTTTGAACGTGTATTTGAAATTATTGATTTGCCACAAGAAATTACTGAAAAAGAAAATGCCATTGAATTAAAAAATGTCAAAGGCAAACTTGAATTTGATAATGTTTCGTTCAACTATCATATTGATTCATCTTTATTATTGAAAGATGTCAAACGCTATGGCAAGATGGAAAATGTGACAGCCGTTTTCAGTGGAGCGAATGATTCAGGAAACAAGACCAACAATCAGGAAGAAAGAACCGCTTCTGACTCGCCCATAGTTGATTCTGCATCCCAAGCTCGTGACGTCGCTTTAGAAAATATCTCCTTCATCGCTGAGTCTGGACAATTAATTGCACTCGTCGGTCCATCAGGTGCAGGCAAAACCACAACCACATATTTGATTCCAAGATTGTATGACCCAACTTCTGGAGTCATTCGCATTGATGATCATGATGTGAAAGATGTGACGCTTGATTCGTTGGCGCATGCAATCGGCATGGTGACTCAAGAGACGTATTTGTTTCACGACACCATTCGCATAAATTTGACCTATGCAAAAATGGATGCGACTCAAGCAGAAATTGAATCTGCCGCGCGTGCCGCGAACATTCATAACTTCATTATGGATTTACCTGATGGTTATGACACAATTGTTGGTGAAAGAGGCTATCGTTTAAGTGGCGGAGAAAAACAACGAATTGCATTAGCGCGTGTGATTCTCAAAGACCCACGCATTTTAGTTTTAGACGAAGCCACAAGCCATTTAGATAGTGAATCAGAATCATTAATTCAAGAAGCCTTGAAACGTGTCATGGCTGGACGAACTTCTATCGTCATTGCACATCGTTTATCAACTATCTTAGCCGCCGATTTAATTTTAGTGATGGATAAAGGAAAGATTGTTGAACGTGGAACACATGATGAATTAATTGCAATGAATGGCTTATATGCTCAGTTGTATGAAACGCAGTTTAGAGGTGAAAAAGTTTAGCCCCCACCCATCCTCCCCCAAATCCGATATTGTAGCTTTTTATAATTACCAAATATTTGCTTTCGGATTTGGGGGAGGTGTCCGAAGGACGGAGGGGGCTATGCTCAGTTGTATGAAACGCAGTTTAGAGGGGAACGGGTTAATTAATTATCAGGTTACATATTTTTTTACATATATTTTTGTGAAGCTCTTCTTTGCCAAGGGATAATAACATCAAATATTAAAAACACTATAAAAATTAAACCTATACAACTGAAACATGGTAAAACAATCACGTTTGGACCTGCTGCTATTTTCTCAAATTCTTTTTGTAGATAAAAGAAAAACAAAATAAAACCAATTTGAAAAACACCTTGAAAAGAATAGTCGATTGGAAATTCTTTAGATTTTCCGCGACCTAGCAATTTATATAATTCATTCTCAAACACATAAACATTGTGTTTTTCAGAAATTTCTGATCCAACCCCTAAAAATATCAATCGTTTAGTAGCAAATGTACTATCTAAAAATAAATAGATATAAGGAATTCCTAAAAGCAAAGTTGTTGTTGAAAATATAAATACTTTTAATCCCGTTTGAGTTAGGTCATTTTCTAATAGCTTTAGAAAAAAGTCGCTTAAACTATTCGCTCCTACAATAGTTAAAATTAACCCTAAAACGAATGTACCGAAACCTTTTATAGTATCTAAAAGTAATTTTCCAGTGGGCAAAGTTTGTCTAAATTCGTCACACTCTTGTTTTGCTTGTTTTAACCAAGATAAGTATTCTAAATTTTCTGCAAGGCTGTTTTGAATTAAAAATATAGTTTGCGTATATGCTATAGACAAATCTAAAAGTTTTTTACTTATGTGAATCTCAACGAACAAACTAACAAGAGGTTTTAAAGCCAAAAACCTGATAGGTGAATATTTCCCCAAAAGGAGAGTGAAAATACGTCTTGCAAGTCCTTCCTGCGGTAATTTAATTTCATTTAGCCCTATAAAGAATGACAAGCGAGATGTTGCTGTAATTGCACGCACATATTCTTTAAGCAACAATTGATGTGCTTGTTTAATTTGGTTGTATTCTGGAATGAAATATTTGTCTAGTTGGTATTCTTCTCTGCTTTTTCTTAATAAAGAATCAAACCAGTTAGTAATCTTTTTATATAAATTAGTAATCCAAGACATAGATAAATTTTAGCATAAATGTTTATTGTCACTTGACAACTTACTAACTAGTAAGTAAAATATTTTCAATGGTCAAAATCGAGAACTCCAAGCGCACAATTCTAAATCTGGCTGAATCCTTGTTACAAGATAGAGGCTTCAATGGATTCAGTTATGCCAATATTTCTTCTGAACTTGGGGTCAAGAATGCCGCCATTCATTATCACTTCCCCAGTAAAGAAGATTTGGCATGTGCAGTCATTCAACGCTACCGTGAACGCTTCAAGTTATGGATTAATAACTCGCGTGTCAAAGATTTATCTCCACAAGAAAAGTTGAATTGGTTCTTCAAAATTTATGATGACTTTCGTGTGGATAATGGAAAGGTTTGTTTGGTCGGTTCGTTGGAAGCTGAATTCAATTCAATTCCTGATGCTCTAAAAAAAGAAGTGGAAGCTTTGCACAGAGAAATGCTGGTTTGGTTGCAAGCCACGCTCAAAGAAGGCAGAGAAGCTGGCGTATTTCAATTCAATGGGGAACCTGCCAGTAAAGCTGCACTTATTTATTCCAGTGTGCAAGGTGCTTTACAAATGGCGCGTGCTTTAGGAACTAAGAAATTCCGTGATGTTGTTGAACAAAACAAGCAGGATGTATTAGTCGCTTAAATTTTTTTGTTATCAAAACTTACTAAGTAGTAAGTAATTATCGTGTCATTCTGAGCCGCGTTCTTGCTATTTGCGACGAAGAATCTCTAAGATTATCGTAGAGACTCTTCACCTGCCCCTTCACTTTGTTCAGGGCTTCGGTTCAGAGTGACATAATGAAAATAAAAGGAGAAAACAAAATGTCTGTCGTAACACCCACAAATGAAATGCAAGGTATCGTGAAAAAAGTTTATAAAGCCTTTTTCACACCGAATAAGTATGAAGTCAAAACTCAAGATGAAGAAATTTTGAAAAGCGGGAACAACTTCAAAGTCAAGTATGAGGCGGGTGAGTTGGCTGTCACCACCTGGGGTGATGAATCAAATCCAAAAGTTTTGCTGATGCATGGTTGGGGCGGAGCGCGCGCGCAAATGACTGGGTTTGTGAATCCATTGTTGCAGGCTGGTTATTTTGTTGTGGCGTATGACCAACCCGCGCATGGTGAATCGGATGGGGCGCAAACCAATCTTTTGGAAATTGCACCGACGATGGATGTGATGTTGAATCAATTTGGAAAATTTGATGCGATTCTTGCTCACTCGTTTGGGACGTTGATTACATCGTATGCTTTGGTCAAAAGAAATTTTCCGCCTCCTTCTAGACTTGTATATTTCGGTGCTTTCAATCGGCTTGTAGATTCCTTTCCACGTTTTCAAGTGCTTGCAAAACTTCCTGATGAAATTATGGATGGCTTGTATGAAATTGTTTATGAAAATTTTGGCAAAGGCGTTTTAGAAGAAATTGTCAATGAAGAACTTGTTAAAGAAATAAATATTCCCGCTTTGGTATTTCACGACCGTTCTGATGAAGTGACACCTGTGGAAGATAGCCGCGCGATTGCAAACACTTGGACTCATGCACAATATGTTGAAACGAATGGCTTGGGTCATCGTGGCGCATTGCAATCTGCTGATGTGCATGAACAAGTGATAAAGTTTTTGAAGAAATAGCCCCACCCTGTCTCCCCCAAATCCGAAAGTAAGTATTGGTAATTTTAAAAAATTTCAGTATCGGATTTGGGGGAGGTGTCCGAAGGACGGAGGGGGCAGAATTAAATAAAGAGACCAGACTTCGTTAGTCTGGTCTCTTCAAAAACTAAGAACTTGGTTGTTCTTTTTGTTCTTCTTTCTTTTCATCTTTTACTTCCTGCGGAGTGACTACAGGTTCTTCACTCTTCTTTTCCTGTTTGCGTTTTAGTTTTTCTTCGTTCTTCTTTTTCTTTGCAATTTCTTTTTGACGTTTTTCATATTTATAATTTGGGGTTGGCATGAAATTTCCTTTCTGTAAAAGTTATAGGATGAAAAATCATTATAGCATTAGATGACAAAATAAAATTGCAGTGTTACTTTTTACACTTTCTTCTTGGCATCTTCCATGAATTGCAAAAAGTTACTTG
>JAEURG010000117.1 GCA_016789345.1 Anaerolineales bacterium | reverse complement strand
CGGCGATGGACGAACTTGAAACTGATAATCGGAGCACTCTGCAAATTTCCTGCGTGTACGGGGATTTTTCAGTGAAACTTGCACAACGTGTTACGAAAAATGGTTCGCTTGATGTTGTAGACGTAGTCCCCATTCAACTGGATAATGTTCGTCGCAAGCTCCCTACATGCGACAGAGTGCGTATATTGCAATGTGATTCGACAAAACTCCAGTTTGCTAATGCGAGTTACGAGCAAGTAGTAATATTTTTTCTTTTGCACGAGGTGCCTGCATCCGTCAAAGAAAAAACATTAAGTGAGGCTTTGCGTGTTCTCAAACCGGGCGGCAAACTTGTGATTGTAGATTACCATCAACCGTCAATTCTTAATCCGTTGCGTTATCTGCTACTGCCTATACTCAAACTTCTCGAACCATTTGCGCTTGATATGTGGAAACAAAGCATTGAAAGCTGGCTACCAAAAGGGTTCGCACCAGCTGAATATACCAAAACAACTTTCTTTGGGGGCATATATCAAAAAGTTGTTATAATACGTGTTTGATTTTTTGATTGAGATATAGTTACTGAAGGGGTGTTAATGGAATATTTAGACAAATTATATCTAAATAGTCCTATATTGTGAATTTTATCACAAGTATTGCATTAATTCAATTTAGGGTGTATATTATTAATGCAAGATTAATATGTTTAGATTTAATAGATTCTTGTTTTACCTCGCAGGGAATAAATAATCGGCTGAATACGGCTCGCTCAATTAGCAAGGAGAAAGCAAAATGTCACTAAAAAAAATTTTAGTTCTCACTGGTATGCTCCTTATCACTATTGCACTTATTTCCGCCTGCAGTGGAAATCCAACAGCAACAGCAGAATCTCCTATCCCCCAAATACCAGACATACCTAATATAGCTGATTGGCAAGGTTCTGCCCATGCGGATGTGACAGGTGAACCTTTCCGTCATTGGGATGCAGACGACCCAGCAGAGGTCCCCCCCACATGTGCCAAGTGTCACACGAGTGCCGGTTATCAAGACTTTCTCGGTGCAGACGGTAGTGAAGCTAGTAAAGTAGATACAAGTGTCCCTGCGCAAGAATCGCAAGGTATCCAATGTGTGGCGTGTCATAACGCTGTTACTTTTTCAAAAACCACTGTGACGTTCCCATCTGGTGTGGTAGTCACGGCTGGTGATGATGTACGTTGTATGGAGTGCCATCAAGGGCGTGAATCAAAAATCAGTGTAGATGCCCAAATCGAAAGATTTGCCGTTACTGATATGGATGCAATCGTTATGCCAATCAAGAACGATGCGGGCAATAATGTAAATTTTGGCTTCCGCAATGTGCATTATTATGCAGCGGCGGCTACTTTGTATGGTGGAATAACTCACGGTGGGTATGAATATGATGGTTTGGCTTATGATTCGAAGAATACACATGTTAAAGGTTACGATAGTTGTATTGGCTGTCATGACCCACACACGCTCAAAGTAAAAGTTGACCAGTGCGCGACTTGCCACGAAAATGTTGCTACTGTTGAAGACCTGAAATCTATTCGTATGGTGAGTTCTGCTTGGGACTATGACGGTGATGGCAATGTACAAGAAGGCATGTACTATGAAATACAAGGCTTGCAAGAAGTTCTGTATGCTGAAATCCAAGCTTATGCAACGAATACGATTGGAACGGGTATCGTGTACGATTCAGAATCATATCCATACTGGTTCGTTGATGCTGACAGTGACGGTGTAGCCGACCAAGGTCAAGACGGCACTATTGGATACAACACATGGACTGCTCGATTGCTCAAGGCTGCTTACAACTATCAAGTCTCATTGAAAGATACTGGTGCTTTCGCACATGGGAACAAGTACATTGTACAGTTGCTATTTGATTCAATTGCAGACCTCGGTGGCGAGACGGATAATCTAGTACGCACAGATGCCGCTCATTTTGCAGGTAATACAGAGCCATTTCGCCATTGGGATGCAGAAGATGAAGGCAATGGAACTGTCCCTGCTGGATGTGTGAAATGCCATACTGCTACAGGCTTACCGGCTTATCTCAATGGAGGCACAACGGTTGTAACATCCAATGGTACAACCGCAATTGTTGGTGTTGGTTCAATGCCGGCAGGTAACGGGTTTATGTGTACAACCTGCCATACCGATGCAGGAGGCGGAGACCGTTATCAAGTTAATTCAGTAATCTTTCCGAGCGGTAAAACAGTAAGTTTTGGCGGTCAAGATGCGGACGGCAATTTCCTACCCGACGATTCAAATCTCTGCATATCTTGTCATCAAGGTCGCGAATCCACAACTAGCATGAATAACGCTCTCAGAGGCAAAGACCCAGATACGGTTGATGCAAAGATTCGTTTCAAAAATATCCACTACTTTGCGGCGGGCGCGACCATCTTCGGTAGCGATGTTCAAGGTGCTTACCTGTTCGAAGGCAAGGAATATGTAAGCCAGAACATGCATGCCAGCCCAGAAGGCAAGATGAACGAATGCAAGGACTGTCATGATGTACATGCACTCGAACCTAAAGTTGAATCATGTCAGACTTGTCACGACACCACCGACCCCACAACCATCCGCGTTTCAGATGTGGATTACGACGGCGATGGAAATGTAACTGAAGGTATCAAAGGTGAAATAGATACAATTGCAGAAGCCTTATACGCTGAAATGCAGAAGTACGCTGAATCACATGGCGGAGCAATTACCTACGATTCACACGCTTACCCATACTTCTTCGGCGCAGACGGAAAATCCTACGCCACATGGACCCCAAATCTAGTTAAGGCTGCATTCAATTATCAATACATTCATACAGACCCAGGTGCCTATATCCACAATCCAAAGTTTGTAATCCAATTCCTTATTGATTCAATCGAATCTTTAGGCGGCGATGTAAGTGCATATACACGCCCATAGGGAGAGTCTCCTTACAAAAAAAGATGGTAGACATTTGCCTACCATCTTTTCAGATTCATGCAAAATTAGCATATTCAAATTGTAAAATGGAATAAAAAAATTGGAGCGATGATTAATTGAGGAGAATTCAATGAGACTTAGAAATCTACTGAGCGCGCCTCCACTCTGGACTTTATGCTTGTTTTTTGGTCTTGGGCTTTTATTCTTCGCCCTAACCTCTTCTACAACTCCCGCACAAGCAGCACCGTATCAATTTCAGGGAGGTCAGCCAACAAATGATTTCTGCTTAGCATGCCACCAGCAAGAAGGTGTGGAACTTAATCTTGGTAGCGAATCCCTTTCCGTTACCATTAACCCAACTGCATTCGGGCTGTCCGTCCATAATGAAGAAGGCATCAAATGCGTGGATTGCCATAGCAATATCAGCGAATATCCCCACCCAGAAGTACAAGAAAATAATGCCCATGATTTCTCCCTAGCATTGAACATGTCATGCAAAGATTGCCATGAAGAGCAGTATTCACGTGTTCAAGATAGTGTGCATCAAAAAGCGCAGGATGAAGGAAATAAAAATACGCCTCTATGTTCAGACTGTCATAATCCACATACCCAAACTCGTGTCATTGGCACAGAGAGCGGCGAATTAACCATCGCGGCACGTCTCCATATTCCCCAAACCTGTGCCGAGTGCCATACTGATAAATATAATCAGTATAAAGAAAGTGTACATGGCAAGGCTCTAACCGAGGAAGGCAATCTGGATGTTCCCACCTGCACAGATTGCCATGGTGTACACAATATTGAAGACCCTAGAACAGCCTCCTTCCGAAACACTACACCTGCTTTATGCGCAGACTGTCATGACAATGCAGAGATAATGGACAAGTATGGAATTTCAACGAACGTGCTCGAAACTTATGTCGCAGATTTTCACGGTACAAATGTAAAGCTATTTGGTGAACAATCTCCCAATGAGACCACAAACAAAGCGGTCTGTACTGATTGCCATGGTGTTCACGACATTGCAAGAGTAGATAATGCCGAAACTGGAATTGCCCTGCGCGAAAACCTGCTAGTCAAATGCCAAGTTTGCCACCCAGACGCCACAGCCAACTTCCCGGGCGCGTGGATGAGTCATTACGAACCCAGCCCTGAACATAACCCAATTGTGTATTATGTAAACCTTTTTTACCAGATTATGATACCGGGCATCATTGGCGGTATGGTCTTCTTCATTCTTACCGACATATACAGACGCAGGATTAATCGTGCAAAAGGAGTAAAACATTCATGACCAGCAAACAGAAACTTCATCTTCGCTTCCCTCTTGCACGGCGAATCGAACATATCGTATTAATAACCACCTTCATAATCCTTGCAGGCACAGGACTGCCGCAAAGATATCATGACTCACCAATCAGTGCGTTCATTATAAAAACTCTTGGTGGTATTGAGAATGTATATGATATCCATCACGTCACTTCTGTCATTGTGATGATAGCAGTAATGTATCACCTACTCACAATTGGATACCAAGTCTTCGTCCTGCGCTCCAAATGGTCTATGATGATTTATCCACAGGATGTAAAAGACGGGCTACAAGCCCTACTTTATAACATCGGGCTAGCAAAGACTGCACCGAGAATGGGGAGATATACCTTTGAGGAAAAATTTGAGTACTGGGCATTCGTTTGGGGATATTCTGTGATGGGCATCACAGGATTCTTAATGTGGAATCCAATTACAGCCACAAAATACGTCCCTGGTGAACTAGTACCCGCCGCCAAAGCGGCACATGGTGGTGAAGCCGTGCTTGCAGTATTGGCTATTCTGATTTGGCATATGTACCATGTACGTATCAAACGTATCAATAACTCTATGTTTACGGGTTTCCTGACTGAAGAAGAAATGGAAGAAGAACACCCACTTGAATTGGAAGAAATCAAAGCTGGCACCGCAGACCAAAGACCAGACCCAGCGACTCTTCGTAAACGCAAGATGATTTACTATCCCATCGCCGCAATCCTGACAATTATTATGCTCACTGGTGCATATGGTTATATTACTATCGAAGACACCGCTCCAAACACCATAACACCAATAACACAGACTATGGAAGCCCCTTCGCAAACTCCATGACCTTGAAAGATATTTAGTGATTTCTTCTTTATGAATATTTTTTTGGAATTAGATGAACTCCCTACTTCCCAAAAAAAACTGTCGGAATATCCCTGACCAAAACTCACGCGCAATTAATGTCCTCATGTAAAATAGAGGATGAAATATCTTTTTGGAGAGATTGATGAAACCTAAATTTATTATCGGCTTTGGAATGATTTTAGCCGCTGTGGCATATTTGATTTTTTCCTCCGCCGCCGCAAGCGCGGAACGATTTATGACTGTGGATGAAATGTTAGCCGAAGGACCTGCCATTGTGGGAGATAGCATACGCATTACGGGTGCTGTGATTGGCGATACGATTCAATATGACCCCGCTACTTTAACTTTGACGTTTGAAGTGGCTCATGCCCCAGCAGATTTTAAGGAAATTGAAGAACAAGGCGGTTTGGCAAAAGTTTTGTATGATGCCGTCAATGACCCAACGCGTAATCGCGTAAAAATTATTTATATCGGCGTGAAACCAGATTTACTGCGCACCGAAGCACAAGCTATTATGGCTGGCACGTTAGATGAAAATGGCGTGTTTCATGCTACTGAATTGTTGTTGAAATGCCCCACGCGCTATCAAGAGGCGTTGCCAGAACAAACAACTAAACCTTAAAAGAATAATCCGCTAATCTTCGCCAATCTGCACGAATTATTAACCTTAGCGAAGATTAGCGAAGATTTGTGGAAAAATAATATGCTTGCAGAATTTGGATATGGCGTTTTAGTCGTCAGTTTTTTGGTCACAGTGTATAGCGGCGTTGCCGCTTTTTTCGGCGTTAGAAAAAACTCCGCTTCATTGATTGAAAGTGCAAGGCGGGCGCAATTGCTCACCTTTCCATTAATTACGGTTTCTTCTTTCGTTTTAATTTATCTGCTGGTCAATAATCATTTTGAAGTGTCATTCGCTTACGAAGTGACCAGCCGCAGTATGCCAACTTACTTAAAAATCACAGCCTGGTGGGGCGGACAAGCAGGCTCGCTTTTGTTTTGGTCTTGGTTATTGGCGGCGTTTACATCATTAGTCACGTTGCGGAAATGGGATAGAGACATTGAATTTCTGCCGTGGGTGATTGTCGTTTCGGCAATCACACTAGCATTTTTCTTGTTTATGATTATCTTCCACGAAAATCCATTTACAAGATATTGGTTAGTGGCAGGAAACGTCGTTGAAAGCATGTTCAAACCAACAGTAGAAGCAACCATTTTCACGCCAGAAAACGGACGCGGATTGAATCCATTACTTCGTCACCCCGGCATGATTATTCATCCACCCATGTTATATCTCGGATTTGTTTCGTATGTTATTCCGTATTCATTTGCAATCGCCGCATTAATTACGGGACGAACTGATGACCGTTGGACGCGCATCACACGCCGTTGGTCATTATGGGCTTGGTTATTTTTATCTTTCGGCTTAGTGCTTGGTGGACGTTGGGCGTATGATGTTTTAGGTTGGGGCGGTTATTGGGGTTGGGACCCTGTTGAAATTGCGGCATTCATGCCGTGGTTAACAGGCACAGCCTTTTTACATTCGGTGATGATTCAAGAAAAACGTGGCATGTTAAAACAATGGAACATGGTTCTGATTATCTTAACGTATGCACTCGTTATCTTCGGAACATTTTTAACTCGTTCAGGCGTTTTATCTTCAGTACATTCATTCGCAAACAGTCCTATCGGTCCATTTTTTATGGGCTTCGTCACGCTCACGCTTGTTGTTTCAGTTTATTTGCTCATCAGACGTTGGAATGATTTACGCAGTGAAACCGAAATGAAATCTATGCTTTCGCGTGAAGCATTATTTTTATTAAATAACTTACTATTCATCGGTATTCTCGTGGTTTGTTTTTGGGGCGTGATTTATCCGCTCATTTCAGAATTAGCCACAGGATTCAAAGTCACAGTCGGTCCACCGTATTATGAACGCGCGACAGGTCCATTATTCGCAGGTTTATTATTTTTGATGGCGGTTGCGCCATTTTCCGCTTGGGGACATTCCACTCTGCAAACTCTTGGTAAAGCAATTTGGAAATCAACCCTCGCCTCTTTTGTCTTGACCATCATCCTGTTTTTTACATATACACAGAATCTTTACGCCATCATTGGATTCTTTCTCGTCGCCTTAGCAATCTTTTCAACCTTGCATGAATTTTGGCGTGGAACCATTGCTCGCCAAAAAACACAAAACGAAAATTTCTTTACAGCATTATCTAACTTAATGATGCGAAATCGCAGACGTTATGGCGGTTACATTATTCATATCAGCATGGCGTTGATGGCAATTGGCATTCTTGGCATTGAGTTATTCCAAAAAGAAACGCAAGGCACTGTCGCCGCAGGTGAAGCATTAAATGTTGGCAATTACACGGTTGAATATCGTGAATTAGCTTCATGGGATGTTCCAAGTGACGATGTCAATTACACGCGTGCAGTGTTAGATATTTATGAAAACGGAATTTATCTTGGGCAGTTATATCCACGCATTGATTATTTCTACGATGCCGAACAAACCATGACCATCCCCGGTCAACGCTCGACATTTAGAGATGATTTATACATTCTGCTTGTAGATTGGCAACCCGCTTCTAATACAGGCGCGACGTTTAAGATTTATGTCAATCCGTTGGTCAATTGGTTATGGATTGGGTCATTGCTATTTTTACTTGGTATTATCTTTGCCGCTTGGCCCGATAAAGAATTAGAACCTGTCAAAGTGAAACCCTCTGCTCAACAAACTTCTGCGGCGGATTGAAGTAACTGGAAAGTAGAAAGTGGAAATCGGTGGTCGAGTAGTCTCGAATGTTTTTAGAGAGGCGTATCGAGACCACAATTTTTTGAGAATAATAATGAAACAAAATAAATTACGCATCACGCTTTACGCATTACTTTTAACAATTCTTTTCTCAACTCTTTCAATCCAATTTGCCTACGCGCAGGATGATATCCCAACCGATGATGAAGTTAATGAAGTTGCCAAAGGATTATATTGCCCCGTTTGTGAAAACACGCCATTAGACGTCTGCCCGACTGAAGCATGTAAACAATGGAGAGATGTAATCCGCACGCAATTAGCAGAAGGCAAAACAAAAGAAGAGATTGAGCAATATTTTGTAGATTATTATGGTGACAGAGTTTTAGCAGAACCTCCGCGCACGGGATTAAATTGGTTGGTATATATTCTTCCGCCTGCTGTGATTTTGTTAGGAGCAGTTTTGCTCTTCAAAAATTTTCAAGCATGGACAAAGCCGAAGAAAACAGAATCAGTTTCAAGTCAGGAACGAAGCGCAAGTTCGTCATCAGATAAATATATTTCACAAATCGAAGAAGAATTGAAAAAGAGGAAATAAAGTTTAATGTCAGAAATTGTTGAAAGAAAAAGCGTGCCGTTGTGGATTCAAATTATCGTTTGGGTTTTGTTAGCGGGGTTATTGGTTTTGGTTGGAAGCACATTAAGCAAACGACAACAAGGTTCAATCAGACCGGGCGATACAATTCCAGATTTCTCATTAACCTTATTTAGCGGTTATGAATTTGAAGGCAAAAGCGAAGTGCGCCTTTCGGACTTTGCTGGAAAAATTGTCGTGTTAAATTTTTGGGCATCATGGTGCAAACCATGTGAGCAAGAAGCCGCCGAATTAGAAGAAGCATGGAAATTTTATAACGGCGATGTAATGTTTCTCGGCGCGGATTATGTAGATACGGAACCCGAAGCAAGAACCTATTTGAAAAAATTTCAAATCACATATCCAAATGGTCCCGATTTACGAACTCAACTTTCACAAATGTTTCGTATTCGAGGTGTGCCTGAAACATATTTCATTGACCAACAAGGTGTGTTGTATTATGTAAAAGTTGGTCCATTTCTTTCGTTGGATGAAATAAAATCTATCATTGAACAGAAGTTACAATAAAATTAAAACCCTCACCCTAACCCTCTCCCGTTGGAGAGGGAATCGGACTCCCTTCTCCCTCTGGGAGAAGGGTTGGGGATGAGGGAAATGCAAAGGGTATTGAATGGAACTAGGCTCTGTCTTTCTTGTTTTGGCTGTGTTGGTGATTGTTGGCATGTATTTATATGCGCCGTTTACAGAACGCGCGCAAAATATCAATATTGACGACACACACGAAATTTCTGCATTAAAAGCGGAACGCGAACGTGTTCTCACATCTTTGCAAGAATTAGATTTTGATTTCAAACTCGGCAAAATTCCCGCAGAAGATTATCCCGAACAACGTCAAAGTCTATTGCAAAAAGGCGCGGATGTATTGCGCCAGTTAGATGAAATGGATTCTACTGATTCCTCTCTCCTCATAGGAGAGGGGTTAGGGGTGAGGTCAGAATCAAAAGTCAGCAATGACGAACTTGAAGCGATGCTTGCCGCGCGACGCAAAGAAAAGAAAAGCAAATCGGCTGGCTTTTGCCCAAACTGTGGCAAACCCGTTTTAGCCACAGACCATTTTTGTCCGTCTTGTGGAAAGGCATTATCGTAATAAGCAATGAGTAACAATGAACGAGATAAGATAGACAAGTAAAAAAATTCGCGCCATTTGCCTATTCGTGTAATTCGCGTTAAGATTTTTATAGAGGAATTAATGAAATTAAGTCATACAATATTTTTATCAATTATCACGCTGGCAATTTCCGCTTGCACAACCACGCTTGCCAGAGATGTCACTCCCCCGCCGAATTTAATTCAACCAACGCCAGTGCCAACGCTTGGGGCTTTGTATCCAAACGAACATCCAAACGTTGAAAATGGAAAAATCATTTATCAAGAAAAATGCGCGCCATGTCATGGTGATTCTGGTTTGGGCGATGGTGAGCAAGGCAAACAACTTCCTGTTTCAGTCATTCCAATTGGCTTGCCTGAAATTGCAAATCAAGCCTCGCCTGAAAAATGGTATCGCACTGTCACGCAAGGCAACATTGAACGCTTCATGCCGCCGTTTCTCAGCCTCACAGACCAAGAACGTTGGGATGTTGTCACTTATGCGTTTACACTTCACACCAACGAATCACAAATTGAACTTGGTAAAAATCTTTTTGAAAGCAATTGTGCAAATTGCGAAAATCAATTTACAGATTTAGAAAGCATGTCTGCAATTTCGGATGCGGATTTAGTGAAACAAATCAAAGATTCGTTTGGAAGTAATTTTTCAGATGATGAAGCATTCGCGGTTGCGAAATATATCCGCACATTGACATTCGCTTCAGAATCCGCGCCGATAGTTGATTCTGCTCCATCAGCCGAGTCTACGCCTGAGGTGACTGACCAAGTTGAAGTCACAGAAGAAGCGCAAGAAGAAATCAGCAATGCAAATATCACAGGTCAAATCGAAAATCGTAGTGAAAAAAATCTACCTGCCGATTTACAAGTGACCTTGCGCGGCTTTCAACACGGCGCAGACCCAAATGCAGGCACGATTGAGTTTTTCAATGAAAGCGCTTTGTTGAATGAAGATGGCAGTTATGGGTTTGAAAGTGAATTAGCACAAGGTCAAATTTATTTATTGCAATTTTCATTAGGCGGCTTGAATTATCAAACGCAAATTGCAGTCGTACCTGCCGATGCAACTGAATTGACCATTCCGACTTTAATCGTTTACGAAACAACTGATGATTTCAGCGCGTTGCAAATTGACTCACTTGATATTTTCTTAGACATGGCAAGTGAAGAGACAGTGCAAATTTTTTCTGTTTATACTTTTAGCAATCGCAGTGACAAAACTGTTGTGATTAATTTAGATAATGAAACTGTGCCGTTTATTGCATCGCCTAATGGTTCTAGCAAACTAGGTTATGAAGCCACACAAGATAGCGCGATTTTTGTTCCGACAGAAAATGGGTTTGCAATTCCACCTAACGAAACATCGTATGGCTTGATTGCATTTGCGTCTATTCCGCAAGCCCGCAATCTTGAGTTTTCATTGCCTGCAATTTTAGATATTAACGAAGTCACTTTGTTATTACCTGAAGGTGTTTCTGCCGAAGGCATGGCATTAGCCGATAAAGGCATTCAACCGATTCAAACAACAAACTTCCATGTTTATACTGCTAGCAAAATTACACAAGGAAGCAATCTCGAATTTACAATTTCAGGCAAGCCCAAAGGCACAACTACCAATGCAAACTTGTTTGAAAATCAAAATGTAATTCTTGGCATTGGTGCTTTAGGTGCCGCTCTGATTTTTGCAGGTGTGTGGATGTTTTTGAAAGATAAAAATAAAGTTGCACTTGAAGATGAAGAAGATGATGATTCCGAATCTGTTTTAGATGCGATTATTGCTTTAGATGATTTACATAAAGACGGCAAAATTTCTGATGAAGCATATCAGAAGAGAAGAAATGAATTGAAAAGTAAGTTGAAGAGTTAAAATGGTGGTCGAGTAGGTGGCGGGTCTCGATATGGACTTCGTCCTACTCGACCATCGCCGCCGTATCGAAACCACAAATTAAAATGATTGAAGTTAAAAAGCTCACCAAACGTTTTGGATTAAAAACAATTCTGCGCGGCTTGGATTTTCAAGTTCAACCCGGAGAATTTGTGGCATTGTTGGGTCCAAACGGTGCGGGCAAAACAACCTTCTTAAGAATTTTATCTTCGTTATCTCGTCCGACATTGGGCAAAGTGATAGTTGCAGGTCATTCGCTTCCAAATGAATCGTCACAAGTGCGCGCAAAGTTAGGTGTGGTTTCGCATTTGCCATTGTTATATCCAGATTTAACTGCCGAAGAAAATTTACAATTCTATGCCCGCATGTATGGAATTAATAATTACCAATTACGAATTACCGAAGTTCTTCAACTCATCGGTTTAGAAAATCGCCGCAAAGATTTGGTGCGAACATTTTCTCGCGGCATGAGTCAACGCTTGGCAATTGCTCGCGCGATACTGCATGAGCCACAAGTCATTTTGTTTGATGAACCCTACACAGGCTTAGACCAAGATGCGTCTGAAATGTTAGATGAAGTATTAAAAGAAATCGCCTCACACGGGCGGACAGTTGTGATGACATCCCATGACCTTATCCGCGCTGAAGCATTAGCCACCCGCTTTGACGTGTTATCTCGCGGCGTGATTACCGCTTCCATAAATAAAAATGATTTGAAAAATAGCAACGTCTTAGATTTTTACAAACAAGCATTAGAACACTGATTACTTAAATGAAACCATCTTTCCTCAAAGCCACACTCGCCATCATTCATAAAGACCTCGCCGCTGAATTTCGCTCGCGTGAATTGTTGACGGCAATGTTAACTTTTTCAGTCTTGGTGATTTTGATTTTCAACTTCGCCTTAGACTTAAACATTGATGTTCGTCAAAAAGTAACCGCTGGCGTTTTGTGGACGACATTTGCTTTCGCAGGCACATTAGGATTAAATCGGTCAATGGCTGTGGAAAAAGACCGAGGCTGTATGGATGGTCTCTTACTTGCACCAGTGGATAGGTCAGCAATTTTTTTTGGGAAAGCCATCAGCAATTTAGCATTTATGTTAATCGTTGAAGCGATTGTGCTTCCATTGTATGCTTTCTTCTATAATGAAACGCGCATCTTCAAACTAGAATTTATTGCCGTGCTTTTACTCGGTTCTATTGGATATATCGCCGTCGGCACATTGCTTTCAGCAATGTCCGTGCAAACCCGCACACGCGAACTTTTACTTCCAATTTTATTATTTCCGATTGTTGTTCCAGTTTTAATTGCATCCGTGCTCGCCAGTGGAGCGATTATCAATGATATGGCTCTGCCACAAATTATGACACCACTAAACTTATTAATTGTCTATGACGTGATATTCATTGCTGTTTCATTTATGTTTTTTGACTTTATTGTGGAAGAATAAAATCTACAAATTCTAAAAAGTAAATTGCCTATTTCTCAGCAAACTCTATACCAACTACGATAAATTACTTCCAAAGGAA
>JAEURG010000114.1 GCA_016789345.1 Anaerolineales bacterium | reverse complement strand
CCCCGCCGAAATTGCAGAAAAACTTGCCGATAAAATCATCGCGGAGAAAGTGTTATGAAAACGTTAGTTTATATTGACCACTTCAAAGGGGCTGTGCAACCATCATCGTGGGAAGCGTTGGGCGTTGCAAAAAAATTTGGTAATGCCATTGCAGTTGTGTTTGGTGAAAATGCAAATGATGTTGCCAAGAGTGCATTTGAATATGGTGCAGATGAAGTTTACGTTGCAGATGATTCTTCTTTAAAGGATTATCTACCCGAAACGTATGCTTCTACTTTATCAGCACTCGCTTCGACTCTTAACCCAAACTTGATTCTGTTTCCGACAACTGCTCGTACCCGTGAACTTGCCGCCATGTCCGCAGTGGATTTGAATACAAACGTGATGACCGATTTAACAGGTCTTGAAGTAAATGGTGATTCATTTATCGCCACTCGTCCCATTTATGAATCAAAATTATTTGAAAAAGTAAATTCCGTTGGCAAACCTGTCATGGCAACTTTACGTGGACGTGCTTTCCCAAAACCGAATCAAGAAGTTGGCAAAAGCGGAACTATTAATAAAGTTGATGCCAAAGGCGAAGCAAAATCAACGGTTGAAGGTTATTCTGCATCTGAAAGTGCGGTCAACTTAGGTGATGCAAGCATCATCGTTTCAGGTGGACGTGGTGTTTCAAATAATCCATCTTTAACTCCACCTGCTGGTTTAGATGAAAAGCAAGCTGAAATCTGGCGCGCTCAACAAGGTTTTGCATTGGTCACTGACTTAGCAAAAGTTTTAGGTGGTGCAGTTGGTGCGTCTCGTGCCGCAGTAGATGGAGGTTATATCCCCTACTCCCATCAAGTGGGTCAAACAGGCAAAGTCGTTGCTCCAGATTTATATATCGCTAACGGCATCTCTGGTGCAATTCAACATTTAGTTGGGATGCGAAATGCAAAAGTCATCGTCGCCATCAACAAAGATGCCGATGCTCCCATCTTCAAAGCCGCAAGATTTGGCGTGGTTGGAGATTTGTTTGAGATTGTACCTGCGTTGACAGAGGCTTTTAAGAAGAAGTTAGGGAAGTAAATTCATAATATTCAAAACAGACTTCTTTTATAAAGAAGTCTGTTTTTTATTAATTACTGTAAAATTAATAAAAACTGTTTAGAGGCAAACTATGTTTACTTGCAAATATTGCGGAACTGAATTTACGGAACACAAGCCGAATTGTCCAAACTGCGGCGCACCGATTAAGGTTGCCGATAAGAAAGTCACCAAAGAGGATGCACCAAAGTCCATTCGTAAAATTTGCATAAAGTATGAAGAGGTTAGCAACTTATATCTCGACGAAGTAATAGATGCAAAACGTATGAAAACTGTCAGAGAAAATTTTGACATTCCTGAGAATGAAAACATTATCATGGTCTATGACGACACGATTTTTGGTAATAACAAAGTTGGCTTTGCCATTTGCGCAGGCGGTTTGTACTGGAAAAATGATTGGACGATTGAGTCTAAACGAAACTTCTTGAATTGGGATGAATTTTCAAAAAGAGAAATTGCTTTGGATAAATTTCAAATCAACTTAGAGCGTGGCGATAATATTGGTACCGCAGGCGTAGGCGATGATGAAGCCAGAAAACAAATGGTAAAAATGTTGGGTGAGATAAAAGAGTTATTATCTTAATCAGTAACGAGACTGTAAGAAATTTACAGTCTCATTTACAAATTTATTGTTGTCTAAATCATCATGTCACGCTACAAGCGTGACCTACATTTAATGGTGGCTTGCACTACCAATAGCATGTTCAAAAACTAACATCAAATAATAATCCCAAGGGAAAGGGGCGGCGTAATCAAATGATACTTTATTTGAAGAAAATGATTTTGATTTCAAGTTTTCATCTAAAAATAAAAGCATTTCATTCCATGCTTCGGCTTGCGCGCCACCCGCTTTGATACCTTCTGCGTCCACAATAAAAGCATGAGGCTGGTTTTCATAAACCGAAATTTGATGTGGAATGCCCGCTTGTTCAAGTCCGTTTTCTAATGCAGTCACTTCTTCCAGTGGAATGGATTCATCTGCCCCGCCAAAAATGCCAAGCACAGGACCTGATAAATTTTTCAACACTTCAGGGTTTGTTTCAGATGAGCCGTAAAAAATGACGGTCGCCGCCATGTTTGGATTATGCAAACTATATAAAAGCGAGACTCGCCCGCCATAACAAAAACCGAGAATACCAACCCGCTTCATATCTGCTTCGGGCTGGCTCTGCACCCAAGCATAGACTTTATCTAAATCTTGATTGACTTGCGCTTGGTCTGTGTTAATCACTTGATAAATAGCGCGCGGAATCCATGCTGTGGACGTACCACGAAAGGTATCAGGCGCAATTACATAGTATCCTTGTTGGGCGAGCAAATCCGCTTTGGAGATGAGTTTTTCATTCACGCCGTAAAATTCGTGAATCATTATGACGACTGGGAAAGGTCCATCGCCTTGTGGCTTAGCAATATAGGCATACACGTCAGGCAAGCTGTCTTTGCTTGAAATAACGGTATTGGCTAAATTTTTGATTCTATCCTTGCCGATAAGCGAGTCTATGAAAATGCTGAGGGGGAAGAATAAAATTAGGGCGAGCAGAATCAGGCATACGGTCAGAAAGAGGCGTTTTATGGTTTTCATCGAATGTCTCCTAGCAGGAAATGGTATCAGTTAAGAATTAATTGAATTTTAGATTACTTGGTCAAAAACTTCTGGTATAATCTGCCCGCTTGAAAATCTAAATGGAGAGATCGCGTAGTCTGGCTTAGCGCGCACGCTTGGAAAGCGTGTAACCCTCAAAGGTTCGCGGGTTCGAATCCCGCTCTCTCCGCCAGAATCAAAAAGACCCAATCAATGATTGGGTCTTTTCATTTGCATAAAATTTTATTGAACTGGCTTGCCTACAAAAATCGTTTGTGACGAAAGTTGTTGTGCACTATCAAATAGTGCTTTGGCTTCTTCAAAAGTGGTCTGACAAGTCAAGCCGTTTGCATCTGTAAACTGAAATGTTTGTGATTCAGCCACACCAGAGGCAACCCACGCCTCGATTAATGTTTGGGCGTTCACTTCACACAATTCTTGAGTTGTTACTTCTGCTGGGTTTGATTCGGGTTGCATGACAGGCATAGTAGCAGGGATTAAGCTTGGGACAGGTGTGCGATAAACAGGCAAATCGCCACGTACACAAGTTAATGTAAACCCACAGGCATTCAAATAGAGAAAGCCCACCCAAGCCATCACACCCACAAGGAATATAACAATTGTGCCGTAAATATAACTTCTTACATCATCATTCATTTTTCTCTCCCTATCCTTATTGTGCCGCCAATGTGCGGATGAAATTGACAATATCCCAGCGTTCACGAACTGTCAGGTTTTCGTTTAACGGCGGGCATTGACCAGAAAATTGCACATCAGGGAACAGCGAGTTATTAGGGTTGAATTTACCATTTGAAATGGTGAGGAAAATTTCACCATCTGATAAAGACTGCGCTTCTTCGCTAGTAAGGTTGGTTGGTTTTACTTTTACAAAAAACGAAGATACGGTGGTTATTTCGGTTCCTGTTGCTCCATGGCAAACTGCACAGTGAATTTGATACAAATTCTCACCGCGTGCCACAGAGGTTTCATCTGCTGGCACTGGGTTATCTGGCACCGTATTTGGCAAGTAGGCGTATCCATCTACTGGGATAGAACGAGCAGGCACAGCCAATGGAGATTCTTGGTCGTCAAAAGAATCTTGAAGTTCCATAAAGACAACATATTCAAACTTTATGATATCAAATGAAAAAATCAAGATGATACTGGCAATAATGCCTAGTGCAGTAAAAACGACTGCAAGTTGTCGTAATAATCTCATAATTGTTTTGCCTCCGCAGGCTTAATCGATTCTGCGCCAAGTTTCTTCAATAAGTCTTTCACTTTGCTTTCTGGCACATGGTCACAATCCACAATGATGGCATATTTACCGTCGCTCACTTCTGGCACATATTGCATTGGGCGATAGTTCGGGAAGAAACTATCTAAAAACACAGCCAGAAAGGTGGAAAGCAACATACCCAGCATTGTCAATTCAAAAAACAAAACAAAGGTGGGGGGCCATGGCACGTAGGCTTGCGTGCTAACTTGAATTGGGTATGGATACCAATATGGCGCGATAAAAGCCAAGAATGCGGCGGCGGAAAAACCTAAGATGGCTCCGCCCATGGCAACACGTGGCACATTAGACCATTGTTTGGGGCGACCGAACATCGCCTCTGTCACGGGGACGCCTGATACAATATTCATGCAGTCGTCACTTACTCCCAACTTTCGGAGTTGCTCAATAGCGTCTGCAGTTGGCTCAAGGTCTCCAAAGACTGCTAATACGCCCGGTGATTTTTTAGATTTGGATTCAGCCATTGCGTGCTCCTATTCCAATTCGCTCACTTGAACGACAGTTTCGCGTCCAAATTTCTTGAGTTGATGCGCCATCTGACCTTCTTGCACTTCCCAAACAGGAATCATTGGAATCAATTTGGAAAAGATGACATACAACAGAATGAATAAAACAAGCGTACCAATCCCAAGCGGAATTTCAATGCCTGGTGTGTACATGCGCCAAGTAAACGGCATACGATTAATTGTTAGTGAAATAGGGATGATGATATAACGCTCAAACCACATACCTACATTGATAAGAATACCAACGGTAGAAACTAGCCATGGCGTAGAACGCCATTTTGGATTCCAAAGAATCGCCCACGGAATAGCAATGTTGACAATTAACATTGCAAACCACATCCAGCCTAATGGACCGGCTTCATGGAAATGAAGCAATTGCTTTGTCCATTTGTCGCCACCATACCATTGCACCATATAATCATTGAAGAAGAAGTAAGCCCAACCCATTGAAATAATGAGCATGAGTTTACCAATCGCATCAAAGTGTTCAGCACGGATGAAATAATCCATGTTTTTAATGAATTTGCGAACGGCGGCAAGTACCACAACAGCTGCACCCATACCTGAATGTAAAGCACCAATAACGAAGTATGGACCAAAAATTGTGGAGTTCCAACCAGGGCGAGTAGCGGCGGCAAAGTCCCAAGACACGATGGTGTGTACAGAGAACATGACCGGGATAATCGCAAATGCAAAAATGTTCATCGCATTACGTAAGTGAGTCCACTCACCTTCTGTGCCGCGGAAACCAAGCGCAAGAATGCGATAAAAATTCTTTCTCCAACCAGTTGTTTTATCACGCGCCATTGCAAGGTCTGGGATGAGTGGCAAGAAAAGATACATGGTAGATGAAAGCAGGTAGGTAGTAATCGCTAACAAGTCCCATGAAAGAGGCGAATGGAAATTGGGCCACAACATGCGTTGATTCGGGTATGGCATCAACCAGTAAGCCAACCACACACGTCCCATGTGCATGAAGATACTGAAGCCTGCTTGTACCAAACCGAAGGTGGTCATCAATTCTGCAACGCGGGTGAATGGACGGCGAAACTCTGCTTTGAACACACGCAAAATCGCGGAGATGAATGTTCCCGCATGACTAATACCAATCCAAAACACGGTATTGACGAGGAAGATGCCCCAGTATGACGGGCGATTTACACCAGCAATGCCGACGCCTTCTGCAATCAAGCGATACCATGAGTAAATCAGACAATATACTACAACGGCACTTAGCACAAATACAGTTGTCCACCACTTCCAACTGGGTTTTTCAGTCACCGCTTCCATCACCATGTCATTCATTACCCCGCGTGGAAGCGGGTCAAGCATCAAATGTTTTTCTTTGAAATGCTCTTCTGTATGACCATGATGATCATGGTGTTCTTGTTTCTTTTCAGTTTCTTTTTTACCGTACGTCATTTATGCACCTCCTCCATTCAAGTAGGTAATGTTTGGAAGTGTGCCAAGTTCTTCTAAATGTTTCTTGCCATGGCTCTGGCCATGATGCATCATGTTGTAAACTAATGTATCTTTCTTATCAACGCGTCCAAATGTAATGGCGTTAGATGGGCAGGCTTGCGCACATGCAGTTGTAAACTCGCCATCCATCACCTCACGCCCTTCTGATTTGGCTTTATCGTTTGCTTTATGAATGCGTTGGATACAGAATGTACATTTTTCCATTACACCACGTCGGCGTACGGTGACATCTGGGTTGAATTGATTTGGCAAAGGTTCAGGGCGTTCATAATCTCGCCAGTTGAATGTACGCACTTGATACGGGCAGTTGTTGGCGCAATAGCGTGTACCCACACAGCGGTTATAAACTTGTAAATTTAATTCCTCTGCTTGTGAGTGAACTGTGGCAAACGCCGGGCAGACTGGTTCGCAAGGTGCGCTTCCGCATTGTTGACACATCATTGGTTGCTGATTGGTCATCTTCACTTCGGGATATTCACCCTCCCAGAAGCGTTCAATACGTATCCAGTGCATGGCACGACCATAACCAGAATCTTCTTCACCGACAAATGGAATATTATTTTCCATTGAACAAGCGGCGACACAGGCTTGGCAACCCGTACAAATATCTTGGTCAATGACCATACCCCACTTGCCGCCTTCTTCTGCCGCTAGTTTTACTTCAGAAATTTTCAAATCAGACAATGTCGTCATGATTAATGCTCCTCACCCAGTGCTTCGCCATACACGCCCATGGTGCTTTCATTACGTGACACTGGTTTTGTTTTTCCTGTCTTTTCAATTCGGACTTTCATACCTGCAAAGGCTAAATCGCCTGCTTCGTTAAGATGTTTTCCAAGCAAATCAAATGGATTGACACCACGATTTTCAGCATAGCGTCCATATGCCGTGTGTCCCTGACCAAACGGAATAGCGACCGTATCAGGGCGAATAGCGGGGTAAATATAAACAGGCACTTCAATTTCACCTGCTTCACTAATCACTCTTACAACCTCATCATTTTCAAGATGTAAGTGGTGAGCGGTTTCAGGATTAATTTCAACCCAAGTCGTCCACATGACAGTAGTTGTTGGGTCTGGTAATTCTTGTAACCATGGCTTGTTTGCGCCAGCCTCGCCTAAAGTTGGTGACATAAACGGCACGAAGAAGAACTCACCTTCACCAGCAAATTCTGCATCTTTCACTTGTGTCTTAATGCTTTGATTTAAGACACTAGCAGAGTCAGGTGCAGTTAAGGCGTTGGTATTCTTCCACCAGCCACCAAATTGTTGGAAACTCGCCATAAACGCTTCATCATCAATTGCTGAGAATGAGCCACCCGCCTCGCCTCGCAAAGCAGAAATTTTGTTTTGCAAAAATTCAACTTCATCGGCATAAGGTAGCGCATTAGCAAACTTTCCGCCTGCTAATTTTGCCGCCGCAATGAACACATCCACTGTTGAGCGCGTGTTGTAATATGGCGAAACAACAGGTTGTGCGCCAGATAAGACTGGCAAACTCACACCCGTTCCAACACGTTGGTAGCCCCAGCCTTCCAAACCATGATGGTCAGGTAACACATAATCGGCTTCTAATGCAGTTTCATCAGGAAATACTGCAAAAGAAATCACTTGCCCCACATTGCTTAACGCTTCTTTGAAGCCAAGTGAATTTGGTGCTTCAAAGACGGGGTTCACACCATGCACAAATAAAACTTTAATGCCGCCACTATTCATACGCTCAACGAACGATTGCATTTCTTGAGCAGAAGCGGGGCGATGATATTCACTTTGATTTGGAGCCAACGCAGAAAGATACACGCCGCCTTCTTTGCCAAAGTTATTGACCAAAGCATTCAAAGCCAACACTGCTTCAGCAACTGCTAAACCGTTTGATTGACCAAGTGCCGGTCCACCGGGGATAGCAACTGCATTAGATGTAGCAAACATTTCTGCGAGATGTTCCAACGCTTCTAACTTAACGTCAGCCTGTGCAGCAACTTCAAGCGGTTCTACACCTGAAAAGATTCGCGGAACTGCTATGCCTTTTTTCTCAGCCACGAGTCTGCCAATTGCTAATGCAACCAAAGCCTCAGTTCCAGGTCGAAGCGATATCCACTCATCCGCTTTCGCCCCCGTCGCAGACATCCTTGCTTCAAATTGCACCATGCGACCACGTAATTTAGTTTCGGTGGCTTTTCTGAAATTAGCAAAACCACGAGTATAAGAAAGTGGAGAAAGCCATGTTTCTAAAAAGTTTGCGCCGAAGGAAAATACTGCTTGCGCATTGGCTACATCAAACCACGGCATACCCGCTTGACCAAAAAGATTTTCAGCGGCTTTGCTCAATGTAGCACGAGATTCAAGCATGTTCATCGCGCCAAAACGAATCGGGGCATTGACTCCTGTTGTTTTTGACAAATCAGTTAGCAGGTCAAATACATGGTCTGAAGCGGTTCCAATCAAAAATGCAATTTCGTTGGGTTGATTATTTTTCAAAGCATCGGCTACTGCTTGAACGGCATCATCCCAATTTATGTTTGTGCCTGCAAAACCGCCACGCGCATTTTTCATAATCGGGTCGGTTACACGGTCTGGGTTATATAAACCATGCAACGTGGCTTGACCACGCGCACAAGTTTTACCAAGATTTAATGGATGATTTGGATTGCCTTCTACTTTAATTGCCCGCCCTTGATAAGTGCGCACAATAAGACCGCACCCCGCCGCACATTCGCGGCATGTCGTAGCATAATAAGTGCTTTGACCTACCAAATTATATTCAGGCATTTGTTGGTACGGCTCGCGTACCACATAGCGTGAAGCAGGACCACACCCTGTTAGCACGGCGGTAGTTGCCGCGCCCAACCCTGCTAACTTTAGAAAATCACGCCGAGAGACTTGTTCGCTCATAATCGGTTTTCCTTTTAATAATGACATGTTCCACAATCGGTGAGTTTGATTAACTTCTGTTCGTCTTCACCGGCTGTTTCAATGTGACAATTCAAACACCAACCCATGTTCATCACTTGCGGGTTGATGGCAATATTGACCTTGCTCATATCGCCGTGACAATCTTCGCAATTTTTGCCAGCCGCCACATGCGCACGATGATTAAACTGCACAAAGTCTGGCACGATGGCAACAGGCACCCATTGAATCGACTCACCGCTTAACACCACATTTTTCAACGGTGCTAGCAAGGCACTCGTACCCGTTTTCTCAATTTGATTATGGCAAGCCCAACATTTGGCTTGAGATGGAATCCCCGCCGCAGGTCCTTTCGCGGCACCAGGGTGACAATACAAACATTGAATCCCAAACTGCACATGCGTTTGATGTGGAAACTCAATCGGCTGAGGAGGCGTTTGTTGCGTCAGCGAAATACCATACACCGCCGCACTAAACACCGACAGGAACACAATT
>JAEURG010000086.1 GCA_016789345.1 Anaerolineales bacterium | reverse complement strand
AAAATTTAAACATGACATTAGCTTATTATTTATTTTTAAAACTAATTCACTAAACAACGTTCTAGTTATTCCTGCATCAGAAATTTCAGCCCAATACATGATAAAGTAATTTTGATATCTTCCAATCATATAACAACGATGACCAGTACCTACTATATTTCCGCATGCGACTTCATATTCGTCGAATATAGTATCGTTATTTAAGAATGTTGGCAAATCTTCCCAAGAATCTGTCACTTCTCTATCGGAGAATATTGATTTTTTATGTCGATTATAAACATTTTCGGCCCTATTTGGTGAAAAGTAATATATAACTCCTTGACTTATCCAACTAGGACCATAATATGATGTTTGTGCAATAGATTCCTTTGGCTCCCTATATAGTTCAGTTTTACTATCCTCAAAAATTGTTCCTGATGGATAGTCGGACTCCTCTAAAAGTAATTTATCAACTGGACAATATTCATATTCATCAGGTCGACTTACTAAAGTACAACCTAATAACACTAAAACTATAACGGGTATCAATTTTAAGAAATATCTTTTGTTCATATAATTAATTTCTACTTTTGATAAAATTTACTTGCTGCATAATTGTTGTATCTAGGCTGAAAGTTTTTGGGGCTTTTTACTATTGCAAGTTTATCGGAGTGTTCAAATTTGTCCATTGCATTTTTCAAATCAGCAATGGTTAATGATCCATCATTTTCATAATATTCATTATACATATATATTCCAAATTCAACTGCATAATGATCCTCAACTGTATCGCAGTAGTAGGGAGCCTCGCATGGACCTAATTTATCTTGACCTCTTAGCTTATTATCTGCAATTTGCGCTGCTCCAGCTCCCACATAAAGTTCATCCTCTGTCCATCCAGCAGCGGTTCCATAAAATCCATAGAAAATATTTCCCGCTGTTGAATATTCATACCAGTTATCCCCAATCTTTACCGGGCTGTCAATACCGAATTCCTCTTGCATTTTATCCTTTACATCATACTTTGCCCCATCATGAACTAAACTATAAAAAAGTGCACCAGCCATTGCTTTAGGGGCAATGCCACTGTTTGAATTCGTAGATTCATTTAATATTCGTATTGCCTTTATTTCAGAAGATTCAGCAGCATCAACTGATGCTACAACTAGCCATTGCGTTACATCTCTTTGATCTCCAAGTGGAGGGCATCTTACTCCGGGCTGACAGATAGGGTAATGCCCACTTGGATCATTAAAATTAATTGGACGATTTCCAACATATGAGTATCTATTCCACGCCTGCGAATTTGTTGGATCAGGCACAATCGAATCAGGCTGAATAAACCTGTTCAGCACGGGTGACGCTTCGCAGAAAGCGGGCTTTATAAGTTAAGACATGGCATGTCTACAAGAAAACAAACGAGCAGGCATTAAAGATTCGTTTCTGTAACTGATGGCTCTCTCTTTTTTTAGGATGTTTTCCCCTTAGTATACCTAGTTTTGGATAGTGTCTAGTTTTTTTGGTGAAATAGGAATCTGTTCCAAAATCAAAGGTGAAGATTCCACAATTTTATTCGGCTGACCAGGAATCTTTTCTGTTGAACCCTGTGGGGAGAATTTTGTGTCAAATAAAAATTCAAAAATTTCTGCAAAGACAACGCGAATGCCTGTTAACATCGAATCACGCATAATTTGTAGGTAGTGTTTATCTTTGTGGAAAGCCAATCTCCACAAGGCTTTGGGGCGGAGATGATAAAAGGCTTCGGTCAATTTCACACCGAAGAACAATTCAAAAGGTTTGAGATGCGGTGTTGCAATGACTTGATTCCTGTAAGACCATTTTGCTAAATCTTTTTGAATAATGTTATTTGGGTCTGTGGATTTGCCATCGGATGTCCAAAAGTGCGGCGTGAGATACATAGCGTTTAAAATATCAGAATCAAGTTCTAACATGCCTTTGAATTTTTCAAATAAAGTTTTCCAAGATTCTTCTTCCAACCCATAAATAATATTCGTCAAACTGATAATGTTATTTTCTCGCAAAAGCCTTACAGCCTCTTTTGAAATTGCAAAAGGGTTATTTTTGCGAATATCCACAATGACATCATCTTTCAATGATTCAACGCCCATCACAATATAGTCCACACCTGCTTTTTTATAGAGTGGAATCAAATCTGCATCACGGACAACATCTGCGGCGGTCATGTTCAAGTTGAGGGAAAGTCCTAAATCGGCTTCGATAATTTTCTCAAGCAATTCTTTGGCTAAATCTCTATCAGCCGCAAAGTTTTCATCTGCAAACCAGATGATTTTGACACCATAATCATTTGCTAAAATTTTCATCTGTTCTACTAAATCGTCTGTACTGCGATGTCGCCATTTTTTCCAAAACATCCATTGACCACAATATACACAAGTGAGTGTGCATCCACGTGAGAATTGCAATCCAGCGGCATGGTCAAAGCCAAACATTTGATAATTTTCCCATTCCAATAATTCCCAGCCTGGGCGATATTCATCCAAGTTTTGAATAGCTGGTTGTGGATGATTGACCACGATTTCACCATCTTTGCGCCAAACAATGCCGCGGACTTGACTCATGTCGAGGTTTTGCTCGCAGGTAGAAATTAAGTCAAGAAGCGTTTTTTCTCCTTCACCACGTACAATGAAATCAATCTCTGGAACATCCTCTAAAATACTTTGATACGCATACGAAGGATACACTCCCCCATAAATAATTTTTGCGGTTGAGAAATTTTTACGAATTTCTTTTACAGTTTGTATAACAACATTGTGTGAAGCCGTTGAACCCGAATGACCAAGCAAAATGTAATCGGGTTGAAAATTTTTTATTTCATTTATAAGTTTTTGAAAAGACCAATTATTCATATCATGGTCAATTAATTTAACTTGATGACTCGCATCAATTAATGGTCCCCCAATCAAAACCAATCCAAGCGGAGTTAAATATCCAAGCCCCACTTGATTTGCAATAAAATGTCGAGCAGGGTTGATGAGCAAAATTTTTGCAGACATAGCAACTCCTTGTATAGCACGTAGGGACACAGCGAGATGATTGATTACAAAATCAATTTTTGACTCGCTGTGTCCCTACCTAATGAAAAGGAATTAATTATTTGTGAAATATATCACTATTTAATTTAATGTCAAGACTTTAACATGACCCACTAGGTATAATTCTCGAATGCCAAAATCAAAAGCGATTGTTTATCTCGAAGCCTTATTTGCAGTGATTGTTTGGGGGGCATCATTCATTGCCACAAAAATTGCTGTGGGGCAAATCTCCCCCGTTTCAGTGGTGTGGATGCGATTCGCAATGGGCATTCCAATTTTATTGGTTGCAGTTTTTATGCGAAAACAATTTGCATTTCCAAAAGGAAATGAATGGGCATATTTTGCATTGCTTGGCTTTTTAGGAATTTCATTTCATCAATGGTTGCAATCAAATGGTTTGCAAACATCACAAGCCACAACCACAGCATGGATTGTTTCAACATCACCAGTGTTTATTGCATTGCTGGCTTGGTTCATTTTAAAAGAAAAACTTTCGGTGATTCAAATTTCAGGAATTGCTTTAGCAATGATTGGTGTTTTGGTAGTTGTAAGTAAAGGTAATTTTGCTTCCATTGCACTTGGTAATTTTGGAACAACTGGGGATTTTTTAATTTTGATTAGTGCTCTCAATTGGGCTGTGTTTTCAATTCTTTCAAGGCGCGGTTTTCAAAATCATCCGTCCACACGATTAACATTTTGGGTAATGACGCTTGGTTGGTTAATCACAACCGTTGCATTTATCTCTGGAAAAAATTATACAGAAATTACACAACTTGATTCACGCGGTTGGTGGGCAATGATTTTTCTTGGCATCTTCACAACAGGCTTGGCATATATTGCATGGTTTGATGTGTTGAGTCAATTGCCTGCGGCGCAATCAGGTGCATTTCTTTTTCTTGAACCACCTGCAAGTATGGTTGTGGCGGCAATCATTTTGTTTGAAAAAATTACTTGGGCTTCTATTATTGGTGGCGTTGTAATTATTTTAGGTGTTTGGTTGGTGAATAAAAAATGAAATCACGAACAACTGAAAATGCAAGCATTACTAAAACAGAAAACGGATATGTATTAAAAATCCCATCTGGAGATTCATCTGCTTATCGATTCGCACAGATTGATGATTACTTTGGACTCGCTCGAAAAAATTTTCCGCATCAACATCTGACTTTGAGCCTGCGTGCTAGAACTTCAACTTTTCCTTTATCTGGAACTTGGGGATTTGGTCTATGGAATGACCCATTCGGAATGTCACTTGGTTTTGGTGGAAATAAATTTCGTTTACCCACTTTGCCAAATGCCGCTTGGTTTTTTGGTGCATCGAAAGAAAATTATTTATCATTTCAATATGATTACGCCGCCAATGGATTCATTGCTCAAAGTTTTCGTTCTCCAAAATTTCATCTTTATTTAATTTTGGCTGGGATAGCATTTCCATTTAGAAAAATACAAACTCGCAGATATTTATCTGAAGTGATTATGGAAGATTCATCTGCTCTCAGCGTAGACCCAACTCAATGGCACACATACCAACTTGAATGGAGTCCGAAGCGAGTGGTTTGGAAGATAGATGATGTCCAAGTATTTGAGTCATCTGTGAGTCCAAATCCGCCTTTGGGATTGGTTATTTGGATTGATAATCAATTTGCATCATTCACACCTGATGGCAAACTTGCATTTGGAACTTTAGCGAATGAAGAAGCGTGGTTGGAAATTGCAGATTTAGAATTAAAAAAAACCGTCGCCGAGGACGGCGACGGGAGCAAATAATATTTATTTAGAACAACCCTGTCCAAAAAGTTGGAAAAAAAGTTTTTAGCAAAGCATCAGCAATCAAACCAAGAATTAAATATCCGCCGAATTGACGATTATGTTGAAAAGCAAAACCTGAAAACCAAACGGGCCAAAATGCTTTGGCAATTTCAGGGGCTTCGGCAGGTTTGGGATGATTCAAAACTTTGATAACTGCTAAGGCTTCTTTGTATGCAAGAAAAACAATGAGCATGATTGGGGTAAAGAAACCATTGAGAATTAAAAATAATGTAACAGCATAAATTAAGACGATAGCAACTTGGTCCACACGGCGAGCAAACTTCTCACCCACACGCACCGGGAATGTTCCAACGCCTTTGATTTTGTCATCATCATGTTTGTCAATATGTTTGGCAACATTGATACTAGCAACACTTAATCCAAACGGAATGCCAGCGAGTGCCACGTTCCAATCCCAAATGCCTGATAAAACAAAATACACGCCACCAATCAAAATGGGTCCCCAAATGAGGAAAATAGAAAATTCACCAAGTCCCCAATATTTGAATGGATAGGTGTAAGCAAGTAATGTCACAGCACCTACTGCAAATAAAATAATCGTTGTGCTGGAAAAGCCTGTGTAATAAAGTGCATAAATTCCTGAAAGTGTTGCTAAAAATCCGCTGACAAGAAACCAGCGAATCGAAGTGGCTTTATCCCAAAAATTTTGCACGAGCGGATGTACACCATATTGTGAACGGAAATAATTATCTTTATCCACACCACGAGAATAATCAGTGTAATCATTCAAAATGTTGTTTGTGCCGTGAGCAATGAACAAGCCAAGAGTCACTATCAGGAACGGCACCCAACTAAAATATCCGTTACGAGCCGCGAGAATTCCTGCAATCACACAAGAATATACAGTGACTAACGTCACAGCAGAACGAGTCGCGATTAACCATTTGGAAACAACATCAAGCGCGTCCCATTCTTTTTTATCGTCCATCTTAATTAATTGCCACGAGGCTTTACGCCACATGCTAAAATTGATATTCATATCTATCTCCTTTGTAATTTGAAAATTATACTACCGTTTGTGAAATATGATACAATGCGAATCGGAGAATAAAAATGAAAGAAACCAAGCAAGAATATATCCCCGCTTTAAGTTTTCGGTTCCTCACTCCCTTTTATGATTTCATCCAAAAATATATTGTGCGCGATGTGCGTTATAAAACTTTATTGATTCAACAAGCCAATATTCAGGCAGGTCACAAAGTTTTAGATTTAGGCTGCGGCACTGGCACGCTTGCCATTATGGTTAAAGAATCACAACCTGATGCAGATGTGTTTGGTTTGGATGCTGACCCTGATATGTTAAAAGTTGCTAAACAAAAATCTGATGAAAAACACGCCTCTGTGACTTTTGATACAGGGTTCACTAACGAATTGCCTTATCCTGATGCGACATTTGACCGTGTGCTATCCAGCATTATGATTCATCACTTGAATACTCCCGATAAAATTAAAACCGCAAAAGAAGTGTTTCGTGTGCTAAAACCTAGCGGCGAATTACACATCATTGACTTTGGTAAACCCTACACTTTGTATGGAAAATTATTAGGTCCGTTTTTGTATCGCTTTGAAGAAGCCAATGACAATATTGCTGGCGATTTGCCAAAAATTTTCGGTGACCCAGGTTTGAAAACTGAAATTACTGGTCACTTCTGGACGTTCTTTGGTGATTTGGCTTTTCTTAAAGGAAAGAAATCTTAGACAGAGTTTAATGAGAATTAATTTATTAAATGACCGCAGACGATAGACGGCAGACCGCGGTCGGTGGTCAGCGGTCATGAGATTATCAATGACTAAAATAGAATCAAAAATTTTCATTTCAAAATCCATTGAAGATGTGTTTTCGTTTTTGAGCAAACGAGAAAGTCATTTGCGATTCATTCCCCGCATGATTTCGTTGTCTCAAACCTCTCAAGGTGATTTTGCTCAAGTTGGTGGGACATCTGAAGGAATGTTAAATTATTTTGGAATCAAAATACCAGTGGGGTATGAAATCACTGAAAATGTAGCAAATCAAAAATTGAGCATGAATGGCAAAATGCCTTATGTCAATTTCAAAGATGGTTATGTTTTGAATAAAAAAGATAATGGAACAGAAATTACGTTTTGGCTTGATTTAACTCCGTTTGGCTACACGAAAATCTTTTCGCCGTTTGCTTGGTTGATTGGGAAAGTCCATGCTTGGGAAACGTTGAGAAATTTACAAAAAGAAATAAATAGGGCGAGACAACCTCGCCCCTACAATTAATAATTTCATGTCAATAGATTTGTACAAACCCTTTACGAACCCAATCACCCGCGAGACGTTTCGTTGTATTTCGTCCAAACCTGAAGCGTATACAATGGAATGGACTGTTGCGCCCGGAGGATTTGTCCCGTTTGAACATGTTCACGTGGCGCAAGATGAAATCTTCCACGTAGAAAGAGGCGAAATGCGGGCGAAGGTCAATGGTCAAGAACATTTTGCAAAAGTCGGAGATATGTTAATCGCCCCGCGTGGAGTCAAGCATATTGCTTACAATGATAAAGATGAACCGTTGGTTTGCATCGTGGAATATAAACCTGGGTTAGATCATTACACAACCATGCAATGTTTTGCAGGTTTAACGGTGGACAAAGATTTTGATAGACGAGGTTTAGTTAACATTCCGAAAATGTTGTATTTATTGAAGCGAGCAAATGCTTTATCACTTCCCCGCCCTGCCTTTGCTCCTGAATGGATGTTTCGATTAGGCATGGAAACTTTTTTTGTACTCGGCACATTTTTAGGATGGGAAAGTTTGTATAAAAAATATACACATAAATAAAAAATCGGTGGTTGAGTAGACACGAGCAAAGCGAGTGTCGTATCGAAACCACCAGTTAATGAAAAATTCTTTGTAACAAAAATACTCTTTGAAATTGTTGGTCTCGATACGGGCTTCGCCCTACTCGACCAACGGAGTAAACAAAATAGGAGAATAAACATGAATCTAAAACTCTGGATTTTCGCAATACAAAAACCTGTCAAGGAAAATGACATCAACGTTTGGAATAGTTTTGATGTGATTGCCAAGTGGTTAATTTCCACACGCGCCACAGTGACACAACTCACTTTGTTATCTGGAGTCATCGCGGGCTTGCTTGCTTTACGCGATGGCTTTTTTGATTTTCCACTTTGGTTAGCAATGACCTTGGGAATTTATTTCGCTCATTCTGCTGAAAACTTGGTCAATGACTATATTGATTTCACACGCGGCATTGACGAAGATAATTATTATCGCGGGCAATATGGCATTCATCCGCTCGTGCATAAATTCTGGACGAAGCAAGATTGGGCACGTTGGTTTATCTTTGCAGGCACAGTTGCCGTTGCTTGTGGTTTGTTCGTCGCTTTTTATACAAACTTCTCCCCTATCGTCATAGCACTTTTTATCTTCGGCGTAGCCATTCTTCCGACATACGCATGGCCTCTGAAATATTTAGGTCTTGGTGAAATTTTGATTTTCATCAATTGGGGCATGGTCTTAATTCCAGGTATGTACTCAATAATGGCTGGCGAAATTCCCAGCAATCTTCCAACGCTTGTGATGGCAGGTATGGCATTCGGTTTTGGATTCGGCAGTTTCAACTGGGGGAAACACATCGATAAGATTGAAGCGGATAAAAAGAAAGGCGTCGGTTCTCTCCCCGTTCGGCTTGGCGAATCTGCGTCGAGAATGGTCAACATCTTTACAGTTTTGCTTGCGTATGCGCTCGTCGCTTATCTCGTGGTCACTGGATTTTATTATCCAACCGTTTTATTGGTCTTCCTCGCCGCAGGTCGCGGATGGAATGTGATTAAACTCTTAAGCAAGCCACGTCCAAGTGAAGCACCCGTTGGTTTTGAATTATGGCCGCGTTGGTTTTCCACACCACAGTTAATGCACATTCGTTTATTTGGTGCAATGTATATTTTAGGAATCGTTTTGGATATTTTGTTGAGAAAAGCTCTCTAAAATTATTTACCACAGAGAACACAAAGTTCACAGAGATTTAAAAAGGTTTTCTCAGTGTTCTCTATGAACTCTGTGGTTAAGCATGTAAAGGAATCAACAATGAAAATCGCAATCACTGGTGGAACAGGTTTTATCGGCAGGCATCTCGCGCATGATTTAATTTCGCGCGGACATGAAGTCACCATCATCTCGCGCGGATATTACACACGCAACACACAACCGATTCAAGGTGCAACATTTATTCAACTCGACGCAAA
>JAEURG010000015.1 GCA_016789345.1 Anaerolineales bacterium | reverse complement strand
ATATAGTCACACGTTCAGGATTAGGATACTTAATGCCACCTGTCGAAACGTGAGAACGGTAATGAAAGGTTTATGCCCAATAAAATTTTAGTTGTTGATGCAGATGGTGCCAGTCGAAATTTCATCGCACAAAAATTACTGTGTCAATACCATGAAGTCTTACAAGCAGGTTCAGGCAAAGAAGGCTTAATTTTTGCTTGGCGTGACCATCCAGATTTAATCATTGCCGACCCGACTATGACAGACTTAAAAGGGGAAGAGTTCGCCAATAAATTAAAACAAGATTCACGTACTTCACAAGTTCCGTTAATTGCTTTAAGTAGTGACTCAAATGCTGACCGCATCAAATCTTGTCTGGAAGCAGGGTTTAACGAGTACATTACCAAATCCGGGCAGGCAGTTCCTATGCTTACAGATGCGATTCGTCACTTGTTGGAATTAAATGGCGATGCCATGAAGCAAGGTGGGAAATTAATTGTATGTTTGAGTGCAAAGGGTGGCACAGGCACATCTTCTATTTGTGCTAATTTAGCAATGAATATTTCAGTCAACCAACCAGATGCTCGTTTGGCTGTTGCGGATTTAGTCTTACCTATCGGGTCGATTGCACCAATTGTCGGCTACGACGCAAGCGTGAACATTGTCAATGTGGCTGATATGTCACATGATGTCACCTCGCCAGATTTTTTCAAAAGTCATTTGCCTGAAATGCGGGTTTGGAAATTTAATCTCTTAGCAGGCTCGCCAGACCCTGAACTGAGCAATCAATTAAAAGTAGAACGGATTTGGGATATTGTAACTTCATTAAAAATGGCATATGATTATGTATTGCTTGATATTGGTCGTTCGCTTTCGAGAATTACATTGCCATTGATTCAACATGCTGATAGTGTAGTTTTATTAATTAGCACGGATGCTAGCACCTTACCACTTACAAAAACTTTGTTAGAGTATCTGAAAAGTAAAGGCGTTGAAGAAAATTTAATTTATTCTATTTTGAATCGCGCGCCCGGTTTAGAGGGTTTAAGTAAAGCCGATGCAGAAAAAATGTTAGGGATTCACATCAATGCCGCGATGCCTTACCTGAGTACCAATTTGGCATTTTCAAATAGCCATCATCAGCCTTTTACGTTAAAATTCCCTAACGATACTGCTGTATTGATTTTTCAAGCAATTGCAAAAGAGATACTAGCACACATAGAAAAAGTGCCGACTTAAAAGTAAGCCTTATGATTGGAGAGAAACCATGAGCATTGAATATGATGAAAAAGGCAAGTTCTACACCAATGTAATTTCAAAAATCGCTGTTTCCTCAATCTTACAAACCACCACACATTTGATTCGTGGCATGGTGCATGTGCGCCAAGGGGAGCGGTTAAAAGATGAACTCGAAAATGATGAAAATTATGTAGCAGTTACCAATGCGAATGTGTATGATTCGAATGGGAATGTAGCATATTCCAGCCCATTTATGGCGGTCCATAAAACTCAAATTGTGTGGATTATGCCAGCCGAAGATAACAACGCAGGAGAGTCTGGATGAATGCACAAGGGGCGCCTCAACGACTCACTAGCCAGGATTTAATTCGATTAAAAAAATTCCTATCTGATAATTTGATGCGTGCGCTGGAAATGGAAAGTGTGCCAGCCGCACAGCGGACTACATTTATTCAGCAAAACATTACCAAAATTTTTGAACAAACCCAAGTTAAACTCCCAGAAGATGTAAAAAAAGAAATTTTCAAGCAAGTCTTAAATGACTTGCTTGGTTTTGGTCCGCTTCAACCTTTGCTGGATGACCCCGATATTACCGAAATCATGGTCAATGGACCGAAGAAAGTTTTCATTGAAAAAAAGGGGCAACTCAGCCGCGCCAATATTTCATTTGATGATGATGACCATGTTGTCAGAATCATTGACCGAATTATTTTGCCGTTAGGTAGGCGCGTAGATTATGACTCACCAACAGTGGATGCACGTTTACCAGATGGTTCGCGCGTCAATGCTGTAGTTCGACCTGTTTCCATAGATGGACCTTCTATTACCATTCGAAAGTTTCGCAAAGACCGCCTACAAGTTCCAGACCTGATAAATTTCGGCTCACTTACACAACAAATGGCAAGCTTTTTAGAGGCTTGCGTAAAAGCACATTTTAATATCGTCATTTCTGGCGGAACAGGTTCTGGTAAAACAACTTTATTGAATGTACTTTCAGGTTTTATTCCAGAGAACGAACGTATCATTACTATTGAAGATGCCGCTGAATTGCAACTTCAACAAGACCATGTGATGCGTATGGAAACTAAAGCCGCAAATACAGATGGCATGAATGCAGTTACTATTCGTGACTTGGTGAAAAATTCTCTCCGTATGCGTCCAGACCGTATTGTTGTAGGTGAAGTGCGTGGTGGCGAAGCATTAGATATGTTGCAGGCTATGAATACTGGACATGATGGTTCATTAACTACGGTTCATGCCAATAGTCCGCGTGATGCTATCTCTCGTATGGAAACCTTGGTTTTAATGGCAGGCATGGATTTGCCTCTCAAAGTAGTACGTCAACAAATATCATCAGCCATTGATTTAATTGTGCAACAAAGCCGTTTGAAGGATGGTCAAAGAAAAGTGACCGCCATTACCGAAGTGGCAGGCATGGAAGGTGATGTAGTGGTTTTGACTGATATTTTCAAATTTAATCAAACGGGTGTAACCCAAGATGGAAAAATCCAAGGTGAGTTAAAACCAACAGGTATTCGCCCCCTGTTTACACCACGTCTTGAAGCGGCTGGGTATAAACTCGGCGCAGAAATCTTTATGACCGGTAAGCCATCTGATTCATCAACGCGACGGTGAACTGTCTGCTATAATTCAGGTATTAAAATTTTTGATGAGGAAACATGACCAACGCCCAAATCACCATTCGTGAAAAGAAACTTGGCTTGCTAATTCGTGATGCACGTGTGGCAGAACGCCGCAGTATTAAAGAATGTGCTGATGCGATTGGTGTGAAGCCCGGTGTATTTCGTGCGTATGAAGAAGGGCGACGTGCGCCTTCATTGCCTGAATTAGAAGCATTGGTGTACTTTTTGAAAATTTCAATTTTTCAATTTTGGGGCAATGAAACCATGTCTGACGCACCACCTCCACTGGAAGTGGAAGATGTGACCCGTTTGATTGGTTTACGTCAACGCATGATTGGTGCATTGATTCGTCAGGAACGCACCAATAAAAATGTTTCTATTCGTCAAATTGCAACAGACACTGGCATTTCACAATCTCGCTTGAAATCATATGAATTAGGTGAACGCCCTATTTCTGTTCCAGAGTTAGAAATGATTTTGGCTGTGATTGGTGTGCCAATGGAAACACTCTTTGACCAAAGTGGACCAGTAGGGCAGTGGTTGAACAGTCAACGTGCATTACAAAAGTTTAATGAATTGCCAGAAGAGATTCAAAACTTTGTCTGCCAACCCGTTAACCGACCGTATTTAGAATTGGCAATGAAGTTAAGTAGCATGTCTCGTGAGAAATTACGCTCTGTTGCTGAAGGTTTGTTAGATATTACTTTATAGGTTCATGTCATTCTGAGCGAAGCGAAGAATCTCTGCAATAATCTAGGAGATTCTTCGCCGCAAATAACAAGAGCGCGTCTCAGAATGACACAAAAACATTATGACCACCAACCCCGCCCAACTTGAATCACAAGGCAAAAAAGCCTTTGAAAATAAAAACTTTACCCAAGCCGCTGATTTGTTTCAGCAAGCCGCGCAAGGTTACACCTTAGGGCGTGCAGGTTTACAAGCCGCCGAAATGATGAATAATGCTAGTGTTGCTTTATTGCAAGCGGGCAAACCCGATGATGCACTCAAAGCCGCTTTAGGGACTGATGAAATTTTTGCAGGCGCAAAAGATACCAAACGACAAGCTATGGCATTGGGAAATCAAGCCGCCGCGCTAGAAGCATTAGCCAGTTATGATGAGGCGATTCAAAAATACGAACAATCGGCTGAATTATTTGGTCAAATCAATGAAGGTGATTTGCGTGCTATGGTAATGAAATCTGCCGCAGCAATTAAATTGAAAACAGGCAAAATTACAGACTCGGCTTTTAAGATGATGGGGTCATTAGATGCAAAAGATAACCCAAGTTTTTTTGAACGCATCTTAAGATTTTTTATGCGCTTTATCAAATGAAATGATAAACCTCAACGTCAAAGTTCGCCGCGCCGTCGCACAAGACCATTACCAAATTGCGAATCTACTTTTTCATGAATCGCACACTCACCGCCATTTAGATTGGCGGTCTGTTTTGGATTGGCTCGGCGCACAAAATTTTTGGGTTCTTGATGAGCATGGATTTATCACCGCCGCATTTGCTTGCCCAGAAGACCCGCAAGATATTGCTTGGATTCGTCTCTTTACTTATCATCCACATCTTGACTTACGGGAAGCATGGTCGGCGTTGTGGGAAAGTTCCCAAGCCGAAATTTTTCAGAACAACCCGAATGCTAAAGTTTCATCTATTGTTATCAAGCCCTGGTTTCAAGATGTTCTTTTGCAAAGCGGGTTTGAGCAAAAACAAAGTATTGCATTATTACGTTTAAGAATTGAAAAATTCAAACCATTTGCTGCACCTCAAAATCTTCACATTCGGCGCATGAAAGAATCAGATATATCTTTCGTTGCGGATGTAGATTACAAAGCCTTTGGCTCATTTTGGCATAACTCATTTGATTCGATTCGATTTGCGTATGCACAAGCCATATCTGCAACGGTGGCAGAAAATGAATTAAATGAAATTATCGGCTATCAACTCAGCACAGGGAATCGGTTTGGGGCACACCTCGCTAGGTTGGCAGTCAGCCCGCAGGCACAAGGTCGAGGCGTGGCATCTGCTTTGGTGAGTCATCTCATCCAAAACTTGGACGCGAATCAAAACAGCAATCTTTCAGTCAACACACAGGAAGATAATATGGCATCATTAGCCTTGTATAAAAAATTAGGTTTTTCTAAAACTGGCGAATATTTTCCAGTGTTGATTTACAATAGGGGTTTATGACACAAGTTCAATTTCCATTACCTGTATTGAGAAAATTTGTCGAAACCCTTTCCACTGAATTAGGGCATGATACTGCTACGGCAGTTATCAAAAAAACGGGTTTGCCAAAAGAATGGATGCATGACGATAATTTTGTAAACTTAAACAATGAACAATCGGCATTGGCATACGCGCGTTTGCAATCGGCATTGCGGGCTTATTATGGGCGTGGCGCACGCGGCATTTTATTACGCATCGGCACAAAACTTTGGAATCAATTGTTAGATGATTCATCTTTTGGAATCAAAGCCCAAGCGGCATTGATTCGTGGACTTCCAAAATCTTTACGCCGAAAACAAGCCTTAGATTTGCTTGCAAAAATTTTGAGTGCAAAGCGTGGAGATATTACGCTTCACACCCTTGACCTCGACCTGTTGCTTGTTGACTCGACATCTCCTACTACCTTGAACCAGACTGATGATACGCCTGTGTGCTTTGTGACATTTGGTTTAATTCGTGAATGCTTATTTTGGGCAGTTGGTGAAGAACATAATATAGAAGAGCAGGCTTGCAAAGCAATGGGGGCAAGGCAATGTGAATTCAAAATTACCATCGGAGGATAACATGGCGCACATCGAAACAAATTGGAAGACAAAAGATGGTTTAGATATTTTTGCTCAGGCTTGGGAGCCAGATGTAGTACAACCGAAAGCAGTGGCTTGTTTAGTACATGGCTTAGGTGAACATTCATCTCGTTATGTCCATGTGGCAGAAGCCTTTAATAAAGAAGGCATTATTTTATTTACATCTGACTCACGCGGGCATGGAAAATCTGGTGGCGCGCGTGGGCATATCAACTCTATTGAAGACTTTATGGGTGATATTGATACATTGTTTGAACAAGCCCGCTCTCGTTATCCAAATTTGCCTTTGTTTTTATACGGTCATAGTTTAGGCGGAATTTTAGTTTTACATTATGCTTTGCTTCGCAAACCCAACATCAAAGGCGTGATTGCAACAAGCCCAGGGTTGCATACCGCACTTGAAAAACAACCCGTGAAAGTTTTATTGGCAAAAATATTAGGTTCTATTATGCCCTCTACTGCGCTTGCTAGTGGGTTAGACGCAAACGGTATTTCTCGTGATGAGAAAGTGGTACAGGTATATAACAACGACCCGCTTGTGCATGATAAAGTGTCACTTGGTTTTGGCAAAATTATGCTTGGTGTAACAAAATGGACTTTAGAAAATGCAAAGGATTTTCCGCTTCCATTGTTGTTATTGCATGGCAAGAAAGACCCGATTGCCTTTGTTTCTAGCAGTACAGAATTTGCCGAGCCGCTGGGGGGGAAATGCACCTTAGTTTTATGGGACGATGGACTTCATGAATTGCACAATGAGCCAGAGAAAGAAGAAGTATTCAAGACGATGACGCTTTGGATGGATGCCAGATTGCGTGAAGGTATCAGTTAAGAACATTCTCAGCCTGTGCTAGACAAAATCATTTGTGCGTGAGAAAATTTGCGCCACGCAATAAAAAATATAGAGGAGTTAGTGAGTATGAGCGATAAAGAAGTAAGTAAAAGGCAACAACGCAAGGAACAAGTTCGCCGTAAAGAGAGGCGTTCGCGTTTGTTGTCTATTGGTTTGATTTCGTTAGGTGTTTTGTTTTTGGCTTTCTTGTTTATTTGGCCCAGCCTGAGACCAATTGGAGAAGTCGCTACAGCACCGGAAATTGTTTATCCGAATCCTGATTTCAATGCAGTTGGCAACCCAGATTCACCTATCAAAATTGAGGAATATGCTGATTTTCAATGCCCACACTGTGGCTCTTTTTTTAGAAATACAGAAAAGTTATTGATGGATAACTATATTGCCAATGGCACGGTATATTTTATTTTCAAAGCAGTGGATTATCTTGGACCCGCTTCGGCAGAAGCCGCAGAAGCGGCGTATTGCGCTGGCGACCAAAACAAATTTTGGGAAATGCAAGGTACGATTTTCACAAATCAAGGTTTAGAAGCCCTAAGTGACCGCCGTTTAGCCGCTTATGCTGAATCTGTTGGTTTGAATATGGATGAGTATAACGACTGTTATAACTCAAATAAATATTTAGATTTGATTGCTGAAAATGTAGCAAATGCGCTCAATGCAGGTGCCGAAGCCACACCGTCTTTTGTTATGACTTATGAAGTGAATGGCGAAACGAAAACAAAATTAATACAAGGTGCTCAACCTTATGATGTATTTGTGCAAGAAATCGAAGCGGCATTGGCTGAGATAAATCAATAAACTATCTAAAAAAAGACACTGTTGAAAAACAGTGTCTTTTTTGTTAACTTTGTCTGCTGACGATACCTTGCTCCCAAGCATAGACTGCGGCTTGGGTTCTATCTGCCAAATGCAGTTTACTCAATATATTACTCACATGCCCTTTAACTGTATTTTCGCTTATCACTAATTTTTCAGCAATTTGGCTGTTAGTTAAACCGCTAGCAATTAACTTTAACACATCGGTTTCGCGTTCTGTTAATTCAGTAAACAATGGCTGGTCTTCTGAATTTTCACCACGAATATTTTGCAACACTCGTGAAGCCACCCGCGGATGCAAAGTCACTTCGCCTTGCACGGCGCGATGCAAAACATCTACGAGCTTTTCCATTTTCATATCTTTCAAAATATATGAAATAGCACCCGCTTTCAAAGCAGGGAAGATATGCACGTCTTCATGATAAGAAGTTAACACAACAACTTTTGTGCGCGGGCTAATCTGGCGGATGCGGCGTGTGGTTTCAATGCCATCTAAGCCGGGCATAATTAAATCCAATAAAACAATATCAGGGATTAATTCACCTACCATGTTTAGGGCTTCTTCTCCTGAAGAAGTTTCACCAACGACGTTAAAGTCTGAAATTTTTTCAAGGTAGGAGCGAATGCCGTTGCGCACAACTTCATGGTCGTCCACAATTAATATGCTAGTTTTTGGGTATTTCATAATTTCAATCTCCTGAGTGATTCTTGACAGGTATCTGAATAATTAAGCGTGTTCCTTGCCCGGGTGCGCTTTGTACTTGCAATGTGCCGCGAATGCTGTTGATTCTTTCACGCATCGAACGGAAGCCCATGCCCTTTGCACGTTGTTGTGTATCAAAGCCACAGCCGTCATCCGCAATTAAAACTTGAAGGATATCGTGATTATACGCCAAAGAGACATCTGCTCGTTTGGCTTGGCTGTGACGGGAAACATTTGCTAACGCCTCTTGAATGACGCGGTAAACTGCTTGCTCTGTATCTAGCGGGAGTTCACGCCCATTCTGAATTTTCAAATTCACAATTGCATCGTTGCGGTTTTCCCATTCAAAGACATACTCTCTAAGCGTGGTTTCTAAGCCTTTTTCTTGCAAGGCAATTGGGTAAATTTCTTGAATCAAGAAATTTAATTCTTGAATTACTTCGTAGATTAAAGTCTCCGCTTCGCTGAGGTGTGGCGTAAATTCTTGTTTTTCATTCTTTGCCATGCCATTGACAGTACCCAACTGTGCGAGGGCGGCGAAGGCTTTTTGTTTAGCACTATCATGCAGGTCACGCGCGAGGCGGTTGCGTTCTTCCATCACAGCCAAATCTTTTGTTTGTTCAAACAAATCCATATTCGCAATGGATAACGAAGCGCGATTTACAAGCGCGGTAAACAAACGAATCGAATCTCTGGTAAGTGCGTTGGGGCGTGTATAAGCCACGTTGAAAATTGCAACTACTTTTCCATCTACTGCAATTGGAAAATGTGCAAATGACTCAATGCCTTCTTTTTGAATTGCGGCTTGAATATCGGGTCGCAGGGATTTTGATTTTATATCCGAAACAATAAATGCGGCGCTGGTATTCATGGCAATGCCTACCATGCCTTCATCACGCTCAAATTTGAAAGTAGCGAGTGTTTCAGGTTGAAAACCACGACTCACACGCGGCATAATTTTTTGTTGAGATTCATTCCATGCAAATACTACGCTTCGGTCTGCATTTAACAGTGAAACTGATACATCTACTAATGCTTGGAAGATTTGATTTAAGGTAACGCTTCGTAGAATTTTTTCATCGGCTTGATAGAGTGCTTCCATTTCAACGGTACGTTTTTCTAAATCAGCCGTGCGCTTTCGAACCAATCTTTCTAACTCTTGATTTTTATTTTCAATGTTTTTTACACGCCAGCGCAAGCCGCCTGCAATGCTAACGCCAAGCAAAATGATTAGCAAACCGCGAAACCACCATGTTTCCCAATAGGGTGGCACAACGATAATTTGAATTGCACGTACTTGGTCGCTCCACACACCGTCGCTGTTTGTACTGCGTAAATGCAATGTGTAAGTTCCACCGGGCAAGTTGGTGTACCGTCCGTTGCGCTGTTGACCTGCTTGAATCCATTCCTCGTCAAAACCTTCAAGCATATATGCGTATTGATTTTTTGAAGGCTGTTCAAATGCAAATGTCGTAAATTCAAACTCAAATGAATCTTGGGGGCGGGTAAGCGTAATGGTTTGTAAATATTCAGTTGTTATATTTTCGTCAATAAACGGCGTACCAGATAAGGTGAAAGAAGTAAGTGCAATGTTCGGCTGGAATTGATTATCAACTATTTCACTTGGCTGAAAGACGTTCAGACCATTGATACCGCCGAAATACATTGTGCCATCTTCACTTTTTGCGAAGGCATATTGATTAAATTCATTGCTTTGCAAGCCGTCACTTATTGTAAAGTTACGAAAAGTCTGATTGGCAGGATTGAACCTCGAAAGCCCAAAGTTCGTGCTAAGCCATAAATCACCTTGCTCGTCTTCCAAAATTCCATAAATTACATTGTTGGGCAAGCCTTCATTTTCAGTGAAACGGTCAAACGAATCAGTGGCAGGGTTGTAACGATTTAATCCGCCACCATAAGTGCCAATCCAAACAACGCCATTTGTTGCTTGGTAAATACTTAAGATAATATTGTTGCTCAACGAATTTTTCTCAAGAGGTTCATGTGTATATCTAGTAAAAGAACCACTTTCTACATTAATGCGAAGCAACCCATTGTCTGTTGTACCTATCCATAAATTTTGATTTTTATCTTCTTGTACTATGCTGACTTTATCTGTAATATCTGTATCTGGGTTATTCGGGAAAGGGTTATAAATAGTAAATGCAGATGTATTGCGATTAAAAATAAATAATCCTTGGTTTGTGCCGACCCACATCCTATTTTTCGAGTCTTCATAAATAGCAGAAACAGCAACACCCGAAATTTCTTCACCTAAACCCGCAGGCTGATAATGGGTGAAGGTTTGGCTGGATGAGTCAAATTGGTCTAACCCGCGTGTCGTGCCAACCCATAGCACACCTTGCTGGTCAATGTGTAATGAGTAAATACTGTTACTACTAATAGTAGAAGAGTCATTTGGGTTATGTAAGTATCTGGTGAACACGCCACTAGCACGGTTAAAGTGATTTAATCCACCGCCATCTGTTCCAATCCACACGTTGTTATTCGATTCAGCCAAAATCGGAAAAATGAAATTACTGCTTAGGCTAGTAGGGTCATTAGGGTTGTTACGATAATAGCCGAAGCGGTCTTGCTGGCGGTTATATTTGTTTAAGCCGCCGCCATACGTTCCAATCCACAAAACCCCGCTGGCATCTTCATAAATAGAATACACTTTGTTGTTGCTCAGGCTATTTGAAAAACTAGGCTGATTTTGATGGTGGATAAACTTTTTGGTAAATGGGTCATAACGGTCTAAGCCATTATTTGTGCCTATCCAAAGCCCATTGGCACTATCTACAAAAAGCGAAAAAACCGTATTGCCCGCCAAACTGTTAGGGTTGTTGGCAGAATTTGTAAACCTTGTGAAAAATTTTCCTAAAGGATTGTAAAGATTTAAGCCATTTACAGTTCCAACCCATATTTCTTTATTTTGATTTTCTACCAGACTTAAAACCCGATTACTGCTTAGGCTGTTAGAGTTGCTGACATCATATTTGTAATTGACAAACGTTCCTTTCGCTTCATTATATAAACTGATGCCTGCACTTGCTGTCCCAATCCATAGGTTTCCATTCGAGTCTTTTAATAATGCTGTGATGATGTTGCTACTCAAACTGCGTGAGTCTGGCGGGGTATCTGAAGAGGTGCGAAAGTGAGTAATTGCGTTATTTTCAAACGACAAAAAATCTAACCCTTCATCTGTGCCAATCCATAAACCTTTATCATCTAAGCACAGTGCCTGAATACGATTGCTAGAAATGCTTTTATCATCATCTGGGTTGTGTAGATAATGCGTAAATATGCCGCTAACAGGGTCGTAGCGATTTAGCCCGCCAGATTGTGTCCCAATCCATAAGTAGCCTTGCTGGTCTTCGACCATTGCAGTGATAGCACGTTCGCTGATGCTGTTTGGGTTGTTAATATCAGGCTTGTAGATTTTGAAGTTATAGCCGTCGTAACGATTTAATCCATCATCAGTGCCAACCCATAAGAAGCCCTGACGGTCTTGCAGGATGGTGTTGACAACGCTTTGCGATAGCCCTTCTTCGAGACTAATTTGTTCAAAGCGGATGTTCTTTCCGTAGGGGATAAAAGAATTTTTAGGTCCAGTAGCAGGTTGCAGGTCAGTGGGTGAGGCGGTTGGGGCTTCTTCAAAATTGGGTGTAGCAAGAGAATTTATCTCACCGCACGCGGCGAGTAAAAAAGTAATCAAAGTAATGTAAAGCAAGGCTTTCTTATACATAAGGTAATTATAAGCAATTAAGATGAGATGCGTTTTTTGGTGTCCCATTCTCTAGTAGGGTTTCATCTACCCTTCTGTGGAATGGTTTTTTTATTTATTTTCGATGAGTTGCTTTGAGAATTGTTTGGTTCTTAAACCATTCATTTGAAGGGGTGAATCCTATGTTGTAGGCGCATGACATTTGTGGCGAGGTTCTGTATCATGCAATCCTATGCGGACGATTTTTCCTCCAAGAAGATAGGACCGCAACCTATGTCTGAGGCGGAGTGCCGGCTGGTGGGCTGGTCTTCCGCCTTCTGTTTAATACCGATGTAAGGAGGTGGTTGTTAGCACGTGTTTGAATTTTTTGTTCGTGTAAATTCTATTTAGGAGAAAAGAGAATGAAACTAAAAAATTTATATG
>JAEURG010000207.1 GCA_016789345.1 Anaerolineales bacterium | reverse complement strand
CGCCGATTTCCATCTAATCACCTATATTAATTTAGGACATTAGGCGGTCATAGGTTAAAATAGAATAAGTAAATTATAGACTTACAAACATAACAGGTCAAGATGGAAATTACCCCTAAACCCAAAGAAAAGAAACTGCTTGAACAAGTTCAAGACGCTATTCGTGCTAAACATTATTCCCTCCGTACTGAAAAAACATACATAGACTGGATTCGTCGCTTCATCCTACATCACAATAAAAAACACCCGCGCGAAATGGGTGTCCCCGAAGTACAAAACTTTATCATTCATCTTGCTACAAAAGATAATGTATCTGCCTCCACACAAAATCAAGCCTTAAGTGCTATAACATTTTTATATCGTCATGTCTTAAATACCGAACTTAATTTCCCAACCGATACGATTCGCCCAACCAAGTCAAAACCCCTTCCCGTTGTCCTAACAGTAGAAGAAGCTCGTGCTATCATAAACAATATGAATGGCACGCAAAAACTCATGGCAAAAATATTATACGGCAGTGGTTTGCGCCTGATGGAGTGTTTACGACTGCGAGTCAAAGATATTGATTTTGGCAACCACCAAATTATTGTTCGAGAAGGCAAAGGCGAAAAAGACCGCTTCACTATTCTTCCAGATTCAATTACACAAGACCTTCAATCTCATCTTCTTGTTGTAAAAGCAATTCATGAAAAAGACATCAAAGAAGGTTTTGGTGAAACATCATTTTCTTATGCACTTGCTAAAAAATATCCAAATGCTTCCAAAGAATGGATGTGGCAATATATTTTCCCTGCATCAGTTCGCTCACTTGACCCAATTTCCAAAAAGACAAAAAGACATCATATTGACCCAAGTGTCCTACAAAAAGCAGTTCGCCAATCAGCTTTATCAGTTGGTTTAACAAAACCAGTTTCACCTCATACCTTTCGCCATTCTTTTGCCACCCATCTTTTACAAAATGGTTACGACATTCGTACCGTCCAAGAATTATTAGGTCACAAGGACGTGAAAACCACCATGATATACACCCACGTCCTCCAACGCGGCGGACTCGCCGTCAAATCCCCACTCGATAACTGACCACCAACCACCGATTCCCGATTCCCAAATCCCATCACCTATAAACCCACACCTCAAATAACTCAGCCAAATCACAACCACAACTTGATTCCGCCTCGGCGCGTAATATTTCAGTTGTACTAATTCCCCAAGCATTATTCATTACATAATTTTTCATAAACGTATCAAAATTATCAGAGCCCATTTCATTTTCAAGTTCGATAAAAAATAAAGCACCACGTCCATACACAATGCCGCTATATTCCACTCCGCTGTAATCACGCACGGGCAAACCCACAGGAATCTCTTCGTTGCCAACATAAGCCCATCTGCCTTTTAACTCCCTACGAAAAGCCAACATCCCTTCTTCACCATATCGTTCCTCAAAATATTGCATCGTCGCAAATTGCGCCAACGACTCATCCAACCACGGCTCATCCAATTGGTCATTGCCCACCAAGTTATAAAACCACTGATGCGCCACCTCATGCACCACCGTTGACTCCAAATAGCCAATTTGCGGTTCCATAATCCAATCCGTAATCGCAATCACGCCAGGGTACTCAATGCCTAATGCCAATGTCGGCGTAGAAACAAAATCTAATTCAGTATATGGATACACTCCATACTTCTCATTGAAAATTTTTATAGATTGTGCCGCATAGCCCAAAGATTCTTCTGCGCCAGATTGCATATAACTCGGCGTATAAAAACGAAGTGTAACTCCATCAACCTCTTTAACAAATTCTTGATAATTCGGACTCCCCACCAAATAAAAATCCCGCACGGGTCCCGCCTCATACCTGACCCGTTGCCTGTTTCCTGTTTCCTCAACATTTGTTTCTATTCCCGAAGCCACCAAAACCAAATCCTTCGGCGCATCTACAGTAACGATGAAGAAAGACATATCTGCATAAGTCACATCCCCTGATTGTGACGGAATTTCAGAATTCCAACCTTCATCGTCATACACGGCAATCATCGGGTAAGCATGGGCTAATGCCAACACATCGTTGTAATAGGCTTGCACGCCATAATTCAAATCCACACTGCGCGGAATAGAAATATCAAATTCCATACTAATATTTATTTTTTCGTCAGTTTTCAAAGGTTTTTCTAAAGGAATAATCAACAAACTATCATTCAAAGAATATTTTGGTTCAACGCTTTCATTATTAACTTTTACATTTTTCACCGTCATCTTTCCGCCAAGTATGTTGGGGAATAAGCGGAAGTGAATTTCATTTAATGTAACATCTTCATTATTTGTGTAATTCACAGATTGCTTTCCTGTAATTTGATACAAATTATCACCAATCACAAAATCAATCTGATACAAACTTGCATTCGACAATTCATCTATCACAGCATGATATTGCGGATTAAGCCCTGCTTTGAATGTAGAAAGATTCACTGGCTCGGTTGCTGTTGCAGGTGGCACAGGCGTAGCCTCCGCTTGGGGTTGCAGAAACAGGCATGAGGTCAATAAAAGAAGCGTGAGCAGGGTGAAAATAAAAATCTTTTTGGTCATTTTCTTTTCTCTAAAAATTTCAAAGCATTATCAAGCACTTCATCGGGGTTATGAATGTTTGTATCTATAATTAAATCCGCATGTTCGCGGGCATGCCTCAATCTTCTTTGTTGTTCTTCATAATCGCTGATTAACCAATTTAATTTTCTACGTTGTGTACAATTTTCAAATGAACATTCTAAAAAAATTAAGATATTGGGTTTGGTAATGATTTGCCACATTTGTTTGACGTATGAATGTTCTTGCGCAATATGCCGACAACGATAGCCGTGTTTTTCTAACCCCGCCAGCAATGTAGATTTGCCCGAACCACACGGACCAACAATGCCAATTAAGAGAGTACTAGAGTCATTGCCCATTATCATGCAGGATTTTATTTAACTGCTCAGGTCCGCCAAGCACTGCAATCACATCGCCATTGTGTAAATCAGTTTTATCGGTTGGGTGCATTTCGGATTGATTATCATGCCGATGTAAAACAACATTGAGGCGGTATTTATCTTCCACATAGCCGACTGTTTTTGATGCAAACGGCGCATTTTTTGAAATGGTTAAACGTGCTAAGCCAAGCAATTGCCCTTCAATAGAAATAGGATTGGTAACATCTACGCCAGCCGCGGCGGCGGCAAAGACCGGTGCCGCCATTTCGGTGGCACTTAAAGCAATGAAACCAAATTGTTCTTGCAAAGCATGAGCAAAATCATCATCAAAGATGCGGATGACAACTTGAATATTTGGGTTTAGGCTTCTGGCTTTTAATGCGATTTGTAAATTCATGGCATCGTTCTGGCTTGCCATAATAATTGCTCGCGCTGTTTTTACATTGACCGCCTCTAAGGTAGTAGGGCGAGTGGCATCTTCATGAATGACGGGAATACCCCACGCGCGGACAGTATTAACAGAGGAACCGTTTGGGTCAAGTTCAATGGCGGCAATGCTTTCGCCCATTTCATGTAACTTCAATGCCACACGATAGCCCAAATGCCCCAAGCCAATTAAGATAATATGATTTTTCATTGTAGATGCGATTGCCATTTCCCACTCCTTGTTGCGGGATTTTCGATTAAATAACAAACTTCCAAAATCAGCCAAGCCTTGCGCTAAGGCAATAATGCCCACCAAAGGCATAAAAAAATGAAACAGTTGTAAGGCGATGTGAAGCGGAAAGTCTCGATTGGGTGGTTGTAAAAAAGCGGCAATCAAAACGATGTAAATTGCCTCTGCTACACTATTGACTGGTTCATTTACTATCATTGCGATGTAATGATATAAAAATCCGCCACCAATGACTGCAAATGAAAACCAAAATAATGGCGCACGAAATTCACGCAATAAAATTCTGGTATCCCGAATAGATGCTTGAATATGTCGCCAAATATGTTTTAAGTTTTTACGCATTATTTAAATAGGAAGCCGAACCGTCATACGTCGCACATCGTCACTAGTGCGCGGCGAAACTTTTAACACCAACACACTGATATCATCCGCTGGGCGGTTGTCATCGAGGCGCACGGCTTGTTCTAGTAACGAGTCGGCAAGTTGTTGCGGAGTTGGGTCTTGGTCTTCTAACATAGATTGTATCGCTTGATGCACGTTCATCGGTCTGCCGACGCGTTCGCCTGCATGTGAAATGCCATCACTAAAAATAACAATCGTTAATCCTGTTTCAATTCCAATTTCGGTAACAACTGGGCGAACATTGCGTGAAGTTCCCAATGAAACACTTTCTTGATTATGTTCATCAATTTCTTCACCACGGCAAATAAACATAGGTGCGGGATTATTTCTGGTTAAGACAATTGTTTTGCTGTGTAAATCAACAGATGCAATATTCAACGTGCATGTGACTTTGCCTGCTTTATCTGCAAACAAAGCATCAGATGCCGCTCTCGCGGCGGCACCATCGCGCACACCTTCTGCGATTAACCCCATCACTTTTCTAACGACCAACAAAGAGACTGCTTTCGCGCCTCTACCTGATGTTTGACCGTCTGCTAAAACGACAGATAATCCGCCAGTGGGGCGTTCGACAACTTCAAGTGAATCTCCACTTTCAGAAACTGCATATTTGTTGACTTTTGCAACTGCGATTTGAACTTCCATGCGTTGATTTTACTATTAATAGACGACTAGCCACTTCCAAAGTTTAGCCAAATATCCTGTACGGGCACCTTAGACCAAATTTATCGGTCAAATTGTGCAATGGGCGGCATCCTGCCCTCGAGCCATTGATTATCGTCGCCGCGATTCCAATAATCTTAGTCTCTCCAGATGCAGTACTTGACTTTGCCTTTATGGCAAATGACTTGAGAAATGGCGACTACGCCTCTTTCTACCTCAATGCTGTTGGCTTGATGATTCCAGGTGTGACGGGCTTGGGGATGTTGTCTAAGGCTTATGATGCGTATGACGCTTTGCGGTTCTCAGATGATATATTTACACCATCAATGGGGCATAGTGGGTATTACACTGGTGAATACTCACCAATAATAGCTAATTTAGTTGAGTCCCAAAAACTACCACCATTGCAAGGTAAATCTTTGTCACAGATCAAAAAAACACTTGAAATAAATGGATGGAATTTTGGTTATTGGGGTCATGGGGCAAATGTTGAGGTATGGGTTAATAATGTCGACTCGTCAATAATACGATTAGATAAAACTGGTAATGTTGTTACACAATTTCCAAACGCCGTGGGGCATATGCCTCATTATCATCGGCAGGCTTGGGATGAGTGGAATGCGCCATCCTTCGACGACTTTGGCAACGAAACAACAGATATTGTAAAAAAGCATATTCTTATTACAAATTACTGGTTTGACCAATACAGAAATTCTTGGTTACACTATAATAGGACTGGCGATGATTCTTGGATTAAGCAACTATATTTTATGAGATTTAAGAAATAGAGGCTCTCATGCAGGTTGTGCTGAAATATTGTAGTCAGTGCGGAATGGTAAAAGAATTTTGGCTGAGAAGTGCGAAGGAGACAGGCTTTTATTGTAATTGTGGCGTCAACAGAATCATGCAGAATTACTATGGCGCAGATTATGTTGACTATTTTGTTAGCTTGATACGAGGCTCTGTCACCGTAGATGGATTGTTGCAACTAGCGGAGAAAGAATATATGGTTATTGAGTCTAATGAATTGCACAAGAAGTTGCAAGCATTTGACTTGAATAATCTCACAGAGCGTGAGCTCTATGATGTGGTTGAGAAAGTATTAACCAGTAACGATGTTTTTAGATTTCGCAAGGAGCTAACACAATTTGTCAGTGCAGAGTCAATTCTAAATGCTGTCGCGAAACGTAACCCTCGAGTTGATGTTCAAGGTTTGCGAAGATATCTTAATAATTTGGACTTTCCCTTAAGTGAGGAGGAAGTTATCAAAATGGAAGAAACAATAGAACGGGACTACTACCATCCTGAGATTGTTACAGAACAGTAGGAATGTCTGGCTCCGAGAAAAAGTGTTATGTATTTGAAATTGCTTATGGCAGGTCAAGGAGATGTACATATTTGGGTGGATTATGAATGGAAAGAGTTGGAAATATAGTATAGCGAACTAGGCAGTAAATTTTCTCAACCCCATAACAAAACTCGGCGCAGACATCTCCCGTCTCGTCGAGTTTTTCTTTTAACCTGCAACTTCCAATCTTTAATTCTCCAAATTTATAACTTGACTTCCGAAATGAAAAGGGGATTATTCGCCACCACCGCCACCATCTCCGCCTCCACTGTCGCCGCCCGAATCGCTGGTGCTATCACCGCCCCAAAACCCGCCACCATCATCATTTTTATCCCCACCTGTATCAGAACTTCCCCAAAACAAAACGCCCGATGAACTCGTATCGCCGCCTGAATTATCTGCTGAACCTTGATTTTGCCTATTATTGTTATAGAAGAAATATATACCAATTCCAACAGCCACCATTACAACCAATAGGAAACCACATATCAAAATAATAGAAATGCTCATAAGATGTTTACTCCTTTTATTGATTATACGCTTCTATTGTTCAGAAAGTTTGTAAACACGGCTTAAATTTTGTTTAACGAAAAGTAAAGGCTTTTGAAACAATATTTTGCCAATGAGAAAATGACGCGAACTAAAAAATCCCAAATAATTCTGCTTGACGTACCCGCCTCCCGCATATATAATCAGCCCGCTTCATTCAAAAATTGAAATTCATTGTAGGGGCGAGGCATGCCTCGCCCCTACGCCATGTAAATAAGGAGAAAGTTCATGACCCCACATCCAAAGCGCAAACATTCCAAAGGACGCCGTGACCGCCGACGTTCACAGGATGCGTTGATTTTGTCCAATCTCGTCACTTGTTCTAACTGCGGAAGCAAACGCCTGCCTCACACCGTTTGTGATAATTGCGGTTATTTCAAAGGACGTGAAGTTGTGCAAGTAAAAAAAGAAAAGAAGTCCGAATAATTTTGTCGTCATAAAACGGGTCGTGACATTCACGACCCGTTTGTGTTTTAATGAGTACGAATGCAATAAATTAGCCACAGAGGTCACAGAGACCTCAGAGAAAGCCCCAAAAAATCTCAGTGAACTCTGTGTGCTCTGTGGCAAAAGTTTTTCTAATGGAGACTCAATAATGAAACTCAACTCACAAACCACAGCATTTATTTTTCCTGGGCAAGGCTCACAAACAGTTGGCATGGGCAAAGAACTTAGCGAGGCTTATCCCATTGCAAAACAAACTTTTGATGAAGCCGATTCAATTCTTGGATTTTCACTTTCAAACTTGATGATAAACGGTTCAGCAGATGAACTTAATGATACGGTCAACACGCAACCAGCCTTGTTCATTCATTCGATTGCATCTTACAGAACTTTTTCGCTTCTTTTTCCTGACTTGATACCTGCTTCTGTTGCAGGACATTCTCTTGGCGAGTTATCTGCTTTGTGCGCGGCTGGCGCATTTTCTTTTGAGGATGGTCTGCGCCTCGTCCGAACACGTGGCGAGTTGATGAAACGTGCTGGCGAATTAAATCCCGGTGGCATGGCGGCAATACTAGGTTTGGATATTCCTACATTAGATAAAGTCTGCGCAGAAGCCAGTACAGATAATGAACTTGTGCAAGTTGCCAATGATAATTGTCCCGGTCAAGTGGTGATTTCGGGTGCAAAACCAGCCGTAGAACGTGCGATGACTTTAGCAAAATCCGCTGGTGCAAAACGCGCTTTGCCGTTGGCAGTATCTATTGCGGCGCATTCCCCATTAATGGATTCAATTCAAGCAGAATGGAATCAAGCAGTAGATAATGCTGAATTTGTAAACCCAACTGTCCCCGTAGTTGGAAACGTAAATGCATCCATTATCAAAACAGCAGATGAAGCGCGGGCGGATGTAAAGTCTCAAATGCAGTCACGTGTCAAGTGGACGGATTCGATTAAGAAAATGTCTGAAATGGGAATCAACACTTTTGTTGAAGTTGGTACAGGAACCGTATTAGGTGGCTTAGTAAAACGCATTGCACCCGAAGCGACAAATTATCCATTAGGCAACCCGCAAGATTTTTCAGCGTTGGAATAATTTGGAGTCAAGTGGCTTGCCACTTGATAATTTATGAAAAAACTTATTACCACTTTCATTGCTTGTGTATTGCTTGTTGCTTGCGAACCACTGGAATTGCCCACGCTCGCGCCTGTAACTCAAATTCCATTTTATTCAACGCCAACGGATACGCCACTACCATTTATCATCCCCGTTACTGAAACGCCGATTGTGGTCGTTGAGTCACCGACTGACCCATTTATTATCCCTGTTACTGAAATACCTTCACCAATTCCTCCGAGCCAATGGTGGGAAGTGTACTTCACAGACCCATTAACTTTGAGCAATCCAAATAACCCAGCAGGTTCAATTGAAGAAAAATTAATTCAATTTATCAATAATGCTCAGGTTAGTATTCATATCTCGTCGTTTGAGTTTAACTTGCCACGCGTAGCCGACGCGTTAATCAATGCCAAAAGCCGGGGCGTAGATGTCCGCTGGGTGACAGATGACAAAAACGGGCTAGGCATTGACGCGGAACCAAATCGCGGACAATTCACACGATTAATGCAAAATGGTATCGAAGTCAAAGACGATGTAGGGCGTTCCGCTTTAATGCACAATAAGTTTTGGGTTTTCGATAGACAAATCACATGGACGGGTTCAACCAATATTACGGTCAATGGGATTTATAAACAAAATAATAATGTGATTGTGATTCACTCGCCAGAAATTGCGATGATTTATGAACGTGAATGGGAAGAATTGTGGACGGGGCAGTTTGGTCCGCGTGCGCCATCGACTGTGAATCAGCAATGGGCAATTTTGAACAACACACCGATTCAAGTTTTATTTTCGTCGGAAGATAAAGCCGTTAGCAAGTTAATTGCAATTGTGCGCGATGCGAAAGTAAATATCCGTTTTCTTGCTTTCAGTTTTACAGATAATCCGCTTGCCGTTGCGATGGTTGAGCGCGCCCGCGCAGGTTTGGATGTGAAAGGCGTGTTTGAAACTTTTGGTAGCAATTACACCACCTCACAATTGAAAACGTTTTGGTGTGCCAATGTGCCAGCACGACAAGATGGCAACGCTAGTTTTCTGCATCACAAAATCATCATTATTGATAATAGCATTGTGATTACAGGCTCTCTAAATTTTTCTGGCAATGCGGATACAAGTAATGAAGAAAATGTAATTATTTTAGATAACCCCGAAATTGCCGCACTGTATTTACAAGAATTTGAGAAAAACTGGGTGCAGGCGAAAGATGTCTCGCCCGGCGCGTTTACTTGCGAGTAATTGATAGTTTCGCAGAGTATAATTAACCCTATGAACCCCAGTGCTGACAATCACAGTCAGAGCCGCACTTCGGCGGGTATAGTGACACATCTGGTCAAAGAGTTTCCTTTGACCAGTTTTTGTGTTAATAAAACAAAATCACATTTTTAGAGGAGTATATATGACCCATTCCCAAACCTTAACATCCCCAGCAGAATCCATTGCTCAAGCCCGCAAGGCAGAGTATGACCTTGCCAAATTGGGTATTTCAAGCGTAAAAAATGCTTATTGGAACTTGACCACCGAATCTCTCACGGAAGAGGCGATATTTCGAGGCGAAGGCAACATCGCTTCCGATGGTCCATTAGTTGCACATACTGGTAAACATACAGGTCGCAGTGCCAATGATAAATTTATTATCAAGCATGTTGACTCTGAAAATAATATTTGGTGGGGGCAATATAACAAACCGTTTGATGCGGAAAAATTTGATGCAATATACAAAAAGATGACAGATTTTATAAAAGATAAAGATGTGTTCGTGCAGGATGTATACGCAGGCGCAGATGAAAAATATCGTTTGCCTGTGCGCTTCGTGACTGAATATGCGTGGCACGCGCACTTTATTCGTAATATGTTTTTACTGCCACAAACGCTAGAAGAACATAAAAACTTTGTGCCTCAATTTACAGTGGTAGATATTCCATCGTTCAAAGCAAGCCCTGAATCAGATGGTACGCGAAGTGAAACATTTATTTTGCTTTCGTTTGAAAAGAAGCTTGTCATCATTGGTAATACGCAATATGCTGGCGAAATGAAAAAATCAATTTTCACGGTGTTGAATTACCTCCTCCCGCTTCAGGGCGTGATGCCAATGCACTGTTCTGCAAATGTTGACCCGAAAAATAATGATGATGTTGCTTTATTTTTTGGATTAAGCGGCACCGGCAAAACGACTCTTTCAGCAGACCATTCTCGCCGCCTCATCGGTGACGATGAACATGGGTGGAGCGCAGATGGCGTTTTCAATTTTGAAGGTGGGTGCTACGCAAAAGTGATTGGTTTATCCGCATCTGCTGAGCCGCAAATTTTCGCCGCCACACATCGCTTTGGCACAATCCTTGAAAATGTTCCTTATGATAAAGTAACGCGTCGCATTGACTTGATAGATGACTCTGTGACTGAAAATACTCGCGCGTCTTATCCTTTGGAGTTTATTGATAATGCTGTCCCTGAAAAGTATGCTGGGCATCCCAAAAACATCATCTTCCTCACCTGTGATGCGACTGGCGTTATGCCACCGATTGCTAGATTAAATCTCAATCAGGCTTTGTATCAATTTATCTCTGGTTACACATCCAAACTGGCAGGCACAGAAACAGGCGTAGGCAAAGAACCACAAGCCACTTTCAGCGCTTGTTTTGGCGGACCGTTTATGGTGCATCATCCTTCCAAATATGCTGAATTGCTCAAGAAAAAACTAGTAGAGCATAATGTCACTTGCTGGTTGGTCAACACAGGTTGGGTTGGTGGTGCTTACGGAGTTGGTAAACGCATTTCTATTAAATACACTCGCGCTTTGTTAACTGCCGCGCTTAATGGCGAATTGAATAAAGTTAAGTATAAGGTTGACCCTGTTTTTGGTTATGAAGTACCAACTTCATGCCCCGATGTCCCTGCTGAAGTATTAGACCCATCCTCTTCATGGTCAGATAAGGCGGCATACGAAAAGGGTTACAAAGAACTTGCCAAACGATTTGTAGATAACTTTACTAAATTTGCAGATGGCACGCCGAAAGAGATTATTGAAGCGGGTCCAAAGGTATAAAAGACAAAAAATTAAATTCTAATTGCCTGTAATGTATAATACTTATACATTACAGGCAATTTTTATAACATAAAAGGAGTATGCACTATGAATGAAATCCACATAGATTCTCTTTTACCTGCTGAAATGGCGGCAAAGGCTGAAAGTATCGGTGTTCGTAAAGCACAGATGCCCGCTTTTACAATGTTTATGCTTGCGGTTTTGGCAGGTGCATTTATTGCATTGGGTAGCATTTTTGCAACAACAGTGGCGGCTGGTGGAATTTCAGTCAGTGGGGCAGATGGGGCACTTGCATATACTTCAGGCTTACCTTATGGTGTCAACCGCTTATTAATCGGCTTGGTCTTTTGTTTGGGCTTGATTTTGGTCGTGGTCGGTGGCGCGGAATTATTCACAGGTAATAATTTAATTGTTATGGCGTGGGCAAGTAAAAAAGTTACAACACAGGCTTTGCTTCGCAATTGGGTTATTGTGTATATCGGAAATTTTGTCGGCGCGGTAGGCACCGCAGTTTTGATGTTTTTTACGAAGCAATATACTTTTGGCGCAGACTCAGTAGGGATTGCCGCATTGCGAATTGCAGTCGGAAAATCTGAATTGGATTTTGTTCAAGCGATTGCTTTAGGAATATTATGTAACGCCTTAGTGTGTATGGCAGTCTGGCTGACGTTTAGTGCAAGAACAACATTAGATAAAATCGCTGCGGTCATTTTCCCAATTACTGCCTTTGTAGCGGCTGGCTTTGAGCATAGTGTTGCCAACATGTATTTCATTCCGTATGCTTTGTTGGTCAAAATTTTTGACCCTGAATATATGTCTCGTGTAAGTGAAAGAATTGCAAATCTGGATTCTCTCACTTGGCAAGCATTTTTTGTCAATAACCTTATCCCTGTCACACTTGGCAACATCATTGGCGGTACTGTGCTAGTCGCTGCAGCATATTGGGTCATCTTCTTGCGCGGAAAGAAAGATTAATTTATATAATGTCAGAAAAATACAATCAATTTTTATACCGCATGTCTTCCAAAATGCGCCAAGATTTGTCCTTTGCCCAATCCAAAGTACGAGACTTATATAGCATTGAAGAACTTGAAGATTACATTGATATAGAAGATTCACCCATAAACCATATCTACGCCGCGCTTTCGCCCGTAATAGAAGATGCAAATCTGCTTTACGATTATGCGCTGACGGTTAATGACAAAATGGAATTAAATCTTGAAGAAGTTGATATTTCAGCCATGCTAGACGGCGTGTTAACTGTCGCTGACCAAATGATAGAAAATGGTTTTAGCTTAACGCTTGAAGAAGAGATTGATAAAAACCTTCCAAACATTGAAGCAGATGCAGAAAGATTGTCTCAAGCTTTACTTTTGTATATTCATAATGCAGTCAAGTTTACTGAAAATGGAACCATTACACTCCGCATTAAAAAAGAACCCAACAACATTTTGTTTGAAGTGAGAGATACAGGCATTGGCATCCCCGAAGAAAAACAAGAATTAGTTTTTGAAGCATTTGAAACCATTCTTGATGATAAATCTGACACACGCCTCGGTTTTGGTCTCGGATTAAAAATTGTCGAGCATATTATCAATTTGCATGATGGAGAGACTTGGTTTGAAAGCAAAGAAGGTTCTGGCAGTTCGTTCTTTTTTACAATTCCAATTTAGTATGTCTCGTTTTGTTTGGATTGTAATTTTTATCTTCATAATCAGTTGTGCACCTACTGTTTCATCAACACCAGTTTTACCAAGCCCAATTGTCACCATTATTCGCCCAACGGAAACATCCACTGCAATTCCAACTCAAACTTTAATCCCTACTGTTACACCCATTCCGCATTTGATGTATCCATACACCATTGCAGGATTAAGAGAAAGAACATTTACAGGCGGGGAAATTTCTTTAGATGTTGTTATGGGATTAACAAATACTTACACAAAATATTTAATTTCATACCCTTCGGATGGATTGCGAATTACAGGCATTTTGCAAATTCCACAGGGCGATGGACCTTTTCCTGTCATTATTATGAATCATGGATATGAAAATCGTAGCACATACACTTCTGGTGATGGCACAGACCGCGCTTCTGTTTATTTAGTTGAAAAGGGATATATCACCATCGCTTCGGATTTTCGCAGTTGGGGCGGGTCAGATGTCGACGCTTCATTCTTCCATACAGGCTTGGTGACTGATGTAATGAACCTGATTGCTTCATTAGATTCAATTCCACAAGCGGATACAAACCGAATCGGAATGTGGGGACATAGCATGGGTGGCGGGATTACAACAAAAATATTGACATTAAATTCGCCAGTCAAAGCGGCAGTTTTATATGCACCTAACTCGGCAGATGATGCAGACTTAATTGCTCGTTGGGGATATGGTTGTATTGGTGATATTTATGCAGGCGAGTTGTTGCAAACTTGTAACTCTGCCGATGTGATTCCAGAATCACTTCCAGCCGAGATAATAGCCGCCTATGTAGAATCAGCCACAAGCGCGGAAAAGATGCGGGAGATTGCTCCAATCTATTTTTTGGATTCAGTATCCGTTCCAATTCAAATTCATATCGGCTCAGCGGATGGTGATTACATCGGTTCGACTCCGCCAGAATGGTCTTATAAATTAAATCAGGCGTTGATAGATGCAGGCAAAGATGTGGAGTTGTTTGTTTATAATGGGCAAAGGCATTCGTTTGTGGGCGATGCTTGGTTGTTGTTTATGAATCGCGCGGTTGAATTTTTTGATGAGCATGTCAAAAACTAGGCTTGACGAAGTTTTTGAGTTGGCATAAAATTTGATTATCTTATTTCACCGAAAGGAGGCACGAAAACATGCAAGCCGTTCAATTCAATACTCTTTTGTTTAGTGCGCCTCTTTTGATGGAGTGCAGACTTTAGTCTGCTTTTGTTTTGATACCCTCCGCAGGCGTACTCAGCCTGCGGTTTTTTATTTAATTTATATCGTCCCGCAGGATTCTATCGAGTCATTAAACCCGTAAAGAAAACCTGCGGGACGTTTTATGTAAATAAGGTAAAAATGAATACAAAAGATTTATCACGATTGTTAGATGATGATGACCCATACGAAATGATGTTGAATGCCAGTAAGCGCCGTCCGCGTAAAACAGGCAGGCACCCGAAGCAAATTTCAAAATCGGATTATGAATTTTTGAAAGAGCAAGATGATTCTCGTAAAACATTTAAGTTCACATACAAAGCCGCGCGGTTTGAAGAATGGTGGTTACTTGAAACACTTGGCGCGTTTTACGAAAAAAAATGGATTAGTGATGTTTTGAAAAAAGTTAAAGTTGGCAAAGAGGCTTCGGTCTATTTATGTAAGCCCGCGCTGGAAGTGGATGCGCCACTGCTCGCCGCAAAAATTTATCGCCCAACTTCTTTGCGAAGTTTGAAGAATGTGCAAGAATATCGTTTGGGTCGTTTGGATTTAGACGCAGATGGTCACAAACTTTGGAAAGAAGCCGATATCAAAGCCGCCGCAAGACGTACTTCGTACGGTGAAGAAGTACGCCACACCTCTTGGATTGCATACGAATATCAGACAATGGAAACTTTATTTGATGCGGGTGCGGATATACCCAAGCCGTATGCCAAAGAGAAAAATGCGATTCTTATGCGCTTCATCGGTGACCTGACAGCTGCCGCGCCAATTTTGAATTCAGTTTCGCTGACGGTGAGTGAATCCAAAATTTTGTTTGAACGTGTGATTCATAATATTGATTTAATGCTAAAACACAATTGCATTCATGGAGATTTATCTGCCTACAATATTTTGTATTGGGATGGTGGAATAAAATTAATAGATTTTCCACAAATCGTAATTCCTGAATCAAATCCATCGGCATGGAAAATATTTCAACGAGATGTAATGCGTGTGTGTCAATATTTTTCTAGTCAAGGCGTTGAGTGTAATCCGCAGAAACTCGCGGCAGATTTGTGGACTTCGCATGGTCATAAAGTTTTCAAGCCTGTTGAACCAAAAGACTTAGATGCAGAGAACCCTGAAGACCGTAAAGCATGGGAAAAACAAAAATGAATTTAGACGGCAGACCGTTGACCATAGACCGCGGTCTGCCGTCGGCGCTCTTAAGATAAAATCATAGGCAGGAGAATTTTTATGAACAACGTTCGCCCGAAGTTGACGATGATGAGCGAAGAACAAATACAAGAGGCTCATCAAAATGTGTTGAAAGTATTAAGCGAAACAGGTGTGCGAGTCGATTCGCCTGATATTTTGCAATTGCTTGAAAGAAAACTTGGGATTAAGTCACAAGACCGAATTGTCAAATTCCAACCTGAAATCGTGGAAGAAGCGATAAAGTCAGCACCCAAAACAATTGATGTGTATGACCGTCGTGGAAATCATCAAATGAAATTGGGTGAAGACCGTTTGCGTTTTGGTGTGGGAGTCACGGCATTGTTTTATCAAAACCCATTTGATGAAACTTTAGATATTTTCAAACGTGAAAACTTTCGTGATTTAGTGCGTTTGGGTTCTATGTTCAAACACTATGATGTGGTTTCAACAGTTGGCATTGTGCGCGATGTTTCAGAAGAACTTGGTGATATGTATGGTTCACTTGAGCATATTTCAAATACAACAAAGCCATTGGTGTTATTGGTTTCGGATGAAAATAAATTTCCTGATGTGTTAGATATGTTTGAGTTGTTACATGGCAAAGAAGTGGGTGATAAGCCATTTGTGATTCCATATTTCAATCCAGTGAGTCCATTGGTGCTGAATGCTGGCACAGTTGATAAAATGAAAATATCCATTGAACGCGGCTTGCCGATTATTTTTTCAAACTATAGCATGGCAGGTGCATCAACTCCGCTCACGCCAGCAGGTACATTAACTTTATTGATGGCAGAATTATTAGCAGGCTTGGTGATTAGTCAAACTATCAAAAAAGGTGCGCCAATTTTATTGGGCATGTTGCCCGTATATTTTGACATGCGCACGATGTTAAATTTTTACGACCCACAATCTATTTTAATTAGCGTGGCATGTTCCGAGATGATGAAACATTATCAAATCCCGCATTGTTCAACATCAGGCAGTGGCACAGGCTGGGGCATGGATTTAATCGCCGCTGATACATACTGGATGAACACCCTCGCGCTTCTTTTATCTTCGGGACATCTGGCTCCATTCATCGGCGACTCATTAGGGTCGAAATCTATTTCTCCTACAACGTTTGTGCATTGCCACGAAATCATTGACCAAGCACTCCGCTTGCATGATGGCTTTCAACTGGATGAAGTGAATTCGGCTGTGAGTGAAATCTTCAAAGTAGGACCTGGTAAAAACTTTTTGAATCAACCCTCTACACTACGCAATTATAAAAACGGATATTACATCAGTAACGTGTATCCGCATTACAGCATGGAAAAATGGCAAGAAGCAGGTTCGCCGCCAGCCAGACAAGTGTTGCGTGAAAAGACTCAAGATTTGATGAAATCCGCGCCGTACCCAGAGGAGTATGATGAGTTTATCGAAAAAGGCGAGAGGTTTATCAAAGAAAGATTCAAATTGTAGATATGTCATTGCGAGGGATGAGACGCGAAGCGCCGAACCCGAAGCAATCTCCTAATTAAATATGAGATTGCTTCGGGCAAAGAACAAATTCGCGGAGTGTCCAATATCGAACACACGAAAATTCGTGTCACCCTGAGCCGAAGCCCTGAACGAAGTGTAGGGGCAAGCAAAGGGTCTCTACAATAGCCTTCGAGATTCTTCGCCGCAAAGAACAAAAGCGCGGCTCAGAATGACACAATGAAGCTTGTTTATCCTCGAATTTGGCCCCCCAAAAAAATTCGCCCTCGCAATGACATGGTGTAGTGCATGTTATACTTTTGAATATAAACATGAACAAAAAGATTTCCTTAATCATCTTGCTTCTTGCTATGCTTGCTTGTGCTTTGCCTGGTGCTTCTGCCCCTGTGGTGAACAATCCGCCAGCCGATATTAACGCTTTGCAAACTATCATCGTCCAAACAGCAGATGCGGCACAGACTCAAACTGCTAGAGCAAACCCATCTCCTACATTAACATCAACAACGACACCCACTCGCATTCCAACCATTACCCCATCACCAACAGTTACATTTATTTATTTATTACCAACGCTTACACCCATTCCAACCATTACCCCAATTGGGTTTATCGCTGGCGCTAATACTGCGGGTCCGAATGATTCGTCAAAATTCAAAACGCCACAGCCATGGGATTGTACAATCATTGTCGCTGAGACCCAACCTCCCAAAGGGGCTGTCTTAAAAAAAGAATCTAAGTTTTATGCTTTCTGGACGATTCAAAATACTGGCACAAAAACATGGACGCGCAATACGATTGACCATGTGTATAAAGGTGGCTACCGACATGAAAACACCAGAATACAAGATACGAAAGAATTTGTGCCGCCAGGCGATACATTGCGGGTGAGTGCTTTTTTTATTGCGCCTAAGCAAGCAGGCGAATATCGTTCTTTTTTTGCTTTACAAGTTGGCAAATTACAATTTTGCAGTATGAAAATTGAATTTGTTGTAAAAGATTAGAACTTCTTCCCCCACAAACCATAACCTTCATTTCGTCTTTTTTCTCTTCTTTCATGTTGCTCATGGATTTGCTCTACATGATTCGCTTTTTCTGCAATGGCGGCTTCAAGCCATAATTTTCCTTTTTCGGCAGTGGCGTGGCTACCTGCACCATACGCGCCAGTTTTTGTATCATCATCCCAAGGCGGGTTGGCGACTAAACTTCCGCCTTCAATCCAATCCATATAATAGTCAGGGGTTGAGACGAAATCAATTTCATCTACAACTTTTTCCATTTTGCATAAATCAGGGCGGAGATGAAGTAAGAACGATGTTTCCAATTCACCAGCATGACCCATCCCGCCGATGGGGGAGGTGCGATATTTTTTAATCGCTTCTGCACCAATGCTTCCAGATGTGTGTAACCACGTTGTGGCGCAAAAAATTCGGCGATGACGTTCGCCAGCATACTTCACGATATTGACCAAGAATGAGGTATTGCCACCATGCCCACTCATCAGATAGAAGCGGTTGAATCCGCGAGCAACCAAAGAATCAATCACAGTCATCCAAAAATCTTCAAAGGCGCGTCCGCCAGCGTTCATCGTTCCAGCAAACGATGCGCGATGTGTGCTAACGCCATACGGCATAACGGGCAATGTAAAACTTTTATTTTTTCCAAACGTAACGGTGCCTTTAGCAATCGCATCAATAATGATGGTATCCACCGAAAGCGGCAAATGAAAACCATGTTGCTCGGTGTGACCAATCGGAATCAAAATCACTTTGTCGCGTTCACTATCAGGCGGAAGAATTGCTTTGGCTTGATAGTGTGATGCATGACTTTGCCGCAAAATAAACGGCGAGAGGTGAGCCATAAAACTACTTTGCGGGTCGAAGCCTTGCGGCGCGAGGCAATACACGTTTGTAAAACCATCATCGCGCAAACTATCGAGCAGGTTGATGATGTACGGCATAAAAACTTTTTCTGGGATTTCAATTCCGCTATCCCGCCATCCAAACGGAAAGGGCGGAAGTAAACCGCATCGGCCTGGATTTGATAATTGACTCTGCAATTGAGCCATATCATAGCCCGAACCGAGTGGCAAAACCAAAGGCACATCGCGTGGGAGGTTTGCAACTTCATCCCAAGTTAAGTCATCGAAGTTGAAGAAGTTTGTCATGGACGGGATTATAGCGGGGAATTGGGGTAATGGAGAATTGTGTCTCGATTCTTAAGAAGTTGCTTTTGTTTCAGTATTTTTTGGATCGGCTAAACATATAGATAATAGTCAAGGTATTAAAAAATCAACTGATACAAAAATAGTAAAAATAAATAGACACGAAAACAACAAGTAAAAAGAAATGCCTATAAATACAATCATTCTTTTTTTATTAGTATCTTTGAACAGCCTTAATAGTAAGTAAATATTTAATGCGGGCGAAAAAATCAATATACTATATATTAAGAAAAAGGTAATTTGCTCAATAAACATGAATGGATTCATTTTTCTCCGATTATTCACTGCGTAAAAGATTTTTCATATATTGTATACGTTGAAGGCTAGGCTTTTTTATATAAAGTGGCGGAAATTTTTGGCCAGGATAAGACATGATATTATCTTCAACTATATCAAAGTTTTCTGACTAGATTGTTATTGCAAAAGTGTCAGCAAAGTCTTCTGCTGGTTGAGATGATGCATAGTCCCTAGTCACTTCACCAACTGGATTTCCTGGGCTAAAGCATTTCCCATTAACAATCCATTCACATCCTTCCCAAAACTTTTCAGCAAACTCAGTGTATTTATTAGTGCCATTCATACCAAAAACATGTCCAAATTCATGTAATGTTGTAAAAATAGTTTCGGCTTCTGTAGCGAAGGCACTATCATATAAGGTTATAGACTTTGCAAATGTAAGCCCTTGCACACAAACAAATCCCCAATCGCAAGCAAGATCAACGAACAGGTTGTTTGACCTATTAAGAGTAACATTACCAATCTGGCTTTCAAAATTTGCTACTCCTCCAAAAGAGTTTTCCATAGCATTTAATGATGTTTGTATATTGCTCAACTCACCTTCAGTCCAATTGCCCGGATCAATATCAACAAATGGATAGAGGTTTTCGATTTCATTAATTTTTGCCCAGCAATCCGCATCTGGGTTTTGGCTATCTGTAGCGTCACCAGAACAATGCCCACTTGGATCGTTAAACTTAACTGGGTTGTTATTAGCATAACTAAACCTATTCCACGCCTGCGGGTTTGTTGGGTCTGGTACAATGCTGTCAGGTTGGGTGAAGTGGTTAAGATAAGGCGAGTAAAAGCGGGCTTTGTAGTCCATCAAGCCAAGGTCTTCATCTAAATTGCGTTGGCCTGTGTAACCGTAGTCGGTTAGTCCGCTAGTGGGTTGGTTGGGTAGTTGTCTCGTCCCGCCGAAGGGTAAATATCTGTGCTGGCTGATTAAGTCACCTTGATGGTCTGTAATCGCAACCACTGACCTCCGAGGTCTTTTGGCGAAGTTGAAGAAGCTTGTCATGGACAGAATTATAGTGGGGAATGAAGGTAAACAAAAAGGAGGTAGTCGCCTAGTACCTAAATTCTTAATTACAATTTTTTACAGAATTCGCAATTAGCTTAGTTTCCTCAGCAGAAAGAAATGAATAGATATCAATTAGCACATATTGACTTAGTCTCCATGTTATCAAAACAGATTTTAACTCTATGGGTAATGTAATTTCTATAAGCAATCTTTCTGTACCAAGAGCATCATAAATTTCGTATTCAATAGTGCCATCTTTTTCGAGTTCATTGAATTGTTTGTCAAAATCTTCGATTGTTTCCCAATCAACCTGCCAATCCAAGAGTTGACTCAAGTTCACACGCTGTAAACCAATATCGTGAAAATTTATTTCTTGTCCAGTACCGTTTCTTTCATAAACCGAAAAGATCAACTTTCCATCACCCTCACGAACATAATTAATAGTAACATCAGATTCGTTTGGATCCCCAAACTCAGCATGATAAAACACTGAATTACTCATAGTTACCCCGTTAGGCACATAATCTGGAAGGCAAATTTGAAACAAGAGTAATTTTTGAGCCTCTTCCAAAGAAATTCCATCTTTCTTAACATCAGAGAGACCTCCGTAACCACATCCTACAAGCGAGATTAAAAATACCAAGTATATAGTTATTTCTAACGGACTGTAGATAAAAGAACGACTAGTCATGTGTTATTTATTATCTGCCTTTCGATTATATGCAAAAAGGATTCTGGGATTTTGTGAGACCTAATTTAATATGGTATATGAACAGGATACAATTTTGGAGAAGGGCTTTTATGCATAAGGTTTTTACGTATCCAATTACCCCAATCAGTTATTGATGTGTTGGAGTCCCAAAGGTCAAGTACTGCTTCAAACAGCCTTTTATCAGGAGGGTTGTCTTCTTGGTCAATTGTAATTTGCATTCCTGGTCGACCGGTATTGCCCAAAGCAGATAATCCCCCTGCAAAATGAGCAACTTGATTTCCGCCTTCTTCGTAATAATCGGGCTTTTTAAAACCCTCTGATCCAAACGCAAAGAAACCTGTGTAGTATTGGCACATATCATCTGAAGAATAATTGGAGTTACCACAGCGATTTGTGGCGGCATTCGCTATTTGTCCTCCAGTTGGAATATTTCCACCTCCAATGGTCTGTAAAATAGTAATTGCCCCATCGAGAAAAGTAAACTCATTGCCTCCCAAAACAATACCTATATCATTAGCCAATGCTCGCCTATTCTCAATCCCACCACGAATGTAATGAGGTGCAGCAAACTCTATGAATTGAGCCAAAGCCTCAACATCATTTTCGACCTCGCCACTGTCTACTTGAAGACTAAGTTCCATTGCTTTTTCGTGCAATTCACATAACCAATTATGTCTGACTTGATTTACGCCTCCTGATGGTACACTATTCTCTCCACAATGCCCTGTTGGGTCGTTCATTACGATTGGGCGGTTGTTAACATATGCAAAACGATTCCATGTTTGGGGATTACTTGGCTCAGGCACAATCGAATCAGGCTGGATAAACCTGTTCAGCACGGGTGAGTAAAATCTTGCCTTGTAGTCCATTAGTCCAATATCTTCATCCAAGTTGCGTTGCCCTGTATAGCCATAGTCGGTTAGTCCGCTAGCGGGTTGGTTGGGTAGTTGTCTCGTCCCGCCGAAGGGTAAATATCTGTGCTGGCTGATTAAGTCACCTTGATGGTCTGTAATCGCAACCACTGAACCCAAATGGTCGGTGAGTAGATATTTTAATCCAGAGCCATCGTTCATGATGGTAATTTTATCTCACCCCCTCCGCCTTCGGCACCTCCCCCAAGTCGACAATATAAAGATTATATAATTATTGCAAATAATAAATGTCGACTTGGGGGAGGATGGGTGGGGGCAGTTTTGTTGGCATTGCATCAGAAGTTGTGAGAGGGCAGGGAGCAGACTTGCGATTAAATAAATTTAAGGGGGCAATTGGAATTCAAATTTCGTTGGTATGCAAGTAGTGTTTTGATTGCTAAATATTTCATAAAATTGATTTATATTTACGTCTGTGAGCGTATCTAAAGGGTAGAATTTCACAGGGAAAACAACAGAGAGAATTTCTTTCATCTCATCGAGCGAATAAGTGTTTGGTGCGAATAAACGCAACCTAGGAGAGATATTTCTTGGGCATACATGAATGATTGAATTGATGGGCGTTGCCTCTCCCTCAAGAATTGCCATGATGCCCTGCTCAGGATACAAAAGCACTAAAAAAAACCATGAGGTGAGATCGGCAGTTAAAGGCACTATGTCAATCAGAACATCTTCTGGCATACCATATTCGGTAAACAAGCGGTTAATCCGATAAGGTCTAGTAAGCCCTGTATCAAGGTGGATGCTCCTTACCAAGCCATGTTCTAACAAAAGGGAAATAGAAGCTGGCAAGTTGTTATATTCAACAGTTACACCTGCTAGAGGATCCCATTCTCCAGATGGCGATACTGGGTTATACCATTCACCAAGCGGGGATAAAAAGCGTTTAGCCGCATATTGACTTGTCTTTCCAGGAATAATGCCTCCCCAACATGGCAGTTCACACCTTGAATACAAAGAATCGACCATAGAGTTAATGCTATTTGGCACAATAGTTGGTAAATCAGTTTGAGGCGGTAGAGGCGTGCGAGTAGGAGGAAATGTTGCAGTAGGCTTTCTTGTTGGGAATGCGGTGGCTGTACTTTCAAATGTTGGTGATGGAGAGGCGGTTATCAAGGGATTGGTACTCTCTGTTGGTGTAGAGAAACACCCAAGCAACAATATTGCTATTGCGACAAGCAAAATTAACAAGTTTGTTTTGCGGATTAAAGTTTTATTATTCATGGCATATAATTCGGCATATTTTGGTTGAGCCAATCAATGCGGGCACTTGAAGCATTCCGATTCAAAACGGTGTCCGTCGCCCATCCACCTTGTACCCAATGAACAAACATATCGGCGAAAATTTCATTTCCCGTTATATCACGACTCTGCTGATAATCCCACATTGGACCAAATCCATCACGATTGCTAGCTAAATCAGTCGTAAGTGCCAGTGCGGGCCCGTACCATCTTCCAGCTGCAGAGTATGTGTAAAGGTTATCAAAAATGTGCCCAAGTTCATGTATCACGAGGTTAACATTTCTCAACATAGTATCCCCCCAACTGTAAAAGTCTCTGAACATAACAGTATTTTTACCTACAGTAAGACCCAATGCTGTACAACCTGAGCATCCCCAGATAAAATTTACACCGTGACGATAGATTTTTTTGAACGCTTCAGCAGGGCTTACAGGTGTAGACTGCGCGCAAGTTGATTCAGGTCCGCTTAAATTCTTTAAGCATGCTTGATAAGCAAGTTCTGCAGCTAAATTCATTTCTGCTTGTAACTTTTTTGCTACTTTATATACCGCAGTCATTGTTGCAACTTTGTCCTCAAGACTCCATTCTTCATCGTCAGATTCGAAGTTTATACCTTACATTTCAGCCATGTCATCTAAGGAGTATTGTTTTCGCTCGAGATATTCTTCGCAGCCTTCGTCACACAAATATGTGTTCCCACTCGGGTCTATTAAATTAATTGGATTATTTATTACATAACTATACCTGTTAAACGCCTGTGAGTTATAAGGATTCGGCACAATCGAATCAGGCTGAATAAACCTGTTCAGCACGGGTGACGCTTCGCAGAAAGCGGGCTTTGCCCACTCCGCTTCACTACGGGAGGCTTCGCGCTAGTCCATCAAGCCAATGTCTTCATCCAAGTTGCATTGAACAGACCATTAAGACTTGTAAGACATGTAAAACTTTCCAGACTAATAAGACTATTTCGGCAACAAATACCAATCCAAAAATCTTTCCATTCTTTCATATACATCCAACAAATTTTCGGGACGTAAAAAGCCGTGTGGTTCAGTGGCATAGGTTTTATATTCAAACACTTTATTTTCCCTTTTCAATGCTTCTACCCATTCTTCACTCGCTTCGGGTGGCACAATCGTATCGAGCAAGCCATGCAAAATCAAAACAGGTTTTTGGATATTCTTTGCTTCGGTGATGGGGGAGCCTTTCATATAAATATTTACATTTTCAGCAGGATGCCCCAAAAAGATTTCTGTATACAGCCGTAATCTTTTTTCACATTGAGCCCACGAACTGACCAAATTAGAGTCACCATATTTTGTAATGCCACATGCAAATAAATATTCAGGGTCACGCGATAACGATGCAATCGTCATATATCCGCCATAACTCCCGCCAGCGATTCCAATTTTATCGGGCTGAACATCTTTCAACGTCCGCAAATATTTTGCACCATGCAAACAATCTTGCATGTCACCAACTGCCCAATCATTGTAATTCGCGCGTTCAAAATCTTTTCCATAACCTGTCGAGCCGCGATAATTTGGTGCAATGTAGGTATAACCCTTTGCTGTAAAGTATTGCGCCACTTCATCAAACCCTAAAATATATTGGTCTTTCGGTCCGCCATGCGGATATAAAATCGCCGCGCCATTTGATTTTTTGGGACGATATAAAATTGCAGGAATTTCCAAGCCGTCATAACTTTTATATGAAACCAATTCAGGAGTCACAAAATTAAATTTTTGCAAAGCAGGCGGGTTTGAAAACGTCAGTTGAGTCACTTGTTTGGTTTTTAAATCCATTTTATAAAAATCAGTTGTGACTGTTGGCGATTCAAATTCAAATACGATATGCGATTCATCTTTTGACCAATTGGGATTTGAATGAATCCCTACTTCGCTTCTCAAAACTGACCTTGAACCTGATTCTGTTTCAATCAGCATTAACTTAAACGACGCTTCCTGATTCACAACAGCCAGTATCTGCTTCCCTGACGGTGACCATTCATATTGAAAAATATCTTCGCCATCTTTTGTCAGTTGATGTAAGCCTTCACCATTTGGTTTGATTAAATAAATTTCTTCGCGTTGCCCTTCTTGTGCAATGAACGAAATCCACTTGCCATTTGGTGACCATTTCGATGAAAACGCTCGTACAGATGGTTTGCCATATAAAGTAATTTGTTTTCCAGTTGCAATTTCTAATAACACAATATCTAAGCGATTCAAATCATCAAAGCGGCGTAAGTTATATAAAATAAATTTGCCATCCGGTGATGGGCTTGCATCCCAATGGTCACCGATGGCATCAGTTGTTAATGCAGTTGGATAATCACCATCAATATTCGTGAGTAAGAATTGGTCGGCGTTGTTTCTTTCAACAGAAATGATTAAACCTTTTGAATCTGGCATCCAACGTGGGGAAGAGGCAGAAGGTGCAAAGTCTGTGATTTTTTTTGGCAAGCCACCATCATGTGGAACGATATGCACATGACCATGTAAAGTAAATGCTAACCAATTCCCATCTGGTGACCATTGTGGAATTTCATCATCCCATGAAGGTGCAAGTGTTCTGCCGACACTGACTCGTGATAACCAACTTCCATTCGCTCCGCTCGCAGACATGGTAAATACATCGGAAGATGATTCACCATCTTTGATGCAGGCAATTTGTCCGCGAGAAGAAAGTGTCAGTGACCGTACCCGCTCGACGGAGGTCAGAAGCGGTAAAGTCAAGCCAGCAGGAGGTTGCAGGTCTGGTCTCTTGAGTGAGGGCCATCCATTTCGTTCATATTTTTCTGTGAGTTTGATTGGGTTTTCCATGCGGCGATTTTACCAAAACCTTAATTAGCCACAGAGTTCACAGAGACCTTTGAGAAGACCTCTTAAAATCTCTGTGAACTCTGTGCTCTCTGTGGCTATGCTCTTATTATTACAAGATAATTCCATGCTTTCCCTATTCTTGAAATTACAGTAAAATTTATGCCAATGGATTCCTCGAAAGGGTCATTGCATTTTAGTTTTTGTAAACCTGCGCCGTAGCAGTTTAATCTGCTGTGGCGCTATTTATTTAATTATGAAAGAGGAGAAGACATGAAACGTAAATTTTTGTATGTATTTTTGCTTTTGGCATTAATACTTTCTGCCTGTGGCGTGGGGCAAAGTGCTGATGCGCCCGCGGTGGTACGCATTGGTTGGGGAGCCAGCCCCGATACGCTGAATCCGGGCAATGCAATTTTAGCGGTGTCATACACAATTTTTGAATTGGTATATGACTCAATGTATGATTTGAATTTAGATGGCACGTTTACGTTGAGCATTGCCGAAAGTGCCGAGGTTTCGGATGATGGCACAGTGTGGACGTTCAAAATCAAAGACGGTTTGAAATGGCATGATGGTCAGCCATTGACTGCCGAAGATGTTGCCTTTACCTACAATTTGTATTTGAATACGCCAGAATACCCATATTTGAATGGCTATTACACAACTTATTTTGATTCAATTGAATCCACTGCAAATAATGAAGTAGTGCTGACTTTAACAGAAGCGATACCAAATATTGAAAGTCAATTGGTGTTTTTGTATATTTTGCCAAAACATGTTTGGGAAAACGTAGATAAACTCGAATATGAAAATTTTGAAATGATGGGTTCTGGTCCGTTCAAAATGGCAGAGTATGTGCAAAATGAATTTGTGCGCCTAACCGCTAACAAAGAGCATTTTGCCACACCACCAAAAGTGGATGAAGTTATCTTCCAAACGTTTGACAATCAAGATGCGTTGGTGCAAGCCATCAAAACGGGTCAAGTAGATATGATTACCGAGATGTCAAACACGGCGGTAGCAAATTTGAAAGCAGAAGCAAATGTCGAAGTCATTTCAGGTGCGCCGTTTTCGCCGGGCGTTACCGATATTATCTTCAATCAAATGTTGCCTGAAAACTGCCCAGTAGATGAAGGCGGGCTTTGCACAGGTCACCCCGCTTTGCAAGACCGTAACGTGCGCCTTGCTATTGCTCATGCCACCAATAAACAACAATTGATTGATGTAATTTTGCTTGGGCTTGGGACACCAGGTTTAACTTTAATTCCAGATGGCTTAGGTGTTTGGTATAACGACTCACTCGTAGATTATGAATTTGATGTTGCAAAAGCGAATCAGATTTTAGATGATGCAGGTTATGCGGATACAAATGGCGACGGTGTGCGTGAAACGCCTGATGGTTCGCTTCCGCTGACCTTCCGCTTGAATTGGCCCAGCGATAGTATTGATACGCCTCGCATGGCTGAACTGCTAACTGATATGTGGAAACAAATCGGCATTACGCTTCAACCACAAGCCATAGACCCTGATGCTCTGACCGCATTATGTTGCCCGACGTTTGATTTTGACATCATGATTTGGGGCTGGGTATCTGACCCTGACCCCAGCGCATTGTTGTACGTCTATACTACCGATGCTATTCCGTATGGCTCTAGTGAAACAGGTTATGCCAACCCACGTTATGACGAACTGTATAACCAACAACAAGTCACTTTAGATTTTGAAGAACGCAAAGAAATTGTTTGGGAAATGCAGAAGATTGTGCATGACGATGTAGTGTATGTGATTCCGTATTACGCTCAAAGTGTGCAAGCCTTCCGTACCGACCGCTTCACGGGTTGGATTACAGACCAAGATAAGATAGAACTTTCGGATGTTTCGTCACTGGTGCGTATTGAACCTGTAAAATAAATAAATCTTAACCGTCCCGAAGGTTTACAAAAGACAAGCAGACCTACAATGAATCCTTCGGGACGGTGTATCAGATAGCGAGTGTGAGATTTGAATCGAAGCCGCATTTTACTTAATAAAGCCGCATGGGCGATGTTCACAATTTTATTTGTGATTTTGCTGAACTTTTTTCTATTCCGTGTGTTGCCCGGAGACCCTGCCCGCGCGGGTGTCCGTGACCCACGTCTAAAAGCAGACGCGGTAGAAGCCTTGCGCGTGCGGTTCGGTTTAGATAAACCTATCATCAACTGTTTTAATTCTCTAAATCCAATCCAAATTGGAGATTGTGGTGTCAACCCATTGGATACGCAATTTTTTATTTATGTTCGCAATTTGTTGCAAGGAGAATTAGGATTTAGTTATCACACCAATCGTCCAGTTGCTGAAGTGTTGGCTGAACGTTTGTGGAATACGGTATTGTTAATTGGGGTTGGTCAAATTCTGGCTATTATTTTAGGTATGGGGTTTGGTATTTTTGCTGCATGGCGCGCACGCACATCTATTGATTATGTCGCAGTCGGCACAAGTTTATTGTTATGGAGTCTGCCAACTTTTTGGTTGGGTATTCTTCTATTATTTTGGGGCAGTGCTAATGGCTTGCCAATTGCCGGTAAAGCCACGCCCGGCATGAGTTCTATGCCATTGCTTCAACAATGGGGTGATATTGCACGTCACATGTTTTTGCCGACATTAACATACACAATTGTTTTTATGGGTGAGTACACCTTAATTATGCGTTCCAGTTTAATTGATGTACTTTCAGAAGATTATATTCTCACAGCCAAAGCCAAAGGTTTAAGCGCTTTCCAAATCCTCAAAGACCATGCCCTAAAAAATGCTATGCTTCCATTGGTCACTGTCATTGCAATTAATTTAGGTTTTACAGTGGCTGGTGCAATTCAAATTGAATCAGTATTTTCTTGGCCTGGCTTGGGCAGTGCTATCTTTGAAGCAGTCGTGCGCAGAGATTATCCGATTTTACAAGGCGCGTTTCTTTTAATTGCCGTTGCCGTTATTCTGGCTAACTTTTTAGCCGACCTTACTTATAGTTACCTTGACCCACGCGTGCAGGCTGAATAAATTATGCAAACTACCTTTCAACCAACTGCTTTACCCCAAAGTGAATCGCGCTTTTCTACATTTTTGAAAGCGTTTCAAAAAAGCCGCACAGGTGTGGTTGGGTTTTGGATGATTGTCGTTGTCATCGTCATTGCTATTTTTGCTCCCTTGATTGCCCCTTACGAACAAAGAGCCTCTGCCTCTACTATCGAATCAATTTACCAGCCACCAAGTGCTCAACATTGGTTTGGTACAGATGATGCTGGGCAGGATGTATTTTCAAATTTCGTTTACGGTGCGCGAGTTTCTTTGATTGTGGGAATCTTTGCGGCTTTGATTGCTGTCCTCATCGGCGGTTCATTCGGGCTGATTGCTGGGTTCTTCGGTGGACGCATTGAAACTAGTTTGATGCGTTTTACAGACATCATGCTTGTGATTCCAGATTTGCCATTAATTGTGGTGATTGTGGCATTAACAAAACCATCGCTTTTCAATATTATCTTTGTGATTGGTTTATTAGGCTGGACGACCACTGCTCGTGTCGTTCGGTCACAGACTTTGGCAGTGAAATCTCGTAAGTTTGTTTTACGTGCGCGTGCCATAGGTGCCGGCAAAGCGCACATTATTGTTCGTCATATCCTTCCGCTCGTTATGCCGATTTTGGTTGTGCAAGCAGTCTTAGTGATTTCATTAGCCATCTTAAATGAAAGTGCATTATCGTTCATCGGCTTAGGCGACCCAACGACTCTCTCTTGGGGGCAAATGCTAAACTTTGCGTTTGGTCGCGGAGCAACATCTACTGGCGCATGGTGGGCGTTGTTTTTCCCGGGTTTTGGTATTGTTTGGCTTGTGTTAGGGCTAACCTTGTTTGGTCAAGGGCTAGAGCAGGTCCTCAACCCGAGGCTAGATACCCACCACCTAATGGCTGGCAAGCCGTCCCTTAGTAAAGATGCGTTAATCAAGCCGTTACATCCCAGTACACTTGTCGAAGTCCAAAATTTATCTATTCATTATGTAAATGAAGGTAAACCACCTGCCAAGGCTGTGGAAGATGTCAGCTTTACGTTGAAAGAAGGCGAGTTGTTGGGCTTGGTAGGCGAAAGCGGATGTGGCAAGACAACTTTGATGTTATCTTTGTTGCGTTTGCTTCCATCGGCTGGGCAAATTGTGAACGGCAAAGTTTTTTATAAAGGAAAAGACCTAACCGCTTTAAGCGAAGAAGAATTAAATGATATTCGCTGGCGCGGAATTTCAATTGTGTTTCAAGGCGCGATGAATGCTTTGAATCCAGTTCGCACAGTTGGTGACCAAATTGCCGAAGCCGTGATGAAACATGAACCGAAATTCCCAAAAGATAAAATTCCCGCGCGCGTAAATCAATTGCTTGAACTGGTTGGCATTGTCGATGACCAACGTGAGCATTTCCCGCATCAATATTCTGGTGGAATGCGTCAACGCGCCATGATTGCTATGGCATTAGCCTGTAATCCCGATGTCATCATTGCCGACGAACCCACCACTGCTTTGGATGTAATGATTCAAGCCCAAATTTTGGAATTGTTAGATAGCCTGCGCAAAAAACTTGGTTTAGCAGTTGTTTTTGTAACGCACGATTTAGGCATTGTGGCAGAATTATGTGACAAAGTTTTAGTAATGTATGGTGGCGTGACCGCTGAATATGCCGATGTGGATACGATTTATAACAATCCGAAACATCCATACACACAAGAATTACTAAAAGCATTTCCTGATTTAACCAAGCCAAAGAAAAAACTTTCATCTATTCCGGGCTATCCGCCGCGGTTGGATGCTTTGCCTGCGGGTTGTCGCTTTGCACCACGTTGCCCTGCCGCATTTGATAGATGTCATACCGAACAACCTGCTTTACATTCTATTGGTAACAATCATCATATTGCCAGTTGCCATCTTGTTGAGGCTTCTAAATGAGTGCTGAACATTTCCTTGAAGTGCATGGTTTGAAAAAACATTTTGAAGCGGGTCGCCCTGCTTTATTTTCGCGCGATGTGCAAAAAGTTCATGCGGTAGATGGTGTAGATTTTACGCTTCGACGTAGTGAAGTGATTGCCTTAGTAGGCGAAAGTGGATGTGGAAAATCTACATTGGCATTGTTATTAATGGGGCTCGAAGACCCAACCTCTGGCATGGTTAAATTTGAAGGACAAGACATTACCCATTTGAATGACCATCAACGCAAAGATTTGCGCCGAAAAATTCAAATGGTGTTTCAGGACCCTTACGAATCACTAAACCCAACGCAAACCATTGAAGAGATTGTCACTGAGCCATTAATGGTACATGGATTTGCAAATGTACCTGACCGTCGCGAGCGTGTCGTTAAAGCCATGGAAGATGCTGGCTTAAAACCCGCCGACGTGTATATGAGTCGTTACCCGCATGAACTTTCTGGCGGGCAACGTCAACGCGTTGTGATTGCGGCGGCACTTGTGCTTGAACCCGAAATTATTTTGGCTGATGAACCTGTTTCGATGTTGGATGTTTCTATTCGAGCAGAAGTTATCAATTTGCTAGCAGAACTTCGCATCACACGCCAAATTGCAGTAATTTTTATTACACATGATTTAGGTTCTGTCGGTTTCTTTGCAGATAGAGTTGCCGTTATGTATCTCGGTCGCATTGTTGAAATCGGTACCATGCTTGAAGTGTTAGAAAATCCACAACATCCATACACCAAAGCGTTAATTTCTGTTATTCCAGTTCCAAATCCGCGTTTGCGTCACGAAAGAATCATTCTCAAAGGCGAAACACCGAATCCAATCAACGTGCCTTCGGGTTGTCGTTTTCATCCACGTTGCCCAGTGGCAATAGAATCATGCAAAGCGTCCGACCCGCCAAATGTTACATTAAGCAAAACGCATCAAGCGGCGTGTTTGTTGTTGGTAAAGTAAGTGGATATTACTAGTCTTCAAAACCCAAAAATTAAACATATCGTCAAGCTTCGAGAAGATAAACGCCAAAGACAAAAAGATAATTTGATTCTTGTTGAAGGCTTTGATGAATTGACTCTGGCATTGAGTTGCGGCTTGATTCCACAAACGCTTCTGACCGCGCCCGAGCTTGCCAGCAAACCTTTGGCATTTGATTCCGCTGAAAACTTGACAGTTACCCGAAATGTTTTTGAAAAAATATCGTATCGAGAAAACCCAGATGGTTGGCTTGGAATTTTCTCCACGCCAAAAATATCTTTAGAACAAATCAAATTATCAGAGCCTGCATTAGTTATCGTGGCTGAATCAATTGAAAAGCCAGGCAACTTAGGCGCCATCCTCCGTACTGCTGATGCCGCCAAAGTAGATGCTGTCTTAGTCTGTGACCCGCGAGTGGATATATGGAATCCAAATGTGATTCGCGCTAGCAGGGGAGCGGTCTTTGCAATGCCTGTTGTAGAGATAAAGTCTCACGAAGCAGAAGCATGGCTCAGGTCAAGAAAGATGCGGATATTAGCGGCAACACCATCAGCAGATGAAATTTATTCAAATGTCAATATGAAAGAATCAATTGCTATCGCTGTCGGAACAGAAGATAATGGGCTGACTGATTTTTGGATGAAAACTGCTGATGTGAAAGTGCAAATCCCTATGCTTGGAAAAATTAATTCACTCAATGTTTCAATTGCAACTGCTTTGATGGTATACGAAGCATTGAGACAGAGGAGCGTGAATGCTTAGTTTTGCAATCCCAATTGTAGATGGAAAAGTAAACGTGCAATTTCCGCAAAAGTGTGTGTATTGTGGCAAACCACAAGAATTCACAGTAGGTGTAGTTGCTTCACGCTCTAGTGGCACACAATATTATCGCCAATATTCCAGTATCACGTTAGATGTGCCATATTGCAGTGAGCATGTTAACAAAGCCAAGCGATTGGGTTTGATATTAAATATTATTTTCTTTTTGTGTTTGCTAATTTCATGTGCAACTTCCATTATGATTTCTTTTGCACTAGATTTACAAGATGTGTTTCAAATTTGTGTATTAGGTCCAGGCTTGGCATTGATATTTGCAGTACTAACTGGTTCAATTGGTGTTCGAAAAGTATGGGGCTTTTTCAATGACGAAATTCGTGACTTGCCCAGTTTTTTCGGGCAGGGACATTTGGGGATTAAAGTGATGATGGGCAATGAGCAAGTTGGGATTGCTTTTACCAATGAAGAGATTGGTCATGAATTTGCCCGCTTAAATAAATTGTCTCCGATGCCAATTTCAGAGTAATATTCAATGAACGATGAGCGAAGACCTGCATGACTCGCAAACTCAAATTGATATATTCGCCAAATTGGGCAAAGATTTGGCAAGCACCACCCATGCCGAAACTGCGGCGCGGATTATTCTTGACGCGGCTGACCAGTTAATCGGCTGGGATGCTTGCTACTTAATTTTGTACGACCCACAAAGGGGAGGAAAGCCACGTCCATTATTAACGATTGACACGATAGAGGGGAAGCATGTTGTTCAAAAAGGTGCCGCGCCAGATAAACCTAGCGAGAACATGCTCAAAGCCATACAACAGGGCGGCTTTCTTTCTTTATATGATGAGCATTTCGAAATTGCCCCCGCATTATCTTTTGGTGATTATAAAAAACGTACCCTTTCTCAATTGTTTGTGCCAGTGGTTAGTGGCGTGCGCACAATTGGTGTGCTTTCGATTCAAAGTTATCAAATCCATGCTTATCAAAATGAGCAACTTGATTTATTAAATAATTTAGCCAGTCATTGTGCAGGCGCATTAGAAAGAATCTGGGCGCAAGAAGCGCTCACCGATTTGGTTGAACGATTAAAAGTTTTGCATCAAGCAGTTAGTGACATCAATGCTAGTTTAGATGTTGAACGAGTTTGCCAAGTCGTATATGAAACCGTTATCAAGGTGATGCCATGTGATGATTTTGTAGTAGATGGTTATGATTCGAAAACCAATGAAATTGTCCCTATCTTTGCCATTGAACACCCGGGCAGGCGTGTTTACACCCAAAAATATTTTGCCGACCATGGTCTAGCAGGTGAAATCGTCCGCACAAAAAAACCAATTGTCTTTAATAGCATTCAAGAAATGAATAAAAGTGATATCCATTTTGAGTTCTACGGCAGTCAAGTGGATGATGACCCAACCGAATCTATTTTGGCTGTGCCAATGATGTTGCATGGTCAAATCTATGGCATGATTTCTGCGCAATCGTATGGACAAAATGCTTACAACCATGATGACCAATACTTGTTGGAGATGCTGGCTTCTCATGTGGCTATTGCAATTGAAAATGCCCGCCTCTTTGACTCCGTTCAACAGGCGGCATACACCGACGCATTGACTTCCACTTTGAATCGCCGCAGGTTTTACGAACTTTCTGAAATTGAATTTGACCGTGTCAAAGAATCCAAGCAACCACTTGCCATCATTATGTTAGATGTGGATGATTTCAAAAAATTTAATGACCAGTTTGGTCACAAAGTGGGCGATTTTGTTTTGATTCAAGTGGCTGAAACATGTAAATCATCTCTGCGTGGAAATGATATTTTTGGTAGGTTAGGCGGTGAAGAATTTGCACTCACATTACCAAACACCAAACTTGAATACGCGCTTGAAATTGCAACGCGATTATGTAAATTGATTCAGCAATTAGATTGCAATCAAGCCGCGCAACATTTTGATAAAGATTTATTTCAAAACAACTATCAACTCACAGTGACTGTCAGCATTGGTGTTGCGGTTTACGATGAAACCTGCAAAAATTTAGACACCCTCATAGACCGTGCCGACCAAGCCATGTACATTGCCAAAAATTCAGGCAGAAACCAAGTTCATGTGTGGGGTTCTTAAGCGTTTATGAATCACTCATCCTCATTCACCCAACGCCGACCATCTTTTGCTAACAGCACATCAGCCTCAGTGGGACCCCAACTTGATGGCTTGTACACAGCCAGAGGCGGAGTCTGATGCGTTTCCCATGTTTGCAGAATCGGGTCAATGATAGACCAAGCTGTCTCCACTTCATCAGCACGTGTAAATAATGAAGCATCGCCTTGAATCGCGTCGAGTAATAATCTTTCATACGATTCGGGAATCGCACTTTTTCCAAACGCATCATCATAATGAAATTCCATATCCACCGAACGCGTTTCATTTACTTTGTCGGGGGCTTTGGCTTCAAAACGCAAATGCACACCTTCATCGGGTTGCAAATATAAAACCAAAATATTGGGCTTCATGGTTTGCATGGGGAACATAGCAAGCGGTGGCTCTTTGAATTGAATAATAATTTGTGATTGTTTTTCTGCTAAGTTTTTTCCTGAACGCAAATAAAACGGAATGCCTTGCCATCTCCAATTGTTGATGAAAAGCCGTAACGCCGCATACGTGGATGTAGTTGATTCTGCACTGACATCTTTTTCTTGGCTGTAACCTTTGTATTGCGCCCTGACCGTATTGGTGGAAACTTGTTCAGGTGTCATCGGTTTGATAGCACTTAACACTTTTACTTTTTCATTTCGTAAAGCACTAGCACTAAATGATGCAGGCGGTTCCATTGCAACTAAGGTTAATAATTGCAACAAATGATTTTGAAACATATCACGCAAAACACCAACACCATCATAAAAACCTGCGCGATGTTCTAAACCAACTTTTTCTGCCACGGTAATTTGAACATGGTCTATATAATTGCGATTCCAAATTGGCTCATAAATTGTGTTTGCAAAACGGGTGAACAAAATATTTTGTACAGTTTCTTTGCCGAGATAATGGTCGATGCGGTAGATTTGTTTTTCGTTTAATGCTTTATGCACTTGTTTATTCAATGTGATTGCAGATTCTAAATCTGTGCCGAATGGTTTTTCTAACACCACGCGCCGCCATGCACCGTTTTCGTGAAGCAGATTTGACTTATCTAAATTATCAATAATGGTGGGGAAGATGCTGGGTGGCAATGCCATGTAATACAAACGATTTGCTTCTTCGTTGTTCTCGAATTTTTTTAATTGTTCAGAAAGTTTTTTGAAATGTTCAAGTTCGGCATATTTGCCAGAGATGTAGCACAAATTCGGCGCAAACAAATTCCATTCTTCATTTGTAAATTCATAGCCAGCAAATTTTTTGAGCCCACTTAATAGATGCTCTCGAAAAGCATCATCGGAAAATTCTGTTGCTCCAAAACCGATAATTTTTAATTCTTTCGGCGTTCGGCGTTTGCGAAATAGATTAAACAGAGAAGGAATCAACTTGCGTTGAGTCAAATCACCTGATGCACCAAAGATGATAATTGTTGTGAGAAGTCCATTATTAATATTATTCATTCAAAACCTTTTGCCACAGAGCGCACAGAGTTCACTGAGATTTTAAGAGGTTTTCTCAAAGGTCTCTGTGTCCTCTGTGGCTAATTCTTATTCCGATTTCTTGATAGCATGTCCACCAAATTGATTACGCAACGCCGCCAACATTCTGGCTGGATAATTTTCTTCATCTCGGCTTGCGAATCGCATTTGTAAGGCTAAAGTAATTACTGGCGCAGGGACATCTAAATCAATTGACTCAAATACAGTCCAACGCCCTTCACCTGAATCTGCGACCCACGGCTTGATATCTTTCAATTCGGTATCTTCATCTAAAGCATTGGCGGCTAAATCTAATAGCCACGAGCGGACAACACTTCCATGTTGCCAAATGTGGGAGACTTGAGCAAGGTCAAGTTCAAATTCTTTTTTGCCTTTCAAAATACCAAAGCCTTCGGCAAAGGCTTGCATCATGCCATATTCGATTCCATTGTGAATCATTTTTACATAGTGACCCGCACCATGCGGACCGACTCGTCCCCAGCCTAAATCTTTTGCAGGAGCAAGAGTTTCAAAAATGGGATTTAATTTTTCAGTCACATTTTTCTTTCCACCAATCATTAAACTATAACCTTCAGCGAGTCCCCAAATGCCGCCGCTGGTTCCACAGTCAACAAAGTCAATTCCTTTGTTTGCAAGCATTTCTGCATGAGCAATCGTTTCTTTGTAATTTGAGTTTCCACCATCAATGATGATGTCACCTTTGTTTAATAATGAAGCGGCATGTTCAATTGTCTCAGTTGTTGTTTTACCTGATGGCACCATCACCCAAACAATTTTTGGTGATGAAGATAATTTCTTAATCGCTTCTTCCAATGAACTTGCACCTTCCGCACCATTTTTTACTGCGGCTTCGACTGATTCTTTCGAGCGGGCAAAGCCAACTACTTTATGTCCGCCTTGTACGAGTCGAGTTGCCATGTTCAATCCCCTTTTTCCTAAACCAACAATTGCTATGTCCTTTTTATATAACTCCTAATTATTTATATACTCGGTGGTCGTGTATTTGCTAACTAAGTGACCAACGTACCGAGACCACCTGTTAATTTTAAACTCGTTATTAATTTTAAATTATTCTATTTAACTGATGGTCTCGATACGGCTTTGCAAAATCGCTCAGCCTACTCGACCATCGATTTGTTTATTAAATTTCCTGCTTCTTCATCAACCCACCAAACCAGATTTCCATTTGTTGGTTGAATTCGTTGAGCAGGATATAACTCTAATTTCTTTTCGCCATTAATAACTGTATTCAATATCTCTGCTTTATTTTTGCCTGTCACTAAAAACCAAATTTCTTTGGCTTCGTTGAAAACTTTTTGAGTTAATGTAACACGATTCGCAGGTCTGTCTTGATAATGTGCAGTAACTGCAATCACTGATTCATTAACATCAACAATTGAATTTGGAAATAAGGATGCCGTGTGACCATCTTCACCTAAGCCGAGGATTACCAAATCAAAACGAGGGAAATTCAACGGAGGCGAAGCGAACAAACTTAAAGTATGAAGATAGTCTTCCGTAGCAGAATCAATGTCAAGGTCAGTGTTGACGCGATGAATGTTTGTGGCACCAATTTTGTCAAACAAAATTTTTTTCGTTTGCCCAAAACTATTTCCATCATCATCCATTGGCACACAACGCTCATCGCCCCAAAAAAAATGTACACGAGTCCAATCTAATTTCACATCGGCAAATTTTTCATACAACTTCATCGGTGTGCTTCCGCCTGCCAGTGAGACCAAAAATCTTCCGCGACTTTCAATTGCTTCGTTTGCTATTTGAATAAATGATTTTGTGATTTCATCAACTGAAAAACTTTTTATCATGATTTGTGATTGTAACTCAATTACGATAAAATTTCGTTATGCAAATTATAGATTTGAAAAAACTACAAACGCTTCGCACGCGCACCTTCAACCTGCCACCGAATAAGAGACTTTCATCTCAACGTTCGGCATTGACCTTCGTCAACAAACGTGGCTTTACATATTTCTGGCCCATCAAAGGTATTGACTTGCCGTCTTTGTGGACAGCCGTTGCAGGCGATAGACCTGTGGCTGATAAACATGATGACCCAGGGCATGTGACATGGGGTTGGAAAGATGATGCGCTCGATAAAAAGATTTGGTATTACGGAAAAATTTTACGCGGCAAAGCGACAATGATTTCATTAGAGGTTGCGCCATATTTTTATGCACTTTCAGAAAATTATGGCTCACCCGAAGAAGATTATTTAATCGCTTATCGTGAAGGGCGTTTGACTCAAGCATCGAAACAAGTGTATGAGACTTTATTAGATAAAGGCGCAATGAATACATTAGACTTACGAAAAGAATCAAAATTATCGAATGCTAAAGATTCTGAATTTAATAAGGCATTGGAACAATTACAACGCGATTTCAAAATTTTGCCTGTTGGTGTTGCTCAAGCAGGCGCATGGAAATATTCACACATTTACGAGATCACGACCAGACATTTCCCTGATTTAGCAGAACAAGCTCGCAAGATAAAAGAATCAGAAGCAAGAATGAAATTGCTTGAACTATATTTCAGCATGCTCGGCGCGGCGGATTTGAGAGATGTCAATAAGTTGTTTGGTTGGGGGAATGAAGCGGTGAAGAAGACGGTTAATAAGTTAATGGAGAATGGAAAATTGATAATGGTGGCGCATCCGAAGCATGCCCTGAGCGGACGCGAAGGGTCAAGTGGGGAGTGGGTGGGGGTGAGGGAAGTAACTTAAGAATTATTTTTTTCTTAAGATATTTTTCATTTCTTCAATAGTATATGGCTTTGGTTTTCTTTGGTGAATCATTGCATGGCAATTTGGACAGACTGGTCTCAAATCATTAACCGGGTTTAGTTTGTAGCCTTTACGAATTTCCGATAATGGTTTTAAGTGGTGAACATGAATATAGCCTTCTCCAATTTCGCCATATCGTTTTGCAAAGTCAAATCCACAAACTGAACAAATCGCACCATGTTTATTAAGACAAACTGCCCTTGCTCCTGGACTCCGTTCAAATTTATTTACTTTGACTTGTTTTAATACACCTTCATAATATTTTTTTGAAATATCAATATCATCTGCGTATTTTATTTCATGATGTAATGCGGGCTGATTTAGAAATTTTGCCCAATCTTTTTCTAATTCTTTTGCAACTTCATCAATAATATTTATGCCCGATGCTTGTGGCGTCCAGTATACCTTTTTATATTTTTCATTATTAACAAGATTTTCTATAGGGAACACTTCATTTGACCTACGAATAGTGTCGAAATAACCATCAATGTAAACAATGTTTTTCCCATCTCTTTTTCGAGTCTTAACATCACTTGTCGCCCAGCCAGACGCAACAATGCCTTTTTTAGGTACTTCCCCTACCCCCATAACAAAAACCCGATCGCCATCTTTTATTTTCTTTGTTACCCCAGTAGTCCATGTAAATTCAGAAAAGCCAAAGTGCTGTATTTCTGCAATATTTTTTTCTAAATGTTCCCATGTCCATTTTTTAGGATTCCAAGTTAGTAAATATGTTTTCATTAATTTTTCCAAATTCAAAATTTGCATTGAAAATTTTACTCGACCAAATAGGTTTTGAGGAGAACGAACCGTCCACGAATATTTCACGAATAAACGAATTACAGATTTTGATTCTGGCTTATAGATTTTCTTACCTGAAAATTGTAACTAAACCATCAGTTCGTGCATTCGTGGTCTTATTCGTGGATGGTATTTATTTCTTTATCGCATTATCTCTTCCCGTCCGCTGAACTGTTTTCATATCTTTTGCAGGGAACACGCGGCGATATTCGAGTTTTCTTCTTCCAAAATTGAACAGTAATCCTACAGGTGCGGCTGTGGCTTTCAAATAGTTAATAACTTGTGCCAATTCATCATTTGTTAACTGATGACTAAATGCTTTCACTTCAATTACTACAGTTTTTTCAGCAAATAAATCTAAATAAAAAGTGGCTACAATTTCGCCTTCAAAATCTACATTAATTTGAACTTGCGGCTCGACTGCAATTTGTAATTTATTAAGTTTGACTTCCAATGCTCTTTCGTAAACTTCTTCTTTATATCCAAACCCAATTTCATTGTGAACTTCCATTGCTGCGCCAATGATTTTATAAGTTAGGTCATTTCCTGTTTCATCAACTACTAAAGGCATAAAACCTCCTTTTCGATCAAATGATTTTATATCAAAAGAGCCATCCACGAATTTTACACGAATAAACGAATTGCAGACTTTGGCTCTGGTTTATAGACTCTCTTGTCAAAAATAATAACTGAGTCATCAGTTCGTACATTCAAGGTTTATTCGTGGATGGTTTTCCCCCCCTTGACTTAATTTAATAAACACCGTATATTTACACTGTATATTAAATCAGGAGTAAATATATGGTTAGACCGACACTCAAAAAACAAATCCCGAATTTGCAAGAAGCCATCAAAGAAACGGCTTGGAAACAAATTGCTCAGGTAGGTGCGCCTGCTTTGTCTCTGCGGGCAATTGCTCGCGAGTTGAAAATCACAGCACCCGCTATCTACAACTATTTTCCGGACCGTGATGCGCTGGTCACTGCCTTGATTATGGATGCGTACAGGTCATTTGGCGATTGGCAATTTGAAGGCAGAGATTCTGCTCCATTGGGGGAACATGCCAAACGTCTAAAAGGAATCGGCGTAGCCTATCGAAATTGGGCGCATGAATA
>JAEURG010000098.1 GCA_016789345.1 Anaerolineales bacterium | reverse complement strand
GCGAGTATCATATACTTGATTACAATGCAAGACATACGAATCTCCGCCTTGCACTTGCACAAAACCATTATTCAAATCTGTCTTTGAAATTTTCTCTTTAACTTGAAAAACAAAAATGATTCCACCTCTTCTATCGTTCCCTACTTCTATAAGAGCAACGACTGTATTTTCTTTCGGTTTAGCAGAAACATTATAGACAGGGAGCATTAGCAATATAAGCACTAAAATTCGAATGTATTTCACACAGCCTCTCTTTCATACAAAGACATTTCCCAAATAAATAAACACTTAGTTGAAGTTCGAGAAAACCCCAATTCATTCAACAAAGATTCCATTTGATGAATTGGGTGAATAAAAACGCGAAATGGGTCATTGCTAAGTTTTTGAAAAAAGTTGACGATTCCCAAAACAATTCTAAAATACCATGTTTCGCGCGGATACGTCATCACCAATGCGCGTTTGCTATGTTTGCCCGCCACCGTGAGCAACTCGCGATAATTGGGATAGCAACAAACTACTCTATCTAAAGTGACAATATCAACTTTATCAATTTCGTTTTCAACATCTGTAAAATCAGCGTGGACAAATTGAATTTGTTTATCTTTGCCAAGTTTTATAGATTCTTCTTTAGCAACTTTCAAATAAGCAGACGAAGCATCCACATGAATCACATTGTTCACAACATCCTGCATTAACTCGTGATAAATCGTCCCAATACCACCGCCAATATCTAATAAACTTGCATTTTTTAATTTCAAAGAACGAACTGCTTCTAAAATTAATTTTGTTTGCTTCGCAGGTCCGTGCTTAAGATAATACTTAATATCTTCTTTCGCACGGTCTTCATTAAATTGAGTATCTGTGATTTCACAACAATTACAAGGCATATTATTCCTTTATCTTTTTAATCTCATCTACTGCTTGTGGATTCACCAATGATGATATATCGCCTAATTCCAAACCAAGATATGCCGCACGAATCATTCTTCGCATCACTTTGGCATTGCGTGTTTTTGGTAAATCAGAAACAAAGATTATTGCTTTTGGAGCAAGTGGCTTACCCATTTCATCTATCACCATTTTATTTAATGCTTGACGAAGTGCATCGCCTCTTTCTATGTTCGGCTTGGTGACTGCAAAAAGAATCAGTTCACTACCTTTGACTTCGTGTGGCACACCAATCGCCGCCGCTTCAACAATATCTTTATGCTTCACTAAAATTGATTCAACTTCGGCGGGACCCAATCTTTTTCCTGCAATTTTTATCGTATCATCTGAGCGACCAAGAATATACCAAAGACCATCTTTATCAATCGCGGCGAAATCACCATGCACCCAAACATTATCCCAACGAGACCAATAGGTATCAAGATACCTTTGTTTATCTTTCCAAAAGCCTCGGGTCATGCCAATCCATGGAGATTTAATGACCAACTCTCCCACAGAGTCACGAAGCGGTTTTCCATCTTCATTTACAACATCAGCATTCATCCCAGGGCATGGAGCAGAAAACGCACATGGCTTAAGTGGCAGTAATGGATTACCCATGACGATGCCACCAGAAATTTCAGTGCCGCCTGAATAATTGATAATTGGAATTTTTTTGTTACCAACTTTTTCAAACAACCACATCCATGGGTCGGGATTCCACGGCTCGCCAGTGGATGCAAAACATTTGAGTGAAGATAAATTATGTTTTTTGAAATGTTCTTCACCGTGCGGAATTAATGAACGAATTAAAGTTGGCGAAACACCCATTTGATTTATTTTATGTTTTTCAGCAAGTTCCCATAAACGATTCGGCGCAGGAAAGTCTGGTGCACCATCATACAAAAACATGGTTGCACCTAAAATTAAACTTCCAAACACTAACCATGGACCCATCATCCAACCCATGTCTGTCATCCAATAAATTACATCATCTTGGTGAACATCTGTACCAAAAGACATATCTTGCGCGGCTTTAATTGGGAATCCGCAATGGGTATGCAAAGCACCTTTGGGCTTTCCTGTTGTGCCTGATGTATAAATAATCATCAAAGGGTCTTCGGCGTTTGTTTTTTCTGTTTCGGATTCATCGCTTTGTTTATTGATTAATTCATCCCACCAAATATCTCTTTCTGCTTTCATCTTTATTTCTTGATTTGTTCGCTTCAAAACAATCATGTGTTTCAAAGTTGGGATTTGTTCCGTCGCTTCATCTGCAATGGATTTCATCTCTACGGCTTTGTCGCGCCGAAATGAACCATCACATGCAAACAATGCTTTTGCTTCAGCATCATTCATACGCGAGACGATTGCACCTGCTCCGTAACCAGAAAACAATGGCAAAATAATTCCACCAATTTTTGCAATGGCTAATAACGCAATCACAATTTCTGGAGTCATTGGCATAAAAATACCAATCGCATCGCCTTTGCCCAAACCAAGCGAGCGAAGTCCATTAGCAGTTTTGTTTACTTCTTTATAAAGTTGTTCGTAAGTTAGGGTTCGTGTAATTCCCTCTTCGCCTTCAAAAGCAATAGCGGGCGAGGCATGCCTCGCCCCTACAGCATATTTATCCACGCAATTGTGGACGATGTTCATTTTTGCATCAATACACCATTTAGGGAATTGAATGCCTTCGGATAAATCCACGACTCTGGAATATGGCTCATAAAATTGAATGTCTAAAAATTTCAAAACTGAATCAGTAAACCAAGCCACATCACTGGTAGATTTTTGCATGAGTTCATCAAAATCTTTTATGTTGTGCAAATGCATAAACTTGGTCAGGTTGGCGTGTTCGATTTGTTGAGGTGATGGTCTCCAAACGATTTCGCCACCAAAAGTAAACTGTTCTGTCATGTACGAGTCATCTCCAGAAATGAAATTGAGTCAATTCTACCAACATTATGGGAGTACAAAAGTAAGTCTACGGCAAAACTCATCAGGCGTATAATGTGGTTATTATTAATTTGGAGATTGCGCCATGCCTGATTACACTATGAAATTATTGAAATGCCCTGCTTGTGGCGGACCCGTTGACCCGCCAAGTGGTCAGAGTTCTATGAAATGCCCGTATTGCTCAAATGCAATTGTTATCCCTGAAAGTTTACGCACAAAAGAAAAACCAGCCGAGGCACAAAGTCTATTTAGCGGAATCGAATACAGTTCGATGGTTGGGTATGGAAAGCAATGGGGTGAAGTGGTCAATTTGGCGCAAAGCGGAAATAAAGATGAAGCCATCAAGAAATATGTTGCACTGACAGGTCAAAACGAATCAGATGCAAAATATACAGTAGATGCATTAAGCAGTTCACAATCGTATTCATATAATCAAAGTGGCGGGGTGTATCAGGTTTATCCAGACATGATGAAAGATGCTATGAATATGAGCAAGTCATATATGAAATGGTCATTGTGGCTGGGATGTGGAATTACTGCTTTTGTGATGATTATTATTTTGTTGACAATGCTTCCGATTATTATCGGAATATTTGCGAGCATTTTTGCATTCAATTAAATGAAACCAAACGCGGAATTGAAATTCCGCGTTTTTCTTAGGTAAAGATGACTCAATCATTTCAATGTTCTGCATGTGGCGCACCAAATCAAGCCGAAGCAGGTTTGAAGTATATGTCTTGTATGTATTGCGGGACGAATTTAACCATTCCAGAACACTTACGCATTAAGTCACAGCCGAAGGTAAAAACAAATTTGAAGAAAACAGAATCAAGCCGCCCCGTAGAAGTTGAAGCGGTTGACATCTTAAGAAAATCTCAACCCATTGCAATCCGCGCGTGGAATTTATTTGCGATGTGGACTTGGCTGAGATGGCTCATCCCAACTTGCTTAACGATATTCATCGTTTTATGCGTTGGCTTTGTAATCGTCTTGTTTGTTTTTTCGTAAAGGAGAAAAAATGACACAACCTCAAAAATTAACGTTTGATGTGCGCTCAGAATGGCTTAGCCATGAAGTTTCGGTTTCATATTGTAAAAATGCAAAAATTGATTTAGATACAAATTTAGCAGGCAACCCAAATGCTTTCAACCCAGCCGAATTGCTTTTGGCGGCAATATCGGCTTGCATGATAAAAGGCATGGAACGCGTTGCGCCTGTATTAAATTTTCAATATGCTGGCGTAGAAATTAAATTACATGGTGTGCGGCAAGATGTTCCACCGAAGATGGAATCTATCACGTATGAAATTATTGTTGATACAAATGAAGAAGACCATCGGCTTGATTTGTTACATAAAAACATCAAACAATATGGAACAGTTTTTAATACGGTTGCACAAGGTACAGATTTAACTGGCGAGATTCGGCGAAAATAATTTCAAAATTCAAACTATAATCAGCAAAAATCTTTTGGAGGCAATATGTCGACAGTGCAAGAATCAAAACATCCGTTGGTAGCGCACAAACTTTCAAGGTTGCGTGATAAAAATACCGAGCCGAAAAAATTTCGTGAATTGGTGAGAGAGATTGCAGGTTTGCTTGCTTATGAAGCCACTGCCAATTTACAAACAAACGAAATTGAAATTGAAACCCCACTTCAAAAGATGAAGGCGCAACAATTAAAAGAAAAAATTGGCTTGGTTCCAATTTTGCGAGCAGGACTTGGCATGGTGGAAGGCATTTGGGAATTAATGCCATCGGCTGAAGTTTGGCATATTGGTTTGTATCGTGATGAAAAAACTTTACAGCCTGTGGAGTATTACAACAAATTGCCAATTGACCCGCGTGTTGCGGTCTGCCTCATTCTTGACCCAATGCTTGCTACTGGAGGTTCAGCCACTGCTACTGCTGACATTTTGAAAAAATGGGGCGTGAAGAAAATTAAATATGTCGGTCTGATTGCCGCACCCGAAGGAATCAAAGCCATGCAAACCGCTCACCCTGATATTGATATTTATGTCGCCGCAATTGATAGTCACTTAAATGAAAAAGGCTATATTGTGCCTGGGCTTGGTGATGCTGGTGATAGGCAGTTTGGAACGGGATAGAAAAAGGAGATAACATGAAAGATCTTATCTCAAAAAACACTAAGGCAATAAAGAATAGCACTAACAAAACAGAGTAACTTATGATTGGTGAAATTTGGTTGTTTCGCATTAATCGTAATTGCAGAGCTTAATGGAATGGTCTGCATTTGAGGCATATCATTGAGGCGAGAATGCAAGATGTTTTAGATTCGATTACATAAGAATACCTTAAGCAAGTAGTTACAGGCTTGTTATAATCTTTGCCATGCCTTTCAACCTATTTCGACAATCCGACATTCCAGAAAAATATCGTTCAAACTTCACAAACTTATATTTAGACATTGCCTGGTTCGGTGTGTTAAGTGGCACTGCCGTTAACTTTTTAAATATTTATGCCGCACGTTTAGGAGCAACTGGTTTACAAATCGGCTTGTTAACTGCTGGCTCAGCCATCGTCACATTATTTCTCGCCATTCCCGCCGGGCATTGGATTAGTAAACGTCACACAGGTCGTGCAGTTTTTTGGTCATCAATTTTATTTCGCATCGGCTATTTATTTTGGATTCCCCTACCATGGATATTTAACGCGCAAGGTCAAATTTGGTCCTTAATTGTCATAACATTTTTGATGGCAATTCCGCTCACGCCATTAGGAGTTGGCTTTAATGCTTTGTTTGCAGAAGCCGTCCCCGACCGTTTTCGTGCGCGCGTGGCAGGCACCCGCAACGTCACCTTCGCAATTGCATATATGCTATCGTCGTTAATCGCAGGTTACATTTTAGATAACACCCCATTCACCGAAGGCTATCAAATCATTTTTGCGATTGGTGCATTCGGCGCGGCGATGAGTAGTTATCATATTTATCATGTCAAACCATTGGAAGAAAGAACACCGCCTCTTTCTGAATTGTTGCCTGATTCTGCAATCAAGCCTGAGTCTACTCTTCGGCTTGATATTTGGAAAACCCCATTCCGCAAAGTATTGCTTGGTTTACTATTCTTTCATTTAGCACAATATATTTCTACACCGCTATATCCGCTTTACAACGTCAATGTCTTACATCTTAACGATAATCACATCGGTATCGGCACAGCCTTATATTATTCAACCGTTTTGCTTTCTTCCACACAACTAGGGCGCATCGTGCAAAGATTTGGTCACAAGCGTGTAACAGGTTGGGGCGCAGTCGGAGTCGGTTTTTATCCACTCACTTTAGCATTCGCACAAGATGTCTTTCAGTTTTATTTGATTTCTTTCTTCGGCGGATTTTTATTCGCACTCGTCAACGGTGCCTATGCCAATTACATGCTAGAACATATCCCACCACATGACCGTCCATCCCACTTGGCTTGGTACACAATTGTTTTGAATTTTGCCATTCTTGCTAGTTCTATCGCTGGACCATTAATCGGCGATGCCATCGGACTCACGCCCGCACTCATACTATTTGGCGTGATGCGTTTTCTATCAGGCTTCTTTATTTTGAGAAAATAAAGATATTAATGCTAAAATCACTTCATGTCTGAAGAAATAAAAATCGTCGCCAACAACCGTAAAGCCAGTTTTGAATACACTCTGCTTGAAAAATTTGAAGCAGGTATTGCCCTGCAAGGCTCAGAGATTAAATCTATTCGCGCGGGTCAAATCAGTATTCAAGAAGCATACGTGGATGTAGAAAATGGTCAAAATGCTTGGCTGATTGAAGCGCACATTGCCCCGTATGACCAAGCAGGAAAATTTTTCAATCACGAACCAAAGCGTAAACGCCGTTTGCTATTGCACAAAAAACAAATCCGCGAATTGTGGAATAACGTTCGCATTAAAGGTATGACGATTGTGCCAACAAAAGTGTATCTCAAAGATGGGCGTGCCAAAATTGAAATTGCCTTAGCCAAAGGCAAAAAAGCCTACGACAAACGCGCTACGATTGCAAAGCGTGATGAAGCCAGAGATAAAGAACGTGCGATGAGAGTTAGATAGTTGAATAGTTTGCTAGTTGGCTGGTTAACTAGTAAACTAACAAACCAGTAAACTAGGAAACTAAAACTATGCCTCCTTCAACCATTGGCGGAATCAACTTATTACCCGAACGCGAAAAGCGAGCGATGTATTCTCGTTATATTCCGCAAGCCTTGTTAGAAAAATTTAACATTCCACCTTTAACTTCTGCCGCTGGACAAAACCTTTTGCAGTTTCGTTTTGCTTCTGGCTCAACTGATGTAGAAATGAGTTTGTTTCATAAGGTGGATTTCCCTGACCCGATTCTGTATGCTCATATGACTGATACCATCAGCGGGCAAATTCATATTTTGTTATATATTCTTAATGACCCTGAAGCCCCGCGCTTCGATGTGGATAAGATGCCTGATGGCTCACCAACAAAATTTGGGATTCTAAAAAGAAATGTTGAAGCCGAATCAAAAGCCTTAGAAGCAGGATTAGCCCCAGGTCAGATAAGACGCGGGTTGCGAATGTTAGGTCAAGCAATTGAAAAGTTTGAAGAGTTTGCAGTCACATTAGGGCATGACATGTATTTCATTGAGCCTTTGTATTATCACAATGCAATTTTGTTTGAGAGATATGGTTTTGCCTATCAAGTTGGTAAACGCTTGATGGAAAGTATTGATGCGGGTTTTAGACCTAATGGTGATTTATATAATCAATTGGATGATTCAAATATATTTCGTAAAAAAGATTCTGCTGAAAGTATTCGCAAACGCTCATGGGCAATTCACGATGGTATTTTAGGTGAACCGTTTACAAATGTAACCATGTATAAAAGGGTGGGTAAACATGCAGGCTTGAATACAACAAAAGATGCTGAGTGGTAAATTTCAAATCCAGTTTTTTAACTTGACGAAAGTTAGTTTGTGCGTAAAATATGATTAATCAGATTAATCGAATTTTATGCTTAGAGAACGAATATCACCCAACATTTCTGAATTTCTTCGTTATTTGGCTTCACATCAAGAAGCGGATGACAAACTCCCCTCTTTGAATGATTTAAGCAAAGAATTAAATATCAGTGTGGCATCGTTGCGTGAACAGTTAGAAGTAGCGCGTGCGCTTGGCTTTGTAGAAGTCAAACCCAAAACTGGTACACGCCGTTTGGAATATTCGTTTGCGCCAGCGATTCGGCAAAGTTTAGGTTATGCACTGGCGTTGAATGATGAGCATTTCAAAAAATTTGCAGAGATGCGAAATCATTTAGAAGCGGCATATTGGCACGAAGCCGTTCAGTTATTAACAGATGAAGATAAAACAGAATTAAAAAATATCTTAAACAAAGCGTGGGAAAAACTAAATCGCGCAAACATTCAAGTGCCACATGAAGAACACCGCAAATTACATTTGATGATTTTTAGCAGATTGGATAATCCGTTTGTGATTGGAGTTCTAGAAGCATATTGGGGAGCATACGAAGCCGTCGGGTTGAATATGTACGCAGGCAGTTATGAATATTTGCAAGAAGTTTGGAAATATCATCAAGTGATGATTGAGTCAATTTGCAATAACCAGTTTGAGGTCGGGTATGAAGCGTTAGTGAAACATACAGACCTTTTATATCATCGTCCATAATTTACGAGGAAATCAATGAATAAAAAAGTAAACGATTTTTCAATTACAGTCGGCACAAAAAATGGTTCAGGAAGTTCTACAGCCAACAATACCATTTTGAGAGCCATCTTCAAAATGGGAATTCCTGTTTCAGGAAAAAATTTATTTCCATCCAACATTCAAGGGTTACCAACTTGGTACACGATTCGTGTTAACAAAGATGGGTTTATTGCGCGTCAAGAATCGAACGACATTGTGATTGCGATTAACCCCGATTCATTTGCCAAAGACTTGGCATCTGTTTCTGCTGGCGGAGCATTTTTCTACGCTGACGATATTAAATTTGGAATCAATCGTACAGATATTGCTATTTATCCTTTGCCAATTAAGAGTCTTGTTCGTGCTGATACGAGCATCCCAAGTGATTTTCGTGATTTGGTTGGAAACATGATTTATGTTGGCGCATTGGCGTACATGATTAACATGGATTTGGAAACGATACACACTGCGTTAAGTTTCCACTTCAAAGGCAAACAAAAACCAATTGATATGAATTTCAACATGGTTAAAGTTGGCGCGGATTATGCAAAAAATAATTTTGAAAAGAAAGACCCATTTTATTTAGAGCCAATGGATGCGACCAAAGATTTAATCATGACCGATGGCAATACTGCCGCCGCAATTGGTTCTATTTTTGGTGGCATTCAATTCGCGGCTTGGTATCCGATTACACCTGCTTCATCATTAGCAGAAGCCGTGATTGATTATTTGCCGATGCTCCGCAAGCGTGAAGATGGAAAGAAAACATACGCAGTCATTCAAGCAGAAGATGAACTCGCCGCATTAGGCATGGCGATTGGTGCAGGCTGGAGCGGTTTACGCGCTATGACATCTTCTTCTGGACCTGGAATTTCTTTGATGACTGAATTTGCAGGTTTGGCATATTATTCCGAAGTGCCTGTGGTGATTTGGGATATTCAACGCATCGGACCTAGCACCGGCTTGCCGACTCGTACCTCACAAGCAGATTTAACCTTTGTTTATTCAATCGGTCATGGTGATACGCAATCTATTATTCTGTTGCCCGGTACGTTAGATGAATGTTTTGAATTCGGTTGGAAATCATTTGACATTGCCGAACGTTTGCAAACACCTATATTTGTATTGAGTGATTTAGATATTGGTATGAATCAATGGATGAGCAAGCCATTTCAATATCCTGATGTTCCGATGGATAGAGGTAAAGTTCTTTGGGAAAAAGATTTAGAAGAATTGAAAGGTAATTGGGGGCGTTACCTCGATAAAGATGGTGATGGTATCCCCTACCGAACGATTCCTGGTAACAAACATCCAACCAGTGCTTATTTCACACGCGGAACTGGACATGATGAATATGCAAAATATACAGAAGATTCTGATGTTTACATCCGCAACATGGAACGGTTGAAGAAGAAATTCGAAAGTGCAAAAAACTTTATGCCGAAACCCGTATTACGAGAAGTCAAAGGTGCTGATATTGGTATTCTGGCTTTCGGTTCAACTGAAAATGCGATTCTCGAAGCACAACATTTATTAGATAAAGAAAATGGAATCAAATCTGATTTCTTACGTTTGCGTGCTATTCCATTTACAGATGAAGTGACAAGTTTTATTGAAAAGCACAATCAAATTATGGTTGTGGAACAAAACCGTGACGGGCAGTTGTATAAAATTTTGTTGGCAGAATATCCACAATTTGCGATGAAGTTTAAGTCTGTAGCATATCATGATGGTTTGCCTGCTTCTGCAACTTGGGTTCGTGATGGAATTTTGGAAAAATACCAAAAGGCAGAAAGCGAAAAGCAAAAAGCAGAAGCTAAGAAAAATGTAAATGGTGCAAACCCAAGTGTAAAGTCAAGTAAAGAAGCGGTGACTAAGAAAAAGTCAACCGCGAAAAAGAAATAGGAGTCAAAAATTATGGTAACTGAAACTACTCTTCCTATGGCGGGTGCGCCTTCGAATGTGAATCGCGCTGGTTTAGCAAAAAATGATTATCGTGGCAACCCGACTACTTTGTGTCAGGGTTGTGGACATAACTCAATTTCAAATCAAATTATTTCTGCATTGTATGAAATGGATATTGTGCCAGAAGATGTTTTGAAATTCAGTGGGATTGGATGTTCATCCAAATCACCGACATACTTTTTGAATCGTACATTTGGATTCAATAGTTTGCACGGACGTATGCCATCGATTGCAACGGGTGCATTATTTGCAAATGCAGGTATGCGTGGCATTGCAGTATCTGGTGATGGTGATACAGCCAGCATTGGCATGGGTCAATTCAAACATGTGATGCGCCGTAATGTAAACATGATTTACATTATTGAAAACAATGGTGTGTACGGACTCACCAAAGGACAATTTTCTGCCACTGCTGAAAAAGGTTTACAGTTAAAGAAGCAAGGTGAAAACCCATACATGCCTGTTGATATTTGTATGGAAGCGATTATTTCTAATGCAACGTTTGTGGCGCGTTCATTTGCAGGCAATCCAAAACAAGTGAAAGAATTACTCAAAGCCGCGCTTTCACATCATGGTATTGCCGTGTTGGATATTATTAGTCCGTGTGTTACTTTCAATGACCAAGCCACTGCATATCACTCGTATGCTTGGGGCAAAGAACACGAACAACCATTGCATGAAATTTCGTATGTTCCACCACGCAATGAAATTATGCTTGAACGTGAAATGGAAGCGGGTGAAATTCGTGAAGTGGCATTGCATGATGGTTCGCATGTCATTTTAAAAAATCTTGAAAAAGGATACGACCCCACTAATAAAGAAGAAGCCTTGCGAGTTTCAAATATTTCAGCACAAAATAATTGGTTGTTAACTGGTTTGATTTATGTCAACCCTGAAAAACCAACACTCACTGATACTTATAATTTGGTTGATACACCGCTGAGTCGTTTGACTGAATCAGATTTGCGACCTGACAAAGCAATGATTGAAAAAGTTAATGCGTTGATGTTCTAAATTTTATTGTAGGGGCACGATATATCGTGCCCCTACAATCTTGTTATAATTTTGGGGAAATGAAAAATCTTGATTCAGAAATTCAATTGGAATATATCCGTGCTTCGGGACCAGGCGGGCAAAATGTAAATAAAGTTGCCACAGCTGTTCAACTGCGCTTCGACATTTTCAATTCTCCCAACCTCGCCTCAGATACTAAGGGACGCTTGATTCTGTTAGCAGGAAAACGAGTCAATGCTGATGGCATTTTGATTCTCGAAGCCAAACGTTTCCGCACCCAAGAACAAAACCGTGAAGATGCAATTGCAAAATTTTATGAGTTGATTCAAAAAGCAAGTGTGAAACCAAAAATTCGTAAAAAAACAAAAGCAACGAAGGCATCGAAAGAGAAGAGATTGAGCGAAAAGAAAAAACGGGGTGACATAAAAAAATTCAGAAGTAGAGTTGATGGAGAATAGAAAACTATGGCTCATTCACCTAAACAACAAAATTATCAACCAAACCAATCAGTCATAGACTGGTTGCTTGATTCTGACCCTTCGATTCGCTGGCAAGTGATGCAAGATTTAATGGATGCGCCTGCTGATGAAGTTGCGAAAGAACGTGCAAAGGTCGCTACAGAGGGCTGGGGAGCGCAACTACTCACTTTACAAGGAAATGATGGCAAGTGGGCAGGCATAGCATGGAATCATGGATGGAACTCCACAATGCATGTATTATGGCTTTTGACTCATCTAGGGCTTGACCCAGCAAGTGCAGAAGCACAACATGCATTAAGACTCGTCAGTGAGTATGTAACATGGAAAGATTCAGGTCCGCCAGAGTGTGATAACAACTCATTTTTCACTGGCGAAATAGAACCGTGCATCAATGGTCAAGTGGCGACGGCGGGCGAATACTTCGGTCAAGATGTCAACGGCATTATTAAGCGATTGCTCCATGAGCAGTTACCAGATGGCGGTTGGAATTGCGAAGCGGAAAACGGCTCAACGCGTTCATCATTCAACACGACCATCTGTGTGTTAGAGGCTTTATTAGCGTATGAAAAAATGAATAAGGAAAATAAAGAAGTTACTGCAGCACGCTTGCGCGGACAGGAATACATTCTTGAACGCTATCTCTTCAAACGAAAGTCAACTGGCGAAATAATAGAAAAAGACCGCAAAGGCGGAAATGTCTGGGCAAACTTCGCTTTCCCAACATGGTGGCGATATGATATCTTGCGCGGGCTTGAGTACATGCGTAATGCCAATGTCACACCTGATGAACGAATAGCAGATGCGATTGAAGTAGTCATGTCAAAACGTGATAATGACGGAAAATGGATTCTTGATGTTCAATATGAGGGCATCATGCCAGTCGAGATAAACGAAGGCGAAGGCAAACCAAGCCGCTGGAATACGTTGCGTGCTTTACGAGTATTGAAATGGTATTTGGCGTGAGATTAATAAATATAGATACTTTATTTTTGAAACTTTTTGTTAAGTAAAGCGTAAAGAAAGCATTATCTTAACAAGGAGATTTACTTAAATGAAGGCGTTTGTTTATCGTGAGTATGGAACACCTGATGTTCTAAAGTTAGAGGAAGTACAAAAACCAAGCCCAAAAGATGATGAGATTTTAGTCAAAGTTCGTGCGGTTTCGCTTAATAAAGCGGATGCTTATTTTTTGAAGGGCGAGCCGTTCATGCTCCGCTTTGAGGCTGGGCTTAAAAGACCGCAGAGAACAATTTTAGGGGCAGATACATCAGGAATAGTTGAAGCAGTTGGAAAAGATGTAAAACAATTCAAAGTTGGCGATGATGTATTTGCAGATTTATCAGTAAGTGGGTGGGGCGGATTGGCGGAGTATGCTTCTGCTAAAGAAAATGCTGCAGTGCTGAAACCTGCCAACGTGTCATTTGAAGAAGCGGCTGCGGTGCCAATGGCGGCAGTCACCGCATTGCAAGGTCTCAGAGACAATGGCAAGATTCAATCTGGTCAAAAAGTCTTAATCAATGGCGCTTCGGGCGGAGTGGGAACATTCGCTGTGCAAATTGCAAAATCATTTGGTGCGGAAGTGACGGCGGTGTGCAGCACAAAAAATGTAGAACTGGTTCGCGCGTTAGGCGCAGACCATGTGATTGATTACACCAAAGAAAACTTTACGAAAAATAATAAACAGTATGATTTAATTCTAGGGACAAATGGCTATCATCCGCTGACAGACTATAAAGGCGCATTAACTTCAAAAGGCGTATATGTTTGCACTGGTGGCACGATGAAACAAATTTTTGAGTCTATGCTTTTGGGAATGGTAGTGACTTTAGGCACTGAAAAGAAAATGGGGAATTTGTTAGCAAAACCAAGCCAAGATGATTTGATGTTGGTTAAAAAATTAATCGAAGATGGCAAAATAAAATCTGTGATTGAGAAAAGTTATCCATTTGAGAAAACACCAGATGCGTTTCGTCAGTTAGAAAAAGGGCATGCAAGCGGAAAGATAGTTGTGTCATTCTGAGCCACGTACTTGCTCTTTGTGGCGAAGAATCTCTGAGATTATCTTAGAGACCCTTCGCTTGGTCTCGATACGGACTTCATCCTACTCGACCAACGGCTCAGGGTGACACATATAAAGGAAAATAAAATGGAAGATATACAAATCAAACTTTCGGTTTTATGGATTGCCACTATGCTCACTTATTTGTTAGGCGATGTGTTAAGAATTTTTAGTGGAGATGCAAAGCCAGGCGAAATGGCAGGTCAACCTGCCGCTTCATGGATGTGGATGGTGGCGGCAGTGTTAATGTTGATTCCAATTCTTATGGTGGTGTTCTCTGTATTTTTAGATTACCCCGTGAATCGTTGGGCAAATATTATTGTGGCGACATTCTTTTTGTTATTCAACTTAATCGGTATTCCCTCTTACCCATCTATGTATGATAAATTTTTGTTGGCTGTCAGTTTGGTGTTTAATGGAATGGTTATATGGCTGGCATGGAATTGGGTGAGTACTTCTACATAAATTAAAACAGAGCATAACTGGGATTTCGGTATAATCGGGGACTTATGCATAAGCACAATTCATTTACAGGATTAATTTCAGGTTTAACTGCCGCTTCCATTTGGGGCGGCATGTATGTTATTAGTAAAGTTGTTTTGGAAATCATTCCCCCATTTTCGTTGTTGACTTTGCGTTTACTTATGGGTGCAATGGCTTTAGGAGTTGTAATATATTTCAGAAATTCAAAAACAAATATCACAAAAGATTTTTTTTGGACAAGCTTTTGGGTTGGTTTTGTAGGTTATGGAATTTCACTTGGCTTTCAATTTGTTGGCACAAAACTTTCAACAGCATCGAATGGGGCGTTGATTACATCTACCACGCCAGCGTTTGTTTTATTGTTTGCTCCATTTTTATTGGGCGAGAAAACAACTTGGCAACGAATCATTGCTTTGGTAATTTCAACAATGGGCGTATTAGCAGTCATTGACCCGCGAACTGCTGAATTATCATCCTCTTTGTTTTTGGGAAATATGAGTCTATTTGCGGCGGGTTTAACATGGGCTTTGTATTCTGTTTTGGTGCGCAAAGTTTCTAAAGGAGCAGATTTACTAACGTCAAGTACGATTATGTTATTAGGTGGTTTACCAACCAGCATTGCGTTTAGCGTTTGGGAAATCAATACACAAGGTGTTGGCGAAATCACAATTGGAATTATTGGCGGATTATTATTTTTAGGAATTATCTCAACAGCAGTAGCAATGTTCTTATGGAATTATGCTTTTGCCGAATTACCCGCCGCGGTTGCTTCATTAACTTTTTTTGCTCAACCTGTAGTCGGCACGTTATTAGGTTGGTTCTTTTTATCAGAAACAATTACGCCATTATTTATCTTTGGTGGAGTCTTAATCACGATTGGGATTTTGATTGCGACATTTGAGAAATAATAAGTGACAGTCATTTTGAAAATGACTGTCGCTTATATTGAAGTTAAAACAAATTTTGATGAAACAGAATCAAACATCCCCGAAGAAAGAAGCGGGTTACTTCCCAACATTATTTTCGGCAAGTTTACGCACGAGTTTTACAGTCGGTTCACTTCCAACGGTGTGAAGTAATGCCATGTTTGGCGGGCGTTGGTCGCCGATTGGATATCCGCACACCAACACCACTTGATTTCCTTTTTCAATTCCTGATTTCAACAAAACAGAATCAACATCGGCAATCATGTCATCGAGCGAGCCTGCATAACGCACGAGATGTGGTTCAACGCCCCACAAAAACGCAAGTTGATTCAATGTATTTCGTTCTGGCGTAAAACCAAGAATTTGTTTGGGTGGACGTGCCTTCGACATAAGCCATGCTGAACGACCTTGCATAGTGAATACGGCGATACCTTTAACATCTGGGTCACTGGCTAAAGCATTTGCCGCGCGTGCCATAGATGCCGCATCACTCTTGCCCAAACCTGCTCTGCCATCTTGGCGACTTCCCCACTCTTTGAAATGTGACTCCGCTTCGATAACAATGCGCGACATCATCTCAACTGCTAAATCTGGATATTCGCCTGAAGCGGTTTCCGCAGAAAGCATCACTGCGTCAGTACCATCAAAAATTGCGTTGGCGACATCGGATGCTTCGGCGCGAGTCGGAAGCGGGTTTTGAATCATAGACTCAAGCATTTGTGTAGCGGTAATCACTAATTTTGCTTTTGCA
>JAEURG010000077.1 GCA_016789345.1 Anaerolineales bacterium | reverse complement strand
TTGGGTCAATACCACGATATTTGTATAACAAAAACCCATCAGAGCCAAAGTAATCATCATAAGGACCTTTTGGTGCCGTTGTTATAGTAAGTGGTAAATCAAGTATTTGTGGTTTGAAAATTCCTTGCGGAGCAACAAGTGAGATTCTTTGATTTTGAAACTCAAATCCTTTTTCCAGCGTTTTTCTTGATAGAACATCCCCATGCAAATTGACTTGTTCTGAAAGCCATTGAAAAGCTGCTAATCGAACCTGAAAGTCAAAATCCATTTAATAATTTTACCCCACGTTGTTATGCTAATCTTTCAGCAAATCTCCAAGCCAACTGAATAACCTGCCATCTTCTTTCCCATCATCCAAATCGCTTTCCACAAATCCGTTCTGACCATTAATCAGCACCAAATGCTCACGTCCACCGAAGGGGATTTCGGTCATCCACACGGGGAGTAAATTCAGTTTGAACGACTCGACTGTAATTTTTGCGGATGATGTGTGAATAATTTTTACACTACTGATGAGATATGACATTTCATTTTTATATTTTTTATATGCCATACTGCGTGCATCTAAAGAAGCATCTGCCATTGGAACATCATAAATTTCCGCCAGCCAACTGGATAGAAAGCGCGGGTCGTAAGGTTTGAGTGCTTTCAAGTCAAAGGTGGGAATTAATTCATGGAACACAGAAGATAATTTTCGTGAAGCAGGGATTGGATAATCATCTACGATAATAGGATATTCATCACTGACTCGAATGACTTTCTTTTGTTTTTTTTCGCCGAAAAATTCATCTTCATATTGAATCATTTCGCCTGTGTATCCAATCGAACCGCCGATGTCAAATGTCCATAATGGCAGATATAGTCCGCGTGGAATCTCTACTTTTTTTTCTGGTTTGATTTTATTTTTCTCAACCCACTCAATCAAGTATTTTGTAGCCTGTTTATTATCAAATGCAAATGGAATGATAGCATCTGGCGCGAGTAAATCTTTTGTGTTTTCTAATCTAATCACATGTGGCGAGTCACAATAGGCACAACTCGATGAAATTTGTTTGGATGGCAAAATAAATTCTGCGCCGCAACCATTGCAATGAAAGGCTTGCTCTTGCAATGGCTTGCCATGTCCCTTCATGGTTGCCATTGCAACAATAAAATCTTTTTCTTCATTATTTTTATGTAAACCAAGTGCATGTTGATTTGTACAATAATCACAAACCAAACTTGAAGAACCATCAGGCGCAAAGGACATACGTGCGCCACATTTCGGACACATAAATCTTTGTGCATCCGCTTCACGTAAACCTTGTGGTGCTGGTGGTAAGTTATCAGGGTTAATCACTTCGTCACTTTTTATTTTTCCCTCTAAAATTGCTAATGAACGGCGTGCACGTGTATGGCGTAAATCATGGCTTAAACAATTTTCTAATGCCTTACGTTTTTCTTCATTATTTTCTGCAACTTCACTCATCCAAAACCATGCTTCGGCTATGGCATCGTGTGAACGCGCCATATAAATCGCACGGTCTAAATAATGGCGTGCAGAACTTTTATTTCCGCTTTTTGCATCAATGATTCCGTTACGCAATAATTCTTTTGAATAATCTGATGTCATTATGTTCTCACAATCGCATCCGTCATTTTCGCAACACGCGCCATTTCTTTTACATCATGCACACGAATCATATCTGCGCCGCGTGCGATTCCAATTGCAATCGTTGATGCTGTGCCTTCGATTCTTTCTTCGGGCGGTAAGTCTAATGTAAAACCGATAAATGATTTTCTAGATGTGCCTAACAAAAGGGGATAGCCTAACTTTTTGATTTCATCTAACCTGTTGATTAATTCTAGATTATGCTCACGCTTCTTTCCAAAGCCGATGCCTGGGTCTAGCCAAATTGCATTTTCTTTAATCCCAGCCTTTTTTGCAATCTCTACACTTGATAATAATTCTCGTTTCACATCTTCAATCAAGTTTTCATACTCTGCACCAATATATGTAGCACCAAGTTTTTCTCTTACTTCCACACTGGCAGGGTTACTACGATTGTGCATCAAAATCACTGGCACATTATATTTTGCAACGATATTTGCAAGGTTTGAGTCAGCACGCAACGCCCACACATCATTGACGATATGTGCGCCATGTTTAATCGCTTCTTCTGCAACTTGAGATTTATAAGTATCAATTGAAATTAATGCGTTTGGAAAATTTTTATGAATAGAATGAATCACAGGAATAACTCGTTCTAATTCTTCATCCACAGTTACAGGCTGGGAGCCAGGTCTTGTCGATTCTCCCCCGATGTCTAAGATGTCAGCACCAGAATCAAGCATCCACTTAGATTGAAGCGTTGCGTTGCCCTCACCCCTAGCCCCTCTCCCAAAATCGGGAGAGGGGGATAGGAGACCATCACCAGAAAATGAATCGGGAGTCACATTCAAGATTCCCATAATATAGGTACGCTTGCCCCAATCAAATGTGAACTTCCCGATTTGCATTTTTATTTACGGAATTTGGTCAAGCGGACGAGCCAGCCATGCTTCGGCTTCGTTGATGTCTGTAAAAATTTTCATCGCAGAGGCAAGCCCAGTTTCAGCAAGCGCCGCCACTTTACGAATGCCATCAGCCACGCTTTCATTTTCAACAACCACTGCCACACGAATATTTCTTGCAGAAGGGTCACTATTTGCATCCACTGCAAAACGGATGGATTGCTCAGGGAATTCTTTCACTTGGCGCAAATCATATAAATTGCGTGTGCGGCGGTCTGAGCCGAGTAAATGTTCTAAAGCAAATTCGTGCCAATGTTTCATGGTGGCATCTGAAAGGTCTGTGAAAGTTAATGTCATGCCGCCATCGCCACGACGAATGACGGAATAGCCAATACCTTCAGCGGGAGCCCAGTTTAGTGGTTTGATTTCGGTCATCGGTTTTCTCCTATTTGATGTTGTGATTATAACGCCATTGATAGGGGATAATTGATAATGGACAATTAACAATTCAGGTGTAATTCTCAATCGTAAGTTATCAATTGTCAATTACCGAAATCCCATGCTATAATGCAAATCCCTTGGGCGCTTAGCTCAGTTGGTTAGAGCGTCTCGTTTACACCGAGAAGGTCAGGGGTTCGAGTCCCTTAGCGCCCACAATGCTTGGATACAGGTAGACAAGTAAAAAGAGACTGTTAATTTGACAGTCTCTTTTTTAATATAACGGAATTCTCGCTCCACTAATTTTCCCCGCTTCATCCGAAAACAGATATTGCATTGCAGAGACAATTTCCGCTGGCGTTGTGCCTTTGCCTTTGTTTTCCACATCAATCGCTTTGACCTGAATGATATTGGCTGTCACTTTATATTCTTTCAATTCACTTGCCAAACTCAAGACCATATTTTCTTGTGCGGCTTTGGTGGCTGTATAAACGCCAGATTTTCCAGGCGGATTTGTGACCGTAGAAGCAGAGACGATAATCACACGTCCCCAGTTATTTCCAGACAAAGGCTTTGATAATGATTTGAATAAATTAAACGTGGAACGAACATGCTGATTGAGCATAAATTCCAAATCATCGTATGATGTATCAGTAAATGTTTTGCCACCGACCCAGCCGCCGATGAGGTGGAATAAGGCATGGATACTGCCGAATTTGGAAAGAGCAGTTTCCACCGAAGTTTGAAGAGCGTCTGCGTTCGTTAAGTCAAGGGCTTGGTTTAAAAATCTATTGCTTGGTAAATTTAAGTCTTTTGCTAATGAATCTAATTTATTTTGATTTGTTCCCATCAAAATTAAATTATGACCTTGCATTGCAAAAACTTTGGAGGCTAAACTTCCGAGCGTGCCAGTTGCGCCTGTGATGATGATATTTTTATTCATTCGCTTCCCAGTGAAAATCAATCAGATGACCTGATTTAACAACTTTGGTTTTCAAGTAAGCACGATTGTGTTTGTTGGTTGGCAAAATGTGTGGCAAACGTTCGGTGACGTTGATGCCATGTGATTTTAATTGTTCAATTTTTTTAGGGTTGTTGGTCATCAATCGTACTGAATTAACTTTTAACGCTTTCAACATTTCAGCGGCAATGGTGTAATCGCGTTCATCATCACGAAAACCTAAAGCAACATTTGCTTCAACTGTATCTAAACCTTGGTCTTGCAAACTATACGCGCGAATTTTATTGGTTAAACCAATACCACGACCTTCTTGACGAAGATACAAAACAACACCTTGTTTCAATTTATTTATTTTTTTCAAAGCATGTTCTAATTGGTCGCGACAATCACAGCGATACGAACCCATTACATCGCCTGTTAAACATTCTGAATGTAAACGCACGGGCACATTTTCAGCACTCAAAATATCACCTTTGAAAATTGCAACGTGTTCTTTATTATCTAAATTATTTGAAAAAGCGACGATGTGAAAATCACCAAAGCGCGTTGGCAAATCAGCAATCGCTTCAATACGCACCGATAATTGACTTAAATCTTCTTGAATCAAAAGTTGTACTTTTTCATGTGTTGTGGTCGTCATAGTGTTACCTCTACAAAAATTTATATCGAAGAATTACGCCGCCGTCTTCCCATTGTTCAACGTGAGATAACTTTAAACTTAAGACATGTTCGCGGATTAATCCAAAACCATCTGCTACTGTCGGAGAATGTGCACCACCAAAAATCATGGGCGCAATATAAATCATCAATTCATCCACCAAGCCCAAACGCATCAGTTCAAAATTAATTGTGCCGCCGCCTTCTACCATTAAAGAATCAACACCAATTTTTTTCAAGGTGTGCATCATGTTTGTCAAATCAACTTGTGCAGAATTTTCAACAAACACTTCAACACCGTGAGCGCGGAATTGTTCAATTTGGCTTATAGATGTTTGTGGTGTCGTAAATATTACCACCCGCGCGGGTCCAACCTTAATAAAATCTGAGCCTAATGAAATATTGATATTGGATGCGACTCCAATTTTTATAGGATTTTCTGACCGACCTTGCTTGATTCTATCCTGACGTAACGCTTCATTTTTGACCGTCAACTTGGGTGCTTCACCTGATAAAGTTTTCCCACCTACAAGGATTCCATCCACGCTTGCCCGCAATTCATCTACCCGCGCTTTATCTTTGGCTGACGAAATAAGAGAACCTTTGCGTTCAAAGGTATCAATCTTTCCATCCGCCGTCATGGCGACGTTGATAAAGGTGTAGGGTCTGTTCATTGTTTGATAACGTGTCACCCTGAGCAGTTGGTCGAGTAGGACGAAGTCCGTATCAAGACCAAGCGAAGGGTCTCTAAGATAATCACAGAGATTCTTCGCTCAGAATGACATTATTCCTTAACTTAATACGAACCCAAAAAGTATTTTCTCAACAAATCACTAATATTCACATTCACAATCTCTCTTTGCAAGGCAAAAAAATCTACTCCAGTGGCGTGACCGTATGAATATCTTTTTACATATTCTTGCAGAAATTTAGAGAAATTGCCATGCCCCATTCGTTCGCGGAGTTCGTTGAGGAAAAGTGCCCCCTGAAAATATACAGCATTGGTATAAGTACGAAAAGACCCGCCGTTATAAATATTTGTATCCACATATCCTGTAGGATTAAAGTAGTTGACTCTAAACTGCCACCACCAACTGATATTGGCTGGATAATTGTTTTCGTAAAAGATTCTTTCACTATAAGTGGCTAAGGCTTCATCTAACCACGGCTCCATAGCATGGTCATTGCCTACGAGGCTATACCACCATTGATGTGCTACCTCATGGACTCCGATAGTGGCTAAATTGCTTCTTGCTGTTCCATTGTATTGACTATAAAAATCGGTGGCGAGAAAAATCAAACCGTCATATTCCATGCCATCATCCATATCGGTTTGGACGATAGTAAGCGCTTGGTGTGGGTAAGGACCAAATTGTTGAGAAAAAGTATTAATCGCTTGTGAAGCATACAATGCAACACCTTCTGCGCCTGTTTTATATCCGCCAGCAAAATAATAGGAGCGAATGACCACATTGCCTGCGGATGTTTCATGCACCAGAAATTCATTGCTTGCGGATAATGCCAATGTGCGTGCGCCGTATAGACGATAGCGAGTCCACTCGCCGTTGGATTCGGGTGATGCACCAACAGCCAACGTCACACCTGAACCTGCTTTGATATTTAATTCGATGTCTGACGAATCATAGACAAGATTCTCGCCCCACGGCATGGAGTCATGCAAAATCCATCCGCCACGATATGGCACAACAAACGGATACCAATCTACAAGATTGATTTGATTGAAATCATAGCCAAACACATCGTTTGAACTTTTTTGCGGAATGTTCAAACTGAAATTCATTACGATTGTTGTCGCAGAATTTGCAGATAAAGGTTGCGGCAAATTGAGCGTGAGTCTTTGTCCGCTTAAATTATATGAAGAAATGGTGGTGTTATCTTGTGTGATTGCATTCAGCGAAAATGCTCTGTTATATAAATTTGGCGGAACTGCTAAAACCAATTCAGTTAAATTTACGCCAGTATTATTGTAGTAACGTATCGTTTGGTCAACGGCGATGGTTTTGTTGGAAAAATTCAAAGTTGCATAAAGAATGTAATTTGTGCGTGAAGAGTTTGAAGGTGAATCAGAGGTTGGGGGAACAGAACCAGTTGTCGCTGTAGGTTGAGGCGTGAGCGTTTGTGTTGGCGTTGAAGTTATCGTTGGGCTTATCGTAAAAGTTGGTATGGGCGTGTTCGTCGAATCAGATGGTTGAAACGGCGTGGAAGTTGAATTTACATCTGGTTTGTTGATAGCGACTTGCGCGAACGAAAGCGGTGTGGGCGTTGCCGTGGCGACAGGTGAATTGCACGCGAAAAGGAAAATAGAAATTAAAAAATAAAACTTAAAACGTGAAATCATTGATAAACACTACGAAAATATTGATTGATTAAATCTGAAATGTCGGTACCAGTGTTTGAACGCAAGATGCGGAAAAAATCATTGGCTGTGACAATTTTTCCGCGACCTTGATTCAAATAATCTTGAATGAATGCAAAGAAAGCTTCATCACCGATTCGTAAGCGCGTGTTTTCAAGAAACTTTGCGCCTTGAAAATATGTGGCATTGGTATATGGACGAAAACCTTGACCTTCGTAAATTGGAATATCTACAAAGCCTTCGGGCTTATAAAAATCAATGCGATAAATCCACCACCAACTGACCAAATCAGGATGCACGCTTTCGTAATAAATTCTTTCGCTATATGTTGATAACGCTTCATCCACCCAAGGTTGAAGTGCTTGGTCACTGGCGACTTGCTCAAACCACCATTGATGTGCGGTTTCATGCACGGCAACAAATGTTAAATAATTGGCTGGCGTGCCATCATATAAATTATAAAAATCTTTGCTGAGATAATAAAACGCAGAATATTCCATGCCGTCGTTAAAGTCGCCCATCACAATTGCCAAACTTTTATGCGGATATGTTCCAAAGCGTTGTGAAAAAACTTGCATGGCTTCTACGGTTGCTTGTAATGCCGCTTGCCCGCCGCGTTCGTTGAATGGAAAATAATAACTCGTTAAAGTTACGTCACCAAGTTGTGTGGTGGATGTTTGAAAATCACGGCTGGCGGATAAGGCGAATGTTCGCGCAGAATTAATTTTATAAATAATAGAGCCATCGGCTTGCTGTTCAGGAAAACCGCTTGATGCAACAATCGGCGCGGAGGCTGGGTCTGCAAATGTGAGTCTTACTTCATAATCCGCTGCATCATAGACAAGATGTTCACCGTAATACCAAGGTTCGTGCAAAATCCATTCGCCGTTGATATTCGGCACAACAAATGGATACCAGTTGGTTAAGTTAATTTGTCTGCTGGTGTAGCCATAAATGCGCGGACGTGAAATGCCTGGGTCTTCTTGCTCTGCAAATGGCAACGCCAATGAATATTGAATATCAATTTCAACGGTTTCATTTGGCGCGAGGAAAAATGAAAGGGGAATATCAAGGCGTTGATTTGTAATTGAGTAATTAGTAATTGCTTCACCATTTATGGAAATGCTTGTTAAATTAAAACTTCCTTGCCATAAGTTTGGAACAATCGCAATCACTAAATTGTTTAATTGGTTTCCAGTTAAATTTGGATACAAAATTGTTTGATTCACGCTCACAGTTTTGGCGTTGTAATCCATCAAAACGTTTAGGTTGTAAATGGCTCTCTCAAGTGCAGGAACAGCCGTCGCCGTAGGAAGAGGCGTTTCGGTTGGAATTGCAGGGGTGTCTGTGACGGGCAATTCCACAAACACAGGTTCTGTGGCAGTTGGAACATCCGCAACTTGATTTGAAGCGCAAGCAGTCATCAAAAGTATGACGAAGAATATATAAATTTTGTTTCGCATGGACGCAATTCTACCTTAACAAAAAAACCTCCTGTTCAAACAGGAGGTTTTTATCATGTAGTATTTAACCTTCTAATTTCTTCTTCAATGCCGCCAAGGTTGCATCATAGCCAGCAATCATTTGTTTTTTCATCATATCTTCCATGCCCGGCACAGAAGGCATTCCAGCGGGCATCAAATTTGCTTCGGTTTGCATAATCACTTTTGTGCCTTTGCCTTCTGGTTCAAGGATAAATGTGCTAATCACATCAGACGCAGGTGGTGCGGCATAAGTTTTTGTTCCGAAAATTTTATTTTGTTCAAATTCAATCACTTCAGATGTGATAGTGTTTTGTACACCATTCATCGCTTTGACTGTGGTTTTGATTTTTGTCCCCAACTTGATGGGTCCATCCGCTTCAACATTGACGACATATTCGTTTTTTAAGCTATCGAGGCTGGATACATACGAAAAGATTTTTTCTGGTGAAGCGTTGATAGTTGTGGAAGTTTCTATAAGTGCCATAATTTTTCTCCTTGTGAATTATTTTTATTATATAGACTTGGCGCGTTTCCACAAGAACCCAAGTATGAATAAAAAGGTAGCCGTTAGTACTATGGCAGAACCAGAGGCAATGCTGAAATAATAAGAAAGATATAAACCAACCACACTTGAAAATGATGCAATGCCCGCGGCGAGAATCATCATCACGGGTAGACGATGCGTGAGCATAGATGCAGTTGCGGCGGGTGTGACTAACATAGCAACCATCAATGCTACGCCGACGGTTTGTAACGACACAGCCACAGTGACGGCGATAAGAATCAGCAGAAGGTTATTGAGCAGGTTGACGGGAAGTCGAAGCGTGAGTGCGAGGATAGGGTCAAAGGAAATGGTTGTAAATTCTTTATAGAATGCAATCACTGTCAATAATACAATTCCGCCGAAAATCAAAATCAGCCACAAACTTTGAGTCGAAACGCCGAGCACATCGCCAAATAAAAAGTGACTCAAATCTACTGCATAACTACGGACGGTCGAAATCAATGCGATGCCGAGTGCAAACATACCTGCAAAAATAATGCCGATGGCGGTATCTTCTTTTAATTGCGCTTGTTTGCTGATGGCACCAATGCCTAATGATGCAAAGATGGCAGTGCCTAATGCCCACCAAAATAATACTTCGCGTGCATTGCCTGATATTAAATATCCCAAAGCAATGCCGGGCAAAATAGTATGAGCAAGTGCATCGCCAAAAAATGCCATGCCGCGTAAGACGACAAATGTTCCAATCACTGCACAGACGATGCCGACCATCACTGCCGCAATCATGCCACGAAGCATAAATTCATATTGTAGGGGAGACGAAAGCAAATCAATGATGTTCATGTTCGCTTTCATCTCCGCAACATTCATCGTCTAAAGCCAAAAGATTTTCTTCACCATGAACAGAACGTAATCTTGCGCCGTATGCTTGTAATAAGTTTTCTGTTTTCATTACAGATGATGGTTTATCAAACGCAATGATTTTATGATTCAATAACATAATCCTGTCAAAATGACGCGAGGCTTGTTCAAGGTCATGCGTAGCGACCATGACAGTCACATTTTGACCTTTAAGCGTATCCAACAACTCAAGCAAACTTTCTTGAGCAGGCGTATCTAGCCCCGTCAGTGGTTCATCCATTAACATCAATTCTGCTTCTTGAGCAAGTGCGCGTGCAATAAACATGCGTTGTTGTTGACCACCCGAGAGTTGATTGATTTGTCGTTTAGATAAATCAATCAATTGCACAGTTTCCAACACATGATTTACATAATCCCAATCTTTTTTACTTGGCAATTTGAACAAACCAAGTTTGGCATTGCGTCCCATCATCACCACATCAGCCACATTGACTGGAAAAGTCCAATCCACTTGTGAGCGTTGCGGAATATAAGCAATACATTGATGCACCAATGGATTAGAACCAGAAATCGTCACCACGCCTTGATTCGGTTGTAAAACTCCAGCCACCACTTTAAACAAAGTGCTTTTGCCTGCGCCATTGGGTCCGACAACTGCTACACGTTCGCCAACATGCAAATGGAAATTAATATCTTCGAGTGCAACGCGTCCGTTATAGCGAACCGAAAGATTTTGCACATTGAGAATCGGCTTATCAGTTTGATGAATAACTTGTGGATACATAATCAAATTTTACTTCAAAGCTTCCACAATGAGATTTACATTATGTCTCATCATATCCAAATAGGTTTCAGCAGGTGCGCCATCGGTTAAAGACTCAAGATGTAAATCATTTACAATCTTTACATCAGTTTCACTAGCAATTTGTTCAGCAAGCGTTGCATTTTCAACATCACTTAAAAAAATAGCAGGCACACCACTCGTTTTAATTTCATCAATCAATTGCGCCATTTGTTGTGCAGAGGCTTGTGAATTTGTGCTAGCACTTGGCAAAATTGTCCCAACCACTTCAAAGCCATAATGTTCAGCAAAATAATTTAATGCTTCGTGATTGGTCACTAACAATTTTCTTTCAGCAGGAATTTGATTCACTTGTTCCACAATCCATGCATCTAATTCTTTCAATTGATTGATATATGCTTCTGCATTTTTTCCGTAAACATCTTTTCCATCTGGGTCAATTTGGATTAATCCATCGCGGATATTTTCTACATAGATGATGACAAGATTCGGGTCAAGCCACATGTGAGGATTACCCGCTTCATGTTCGTGACCTTCAGCTGATTCTGCTTCGTCAGCATGGTCATTATCTTCATGCGGAGTTAAACCAGAAGTCGCTTCTATGACCACTTTTTCACCGCCAGCATTTTCAAGCACTGACTCAATAAAATGCTCATATTCAAGCCCATTCAAAATTAATAAATTGCTATCTGCAATTTTTGTTATATCAGATGGAACAGGTTGATAAGCATGTGGGTCAGCACCAACGGGTAACAATGAATCAACTTGCACACGGTCGCCAGCCACATTTTGAGCAATGTTTGCCAGTACAGATGTCGAAGCGAGAACTGTCAAAGAGTTTGATTCTGCTGATGGGGCAGACCAACAAGAAGTCAGGACAAGAAGCGTGAGAATGTTAAATCTGATAATGGTATTGAAAATCTTTTTCATTTAGAAATCCTATTTTTTATTCCCTGCTTTTGGCAAGGGACTTAATTTACTTGCAGTTTATACATAACCCAAACAACTGCAACCAATGTTCTTTAATTTGATAACCTGTTTTACGCGAAATATTTTTTGTGAGTGCATCTAAATCGTCACCATCAAAAAATTCAACCTGACCACAATTTTGACAAAGCAATAAATGTTGATGACCCACGCCCGCCGAAATAAAAGCCTGACATCCGATTGGCTGATGCACACGTTGAATAAGATGCAATTCTTCTAATTTTTCTAGCGTGCGATACACAGTGACCAAACCCAAGGCGCGATATTTTTTTCGGGCTTTGTCATAAACCTCAATAGGCGTTAACGCATGAGTAGAGCCATACACCGTATCCACCACTGCGCGGCGGGCAGAGGTGATGCGATAGCCGTTATCTTGTAATTGAGAAATCCAAATTTCGGTAGTCATGTTATTGAAAATCGTTTTCAATAAGTATAATGGGAATTTTTGAGGAGTCAAGCATCATTTCCATACCCACATTGGATTAAACCCTTTAATTCCCAATTCTTGAACTTCCAAACTTTCAATTTCTAAAATCCGTAATTCAGATTCAAAAGGGAAAACATCCAAAGCGTAAATTTCATAGAGCAAATATTTTCCATCAGGCGACCAATTCAAACTAGCGTGTAAAACATCGGGGTCATTGGTAATCATTTTGGCATTGCTACCATCGGCGTTCATTAACCAAATTTGGTCGCCGCGTGGGATGGATAAATCACGCCGCACAACGGCAATGATGTCTCCATTGGGTGACCACGCCGCGAGAATATTTTCCATGGCATCGTTTGGATTCAAATGATATGTTTTTTCAGTTTCAATATCATACAAAAATAATTGAGTCACAAATTGGTCATGCCGAATGACAACATCACGCAATAAAATTGTTTTGCTATTTGGTGACCAAATTGCCGCGCCGCCTAAAATATTTTTTATCAAATGCGTTTCGCCATTTTCAAAATTATATAAACGAATGCCTTCGGGTGTAGCATAACTTATCCAGTCACCATTGGGTGACCAACGCGCGTTACCGCTTGGCAATTTCGATTCTTGAAACACAGCTTTATCTTCACCTGTGTTTATATCCACCCACCATAACGATGAAAAGCCTGTGCCGGCGCCATCAATTTTTTCGTACATAATTTTATTTCCATCAGGCGACCAAACCAAACCCGAACAAGTCGCATTTTCACATGAAGATATTTTTTTATTTTCGCCGCCTTCTAAATTCATTAACCAAATTTCATTTTCGATATTGCTATTTTGAATCACATAAGCAATATCAATTTGATTTGGGGCAATTGCAAACTCAACCACATTTTCATCACTGATTAAATTGGATTTTTTGTTTTGATAAATAAATAATTCTTTGACTCGATTCTGATTCTCAACGAGATACAAAACCCCCGCTTCATTAATTGACGTGCGAGTTGGTACTGCAAATGTGACATTTTCTTGTGCGCGAACCACTGCCGCCCACGTCAATGCTGCACCTAAAAATAAAACTATCACAGCAGAGACAACTGGCAGGGAGGTGGCGAAGCGGTCTAAAAATCCCATGCGGTCAAATATGCGGCGACTGTTCACCATCAATAAGCCAATCACAATCAGCACAATGGCTAATCCCAAACTAAATGAAAGAATCAAAGTGAGACCAAGAAAAATACGATTGATTGCAACTGCCACGAGAAGAATCGCAATCGCATCGGGGCATGGCACAAGCCCGCCACTGATGCCAAGTGCAATCAATGAACGCCATGTAATGGTTTCGGGGACATCATGCGTGTGCATTTTTCCATCACCATGATGATGAAGATTTGTATTTGGCTTTTGAATTTTGATATTGCCAGATATTTTTTTGTTTGAAGTTGGCGAGAGCGAAATTTTATTTTTTGTTTCTTTTGGTTTTCGCCAAACTTGAATCCGTTGCCATAATAAATAAAATCCCAAACCGAGGATTAACACGCCTGAAAGAATTTCAAGAAATGGAATAATAGTGGTTGGCAAAATATATTGTGACGCGGCAAGCGTGATAATGCCCATCAGAAAAACTGAACCCGTGTGTGTGAGTGTGACAACTGTGCCAAGCACGATTGCATGAAACGATGTGCCACGCGAACCGACCAGATATGCCGCGACAACCGTTTTGCCATGACCTGGCGTAAGCGCATGTAACGCGCCAAGCGCTAAAGCAATAAATAATGCGGCGATATAAAATAGAAAAGATAATTCGGGGTTGCGGACTAAATCCAATAAAATTTCTTGCGGACTTCTTTCTTGCAATTCAGGCACAAGTTCTTCAGCCGTTTCGGTGACGACATCTTTTTGCTGACCTAACGGAAGAGCAGGCGTGCCGCTATCCCAAGTTTTGATGAGTTGCGATGGGTCGGGCATTAAGTTTTTATCTTTGATAATGTCAATGGTTAAGATGTGACTTTTTTGCGACGGAAATAGAAAAGCAGTATTTTCTTCAGCAGTGAGATAAAACCAATTAATGGATTTGGTAATTTCCATTTCGTTTTGAATTATTAAACGCTGAACATTGCCTTCGTTTTGATTCCATTTGGCTGAAAAATAAAAACGAATGCTCTCTTCGCCCGCTTGAAATTTTGCTAAATCCGCAGGCATTTGCATAGATTCAAGTTGCAGTGGAAGCGGTTTATCTTCTAATGAAGCGGTGAGAAATGAAATATAGGTATTTCCCCAATTTTCGGATTCGGTTGCGTTGATGATTCCATCTTTATCAAGGTCTGCTTGACTCCAGATGAAGTTGACAAGCAAGGGACCAGGTTTAATTTCCCATTCAATTTGTAAATCCGTTTGTTGAATGGCGATGCGAATGTTATGCGCGAACAAATCCGCTGGGTGGGCGGAGACTTTATGAATTGGGATTAAAGAAATTATAAAAATAAAAAGAAAGAGGAGTTGATTTTTGATTTTCATATAGTTGATTGAAGGTGATTATAACTACGAAAAATAAAAAGACTCTAACAATTAGAGTCTTTTTATTTCATAAACGAATAAACATCAAAACGATTTTACTGCCGTATCCAAATCTTTATACACTTCCAAAAATTGTTTCAAGCCGACAACTTCTAAAACTTGCTCCACAGCAGGTTGCGGATTTAACAACTTGACATGGTCTTTTGCCGAAGTATCTTGTTTTGGATTCAATGAACGAAAGACGGGTCTACCGCCATCTTTGGTTTGAGTCATTTGCCCAGAAAAAATACGCGCAATCGTATGCAATGCCATTAATCCAGCACTGCTGACGTAAGGAACTTTTTCAAGGTCAAGCACCAAATGACGCGCGCCATCGTTGTAGGCTTCTTGGGCTTTGTCTATAACAGATGTGTAATTAGAAGCATCAATCTCACCCATTAAGTGCATGACGGTTACTTGCTCTTGTTTTGAAAATGTAATTTGCATTTTAAATCCTTTTACCACGAAGTGTCACAAAGTAACACGAAGGAAGGAATTTAAACTTTGTGAACCTTCGTGACCCTTTGTGGTGAATAATAAATTTATCTAAAATTAAATTCCTCAAAATGAATATTGCCCGCTGGCACGCCTGCGGCTAAGAACGCTTGCTCAAAGGCTTGAATCATCGGGAGCGGTCCGCACATATAAACATGATGTTTGCTTAAGTCACCGCCTGCGTTTTTGGCAATTTCTTCCACTTTCAACGAGCCATGAATAGATGAAAAACGGATTTTTGATTTTAATTTTGGATGAGACTTTGCAATCGTATTAATTTCTTCGGCAAAAACCGCTTCTTCTGGATGTCGAACTGTGTAATAAAAATGAACATCGTGACTTAACTCCGACTTTAAGTCTCTTAAGAAAGAAAGAAACGGTGTAATTCCAATTCCGCCTGCTACCCAAATTTGTTTTTCACCACCAGATTTGTAATTGAAGAGTCCATACGCGCCTTCAATGATTGCGTCTGAACCCTCTTTGAGGTTATCAAAAAGATGACGCGTGTAATCCCCTGATGCCTTAATCGTGAGGCGAATCACATCTTCAGACGGCGCACTTGAAATTGTAAATGGATGTGATTCACTCAAAATTTTATCACCTGAAAATCTTACAAACATAAATTGACCAGCATGAACATGTTTAATTGGCTCACCTTTGGCGCGTAATGTCACTTCGGTGGTTGAAGCATTTGGATGCTTCAACGCTTCCACGGTATAAGGCACATACTTCTTGAAAAACCTGCCAAACACTTCAGTATAAAGATACGAGACAATTCCGAGAATAATAAAAACTTGATTCCAATTAATCGCTGGTGTGGTGGGACCTCCGCGCACTGTCACCGAGTGGATATATCCCAAAATAAAAAAGATGCCAATAAACCCGTGCAGTCTTTTCCAGCCTTCATAAGTTTGACCTGTTAATTTACTCAAAAAAGGAATACGCGGTGAAAGGGTGGGCAAAACAATTGAAATAAAGCCTAAAAAGGCAACAATGCCAAGATAATTACCAAGCCCAAAATTACCAATATTAATTGGCACAATCAAAATATGCACAAACAGTAACAAAAATGCAGAAGTCGAAGTATGGCGATGCGTTTGATACATCTTATCTAAACCGCCAAAGAACGGCTCTACCCAACGTGGGCGCGTGGATAAAAATAACGAAAACGACATCAGCACAATCATCACCGAACCAATCGTCATTCCCACATGATAGCGCTCATAATTTTCAATATCGGTTGGCTTGGGGGGTAAAAGAGCCCAGACCGCCACTGTCATAAATACCAATGCGATAATAACAATATTCCCAAAGTTATTTCGTTTCATAGTATCACCTTTATCAATATATTGCGATTACAAAATATTTATGAAAATGAATCAATCGCTTTTTGTTTATCGGTAAAAATTTCAAAAAAAGTTGAAAAACCAACCATCTCCAACACATTCAAAACTTCTGGGCGTGGGTTCAACAACTTGACATTTTTCTGCACGCCACCTTCACGGGTGCGGTCAACCGACTTCAATGTTGACCAGCCTTGTTCGGTATCGGGTAACTTTTCGCCTTTAGAAAGCAAAGCCATAAAATGCAATGCCACCAACCCAGCACTCGAAATATAAATTAACTCCCCTAAATCCAAAATGATATTTTTCGCGCCTGCGTTATATATTTCTTGCGCTTTAGAAATCAAATTTTGATACGACTGCCCATCCAACTCGCCACTCACTTTAATAAGCGTTACATCTTTTTCTTTAGAAACATCAATGTTCAACATAGTAATCTCCTCATTATGTTGTCATGCTGAGCGAAGCGAAGCATCTCTACCACCAAAGGCGAGACTCTTCGCCACAAATACAAGAACGCGACTCAGAGTGACATGATACTCAATTATAAACCTGCTTTTCTTTGCAAACGCGCCAAACGATGGTCAATCTCTCCCAGCCAATGCTTGCGAATATAGGTTGGCAAATCTGCTTTTTCAGTTTCAGCACGAGCCAAGTTTGCCCATTCCAAAGCACTTTTCACATCTCTCAATTTATGCTCATAATATTTTGATAACTCAATTTGAGCATAAACATGATTTTTACTCGCCGCTTCTTGCCACAACTTCACTGCTTGATTCATATCTCCGCGCCGTTTTTGTAAGATAGACAAACGCTTCACCGCTACGGAGAAATCTGATTCTTGTAACCCCAGCTCGAGTCCTCGCTCATACAGCCTTGCCGCCTCATCCCAATGATTCAAATCCTCAAACAATTTTCCTAACGCAATAAAATCTAAACCGTGTTCAATTTTTCCATTGTATGGATTATCTAACAACTCGCTGACATGACCCAACAAAGCCGCCATCGCGACCACATCCATCGCATTGTGATAAAACACGCCCGCTAATGGATTCGCATCCCCAGTTCTCAAATAATCAAAATATAACCAAGGAATTTCATAACCTGGAACTTCATCCGATGAGCGAGTAAATCCAAGCACATGCTCTTCGAGATATTTCAATGCGCGTGAGGGTAATCTATCTCGCCATAATCTTCTAGCAAGTGGAAGTAAATCTATATGAGCATAATTCTTAAATGGAACAGGAATACGATGTAATGAATAACGTGTGACCAACAATGGCGCATCAAAAGATTTTCCGTTAAATGTCACCAAGCCTTCACATGGCGCAAGGAAATGAATCAATGCTTCGAGCATGGCTGGCTCTTCGGCGGGGTCGCGCATGAAGAACTGTTTAAGTACAAATTTGCCATCAATGAATCGTGCTACGCCAACTAAGAAAGCGTATGTTCCAGTTCCACCTGAAACGCCAGAAGTTTCGGTATCTAAAAATGCGAATTTGTTAATGGGTAATTGATTAATTCTTTCATCTTTTGTGATTTGAGAAATAATAGAAAGTGGAAAGTGCGAATGTGATGAAACTTTTCCATGCAAATAGGTTTCATCAAAAATTTGTTCTTTAATGAAAGCGTCGCCTAACGATGTGGGGAACAAACTCCCAGCCAAGATTGATTCGATAGAAGAGTCAACAGGCTTGGGCGGGGTTGGAAGCGTGTTTGCCGTCTTCACGCCCAGCGATTTTAATTTATCTGCTAGAGAAGCCATGCAGATAATTTTATCTTATTGTGAAGGCGTAAGAGATTACCAAATATTGTATTGCGTTAATAACTTGAAATATTTCGCGTTCAATGGTTTGGCAATGATGAATAACCTGCCCCAACTTAAGTTGCCATCTTTTTCGATACAGGTTTGTAAGGTGACGTGAAAGTCGCCGCGATAGACTTTGTTGAAGAGACCTTCAGCAGTTAAGAATTCTTCGGTTTCTACATCTATAAAATTGCTGTATGGGCTGAGCGGGCTGGTGGCTTTGTATTGCAAAATTTCTTCTACATAAAAATTTTCGATGTGGCCATCACCATAAACCAGTGTGATAACATCGCCTGCTTTGAGACTTGAAAAATTTGCGCCTGCTAAATAGTTGTGGGCAAGCAAGCCAATATTACCGACTTCGCTGGCAATGCTGAATTGTGTAATAGTACTTGCTTCGGACGAAACAAAACCGGGATGTCCATAAGGTTGTTGTTGGATTGCATAAGCCATGACCCCGTGAACATAAATTCCACTTAAAGAGGCGGGATTGCCATCTTTGATAGATTCAATAAATGAAGAAATTGTGGGAATGATATTAGGTGATTCGTCTGCGCTGGCTTGTGTGAAGGGAAAGAGTGAAAGAACGAAGACACTTAATAACGCAACAAACAATATTTGATTTTTGATTCTGGATGCCATACAAAACTCCTTGATGATGAGCATCCAGTTTTTGGAGGCTCGTTTTCGGTGGCTTGGCAGTCATGACCGTTGTCGGTTTTAGACCCATAGCTTTGCGTCGCTGTTTTTCAACAGGTTTGCCTTTATCGGAACGATTTCCGCTTTAATGTTAAATACAATACAGGCTTGACGTATGCCAAGCCTGCATGAAAATAGAACTGTTATGTTGAATGTTGTGACGTTATCTTCGGCGGCTTGGCAACCATAGTTGCTTTCGCAACCTTAGGTCCAGTAGCTTTGCGTCGCCGGTTTTCACCGGGTTTGCTATTATCGGATTTATGCGCTTAGTATATACCCAAAGGCATAAATTTCGGCTTTCATTTTGGTAATGTGACTTATTATTTTTGTTAGGGCTATATTCATGCTACACTTGCACACTTATAACTCAAATGAAAAAACATCTCCCTTATTGGTTAAAACTTTTATATGGCTCAGGTGATTTAGGCATTGCCGGCATCGGCATGATGCGCTCTATTTTTTATGCCATTTACTTGACTGATGTTGTTGGCATAGAGCCACGCCTTGCTTCATTAGGTGCATTGGTGGGAATTGTGTGGGATGCAATTAACGACCCGATTATTGGCACATTAAGCGATAGAGTGAAATCAAAACTTGGACGAAGAAGACCATTTTTATTATGGTTTGCATTTCCATTTGGTTTAAGTTTTGTAATGTTATGGTCGGCACCAAATTGGGAAAGCCAAATTGGTTTGTTGATTTATGTAACACTCGCATTTATGCTTTCGGATACATTGACGACTTTAGTAGCAGTGCCGTATCTTTCTTTAACGCCAGAACTAACACAAGATTATGATGAAAGAACTTCGCTTTCGAGTTTTCGTTCGTTCTTTCAATTACTTGCCGCAATGGCAGTGGTGGTGACTGCCCCCATGATTGTGGATGGTGTGATTCTAAATGGTGGAAGCCAACAACAAGGATTTATGACAGCAGGTGCTTTGTTCGGTGCGATTGGTTCGCTTCCACTTTTCTTGATTGGGTTATTTGTCCGAGAGAAATTTGCTTCGCGTGAAGAAGAGTCGCTTCCATTTCGCGAGAGTCTGAAAATGGCATGGGACAATGTCCCGTTTCGTTACGCGGCGGGAATTTACATGTTCAACTGGTCGGCAGTGGATATGGTTGCGATTGCATTCCCATTCTTTCTTTTATATTGGATAGCACAAGGGGATTTACTAGCAAATATTAACCTCTTTGGAATCAACCTCGCACTTGAATCGGCATTCTTTGGAATCATGATGTCGGTTTGTATTTTGTTTATTCCGTTTTGGTTGTGGATGGCAAAAAGACTCAATAAAATCAAAGCCTATATTATCGGCATGATTTGCTGGGTGATTGTTGAAATTTTAATTTTCACTATTCAACCTGGTGAAATTAATTATTTGTTATGGCTCGCCGCCTTTGCAGGTGTTGGCGTCTCTGCCGCGTATATTTTGCCCGACTCCATTTTGCCTGATGTGATTGAATGGGATGAATTACGCACGAATCGTCGGCAAGAAGGTGTGTATTACGGAATTCGCACTTTAATTCGTAAACTAACAGGTGCTGGCGTAATTTTTGTAACTTTGCAAATTTTGGGTTGGTCTGGCTATGTCGCCCCACCACAAGATGCGATTCAATTTACCCAATCTGATTCTGCTTTGTTTATGATTCGCCTTATGGTTTCTTTAATCGGTGCAGTCATTGTCTCTGGCACAATTTTATTAGCATGGTCATACCCATTGACTAGAGAAAAGTATGACCGAATTAAGAAGTTGTTGGCGATCCGGAGAAACAAAAACGTGGAAAGCGCTTAAGCCTTCCACGTTTTAATCGTAAATCGTCAAATCATCGTCGGTTCTTCATATTTCCCAAACACTTTAGTCATTACATCAATCATTTCACCCAAAGTACAATAGGCACGCACACAATCCATGATGTATGGCATGGTGTTTTCTGTGCCTTCACATGCGATTCGTAAAGCATCAAGTGTTTGACCAACTCGTCCACTATCGCGATTCTTTTTCACTTCTTGAATCCGTTTGACTTGACGGGTAAAACCATTCGGGTCCATTTGTAAAATTGGAATACTTAGCGGTTTCTTTTCCGCATAGGCATTTACACCCACAATTTTACGAACGCCTTCATCTGTTTCTCTTTGATAACGATACGCCGCATCCGAAATTTCACTTTGCATGAATCCTTTTTCAATAGATGGAATCACACCACCTAAATCTTGAATGCGTTGGAAGTAAGCATACGCATCTTTTTCTATTCGATTTGTTTGCGCTTCGACGAAGTAACTTCCGCCTAATGGGTCAACAGTGTTTGCTACACCTGATTCTTCAGCAATGATTTGTTGAGTTCTTAAAGCAATGGTCACCGAATGTTCAGAAGGTAATGCCAATGCTTCATCCATTGAATTGGTATGTAATGATTGTGTTCCGCCAAGTACGGCTGCCAATGCTTGAATTGCCACACGCACAACATTATTTTCAGGTTGTTGAGCAGTTAATGAAACACCTGCTGTTTGAGTATGAAATCTCATTAACCATGATTTTGGATTCTTGGCTTTGAAAGTTTCTTTCATTTCACGAGCCCAAATTCTACGAGCCGCTCTGTATTTTGCAATCTCTTCAAAGAAATCATTATGAGCATTGAAGAAGAAAGATAATCTTGGAGCAAAATCATCTACATCCATGCCGCGTGCAATTCCCCAACGTACATATTCCATGCCATCTGCTAAAGTAAATGCTAATTCTTGTGCGGCAGTGGAACCCGCTTCACGGATGTGATACCCTGAAATTGAAATCGTATTCCATTGCGGAACTTGCTTCGCACCAAATTCCATTGTATCCACAACAAGTCTCATAGAAGGGTCAGGTGGAAAGATAAATTCTTTTTGAGCAATAAACTCTTTCAGAATATCATTTTGTAATGTGCCACGCAATTGGTCGAGTCTCACACCTTGTTTTTCTGCGGCACACAAATACATTGCCCAAATAATTGCCGCTGGAGAATTAATCGTCATGCTTGATGAAACTTTATCTAATGGAATGCCATCTAATAAAATTTCCATATCTTTCAATGAAGAAATTGCTACGCCACATTTTCCAAACTCACCCAATGCTTCGGGTTGGTCTGTGTCATAACCCATCAAAGTTGCCAAATCAAATGCAATGCTCAAACCTGTTTGCCCTTGTTCAAGTAAGTATTTGAAGCGTGCATTTGTCTCTTCTGCTGTGCCGAAACCTGCAAACATTCTCATCGTCCACAATTTGGAGCGATGAAGAGTCGGATGAACACCACGAGTAAATGGATAGTCACCAGGCTGACTTAAGTCAGAAGCGTAATCCATATCCGCAATATCAAGCGGCGTATAGAGTCGATTAATCGGTTCAGAAGAAGTTGTGATGAATTCATCGGCTCGTTCAGGCAATTGATTTAACGCTTTTTTGAGTGACGATTCTTCCCACGCGGATAATTGGTTTTTTAATTCTTCAAGCATTTTCTTATCGTACATGCTGACTCCTTGATGAAAGATAATCCGATTATAATACTTGAAAGGTAACAATATGCCCCGTTTTGAAATTGATGTTGACCCATGTGACCACATTACTGCTGATGCCATTGGAAAGCCTGGTCAGCGTGTGTTTTATTTGCAAGCCTATCAAGATGCGCGCACCATTACGATTATTATTGAAAAAGCACAGTTGATTTCTCTTGCTGTTGGTGTTGAACAATTTTTAGGCCAGTTGAGTCAACAAAACCCAGATTTAGAAGAAGCCTCTGGCGATTATGTGGAAGACGCCATGCGGATTCATCCACCAGTTGACCCGTTGTATCGCGCTGGTGAAATTGGACTCGGGTATGACAAAGACCGTGATTTGGTTGTGGTATTTACCAAAGAATTATTAACTGAAGATGCTGAACCTGAATCAGCCGCAACAGTTCGTTTTTGGGCAACACGTACACAAATGAGAAGACTCGCTCGTTGGGGACAAGATGTAACTTCACGCGGTAGACCGATTTGTCCACAATGTGGTCAACCGATGGAACCAGAAGGTCATTTTTGTCCGAAGAAAAATGGGCACATGCGTTAAGTTGAAAAGTTTACAAGTTTTAAAGTTAGCAAGTTAAAAACTTTCCAACCTTTAAACCTGACAACCTTCAAACTTTCTAACGAAATGAATTCAATCCAACTTGCATTAACAAATGGTGATTACAAACTCAAGGGTCAATTTATGCTTGGGTCAAATTACACATTTCTTGTTGATGTTGAGTACCAAAATAAAACTTATCCCGCTGTTTACAAACCGAGTCGTGGTGAACAACCACTTTGGGATTTTCCTGAAAACACATTAGCATTGCGCGAAGTCGCCGCATATCAATTAAGTGAAATATTAAATTTGCATATTGTTCCGTTTACAGTGTATCGTGATGATGGTCCACATGGCGCGGGGTCGCTTCAACAATATATTGAATATGATATTGAATATCATTATTTCAATTTTACTGAAGAAGATAAAGAAAAACTTCGCCCCGTTGCCTTTTTTGATTTGCTCGCCAACAATGCCGATAGAAAAGGTGGTCATGTTTTTTTTGAGGATGAAACACAAAAACTTTTTGCAATTGACCATGGCATTTGTTTTCACGAAGAAGATAAACTCCGCACTGTGATTTGGGATTTTGCTGGAGAAAACATTCCAGATGAACTTCTCGCGCCTCTTTCTTTGACTTCAACTTGGTCTGACGTTCTTCAACCTTATCTCAGCCCAAGCGAAATCCGCGCCTTGATTCGGCGTGCAGATAAATTATGTAAAACAAAAATATTCCCTTATCCGTTACAAGGACGTAGGGCGTATCCATACCCACCAATATAAAAAACGTAGAGGCGAGGCATGCCTCGCCCCTACAAAAATGGAGAACCTCATGAACTACAACCTCGCACTCATCGGTTTTGGAAATGTAGCCCGTTCATTGGCTAGACTATTAATTCGTAAGCAAGATGTTTTGAAATCAAAACATGACGTGACTTTTTCATTTACAGGCATTTCAACTGGCAGACATGGATTTGCAGTCAATCCCAATGGTTTAGATATTGAAAAAGCATTAGAACTTGTTGAAAGCGGAAAAGATATTTCATCACTCAACAATTCCCAAGCCCCAATTCCCGATTCCCTTTCTGTAATTCAACATTCGGGAGCAGATGTAATGTTTGAAAATTCACCTGTCAATACACAGACAGGTCAACCTGCATTAGACCATATCCGCACGGCATTGAATTTAGGAATGCATGCCATTACTGCAAACAAAGGTCCAGTAGTGCATGGATATAGTGAATTAAAAAAATTAGCAGAATCAAAAGGGAAAAAGTTTCAGTTTGAATCTACTGTATTGGGTGGCGCACCAGTTTTCAGTGTGATGAGAGAGGCGTTTCCACTTGCGGATTTGGAATCCTTTAAGGGAATCTTCAATGCCACGACAAATATCATTTTGTCACGCATGGAAAATGGCGAATCGTATGAAGATGCGGTTAAATATTGTCAATCCATTGGCGTGGCAGAAACTGACCCGACAAATGATGTGGATGGTTGGGATGCGGCGATTAAAGTATGCGCCTTAGTAACAGTATTGTGGGATACGCCCATCACGCCACAAGAAATTAATCCAATTGGCATTCGCGGAATCACACCTGAAATGATTTCAAAAGCAAAAAGTGAAAATAAAAGATATAAATTAGTTTGTTCTGCTGAAAAAGTTGGCGACAAAATCAATGCTAGCGTTTCCCCACAATTGGTTGATTCAACTTCGCCTTTATATGGAATGATGAATTCAAGTACTGGTGTTACATTCAGAACTGACGTAATTTTAGATTATTCAATCACATTATCCGAAAAGCCCGGCATGTTGGGCGGACCTATCGAAACGGCGTATGGTTTGTTTGCGGATTTTGTGAATGTTGTTAAATCATAAAACTGCTTGAATAGGTGAATATAAACGCAGCGGAGCAACTGTCACAAAACCAAGTCGTTGATACAGTTTTTCTGCTAGTGGGGAAGAATCTAATACAGCAAGTTTGTGCCCCATTTCTTTTGCGGCTTGCATGGCTGTATTCATTAAAATGCTTGCAATACCTAATCCGCGTGCTTCCGGTTTAGTGGCTACACCATAAATCCCTGCAGAACCTGAGCCATTATATAAACCAATTTTTGAAATTGGCATCCCGTCTTTCCATGCTAACCAAAATCGTGTACTAGATGTACGTTCACCGATTTCAAATTTTTCAATCATCTTTCTTAATTGCAAGCGATGTTCTTCAGGCACTCCCCAACGCCATGCGGCGAGACCATACAATTCAATTAAATCAGTTTCTTCAATTGCTTCTCGAATTTCTATACCATCTGGTAAAGGAGGTGGCTCTGGCAAATTTTCAAGGCTTCGAGCCATACAAGGAGCAATTTCAATTTCTTGCAAACCGCGTTTTATTAATCGTTCTGGTAAATCGGTTGGTTGAGCAGATGGATGAACAACCCATAATTGAGGGACATTTCTTTTTTTATAACTATCAACTATCTTATCTATTTTATTATCAATTTGATTTTCAACCTGAAACTTAATCACTGTATTGTAGGGGAGAACAGGAATCGGTGTTTCAAACCAAATCGTTTCGCCGTCATCATTTAAAGTACAACCTGGTCCACGACCAAAACCAGACCAAGTTTCCCAAAAATTTAATTCCACTTGATGAATGACTTCTTCTTTTGTATATCCTGAGATTCCTTCAACTTCACTCATCAGACTCTCCTGAAAAGATTAAAAAATCAATACGGTTAGTAATCCTAAAATCGCGGGCAAGGCTTGGATATAAAAGATTCTCTTACTCACTGTCAATGCACCGAAGATGCCCGCAATAATCACACAGACCAAGAAAAATATTTTGACTGAGTCATCTGTAAACAAACTCCAGATTAATCCAGCCGCGAGGAAGCCATTATACAAACCTTGATTCATCGCCAATGTTTTGGATGCTTTGGCTTGTTCTTCCGTCATGCGGAACGTTTTCATGCCGCGCGGTTTGTCCCACAGGAACATTTCGAGGTAGAGAAAGAAAAAATGCAAAAGGGCAACGATAACGATAAGAATAGTAGTGATTAGATTCATAGTTTCTCCTTTGGTAATTATGTAGGGACACAGCGAATCGTTTAATGATTTTGACTATAAACGGACTCGCTGTGTCCCTACTTTCATTTAATCAAAAGTATAGCAGAGATAGGAATAGAACAAAAATTCTGTTATACTGCTCGTGATGAAATCACCTGCTAATTTATTCATCAGCCTACATCATTGGGCATCAAGACAAGATGAGAATTTCACAACAGAATCTTTTGCATATCTTCTTAGATATCTTCAAGATTCTGAAGAACGTGTTTTTCTCAGAATTCTTTCTAAACTATCAGACGAGCTTATTAATTTGGGTGATAGGGTAAGTCAAATTGAAATTTCAACACAGTCAAGATTAGAAAATACAATTCAAGATATTCAGATTAAATCTCCAGAAAAATTAATTTTTGTGGAAATCAAATTTAGCTCAAAGCTTACGAGTAATCAGGTCTTTGCCTATTTGGAATTATTAAGAAAAAGTGGATATAAAAATGAATCTACAAAATTAGTCTGTTTAACAAGATCTCCAATTTCAAGTGATATAACACAAGGGGCATTCCCTCTTCGTTGGTATCAAATTGCGGAATGGTTAGAACAAGAATTAAATTCAGTAGATAAAGAAGTGAGTCGATTTTTAATTAAAAACTTCATTGAGTTTTTGAAATACCAAAGAGCAACTTTACTGAAGGTTTCATCTCCAATTTCTGAAGGGCTTTCTAATTACCGAAATAATGTTGACAAAGATTCGGTGTTATATAATAGATTTAAAAGTTTAGATAAATTGGTTGTAATTAATGAATTAATACCTTTGTATGAATTTATGCTTCTTTTATTTGAGTCTATAAAAACATTTGTAGATGAGGCTAAAATAAAATTTGACTCTACCAGTGATAAATCGGGAGATGGCTCTGTCATTTACAACATAAGTAATGGCGAATATTTTGTATGGGTGGAATATAACAATCCAGAAATCCTTAAGTTTTCCACATATACTCGCATTGCGGATAAAGAACAAGATTACAAAGAATTAGGGAAAACTTTATATGAACAAAAGTATAAGATAATTCGATGGAGAAATGATTTTAAAGTGCCTCAACATTTTTTTGAACTCAACAAAGATGAACAAGTTAATTTTTTAATTAAAGTCGTAAAAGAAAATTTGGAATTTGCAAGATTAATTACAAAACAACAAGATAGAAAGAATTAACTATGGCAAAAACAAAAACACATACACGATTTGTCTGTCAGCAATGTGGACGAGTATCAGCAAGTTATAGGGGCAAGTGTCCGCAATGTAGTGCATTTGATAGCATGGTCGAAGAAGTTGTCCATGATGAACCTGCGGCGAAAAAAGGCGCATCCTATGTTCGGGGATTGAGTGGTCGTTCGGAGCCGCAACCAATTTCCAAAGTCGGAGGCGAAGCGGAAGATAGGGTTCATTTACCAATTGGCGAGTTTGCACGCGTGCTCGGTGGCGGAATCGTCTCAGGCTCAATCGTCTTAGTGGGTGGCGACCCTGGAATCGGAAAATCAACTTTGATGTTGCAAATGGCGATGGAGATGGCGAAGGTGCAACGCGTGTTGTATGTTTCGGGCGAAGAGTCTGAACGGCAAATCAAAATGCG
>JAEURG010000066.1 GCA_016789345.1 Anaerolineales bacterium | reverse complement strand
CCGCGTATTAACGTTTAACTTTTGGTGGGCAATCAGCAATGTATTCTTACACGTTCCCGCCGGCGTATTAATTGCAACCTTGCTTAACACCGAAGGGCTATGGCTCAAAAAGATTTATCGCGCCGCATATATTTTGCCAGTCGTTGTCCCTCCTTTAGTTGTCGCTACTGTTTGGACAAACATCTTCGACGAACGTTATGGCGCAATGAATCAATTACTAGCAATCATTGGGGGGTTCTTCGGAAACCCAGACCCTGTTTACATCCGCTGGTTTGAAGATGTCAAACCACCTATTCCGGGCTTTTTACCCGGTGCCCCATTGACCCTTGCATACTACGCCATGATGATTGCAAATTTCTGGCTGGGTTGGCCCTTCATGTCTGTAGTGGCGACAGGTGCATTACAAAGTATTCCCAAAGACTTGTACGAAGCCGCCTCAATTGACGGGGCAACAGGCAACCAACAATTTTGGAATATTACTGTACCCCTACTAAGGCCCGCCATGATTCCCGCCGCAGTCTATGGCTTCACACTTTCATTTAACTTATTTAACTTCGTTTTCTTTATGACAGGCGGCGGACCCGCCCGCTCTACTGAATTGTTGGTGACATTTGCTTACAATCTTGTGCGCAACTTACGTTGGTATGGTGTTGCCGCGGCATTTGCAGTCATCATCTTTATCGTCGCATTGATTGTCTTCCTCGTTACCAATCGCATCACTCGCGCCACACAAAATTATCAAGAGGCAGGATAACATGGCTACTATGACCTCAAATAAAAATCCTATCAGAAATCCTATCATCCGCTTTTTAACAATGAATACCTCCGGGCAAACCAGCGGACGCAGTTTGCCATTATGGCGACAAATCCTTTTACAAGTGATTTGCCTTGCTGTTCTCGCATCCGTGATGTTCCCCATCATGTACATCGTCACATTATCGTTCAGTTCCAAAACTACTCGCCCATCGCAATTGGAATTAATTCCCAAAGAAATTTCATTTGTCGCCTATCAACAAGTATTAGATAAACCCACCGGCAATCCAGTCACATTTAATCAACTGCTAAAAAACAGTTTTGTTCTTTCTATGGGCGTGGGTGTTGTAGCATTAATGGTAGCAGTCAGTGCCGCCTATGCCTTCTCACGTTTCAAATTCAAGTTACGCGAAGTACTCATGGTACTTGTATTTATTCCTTTACTTATGCCGGCAGTCGGATTAAGCACACCACTTTACCTTTTACTGAATCAAGTACAAGTCAAACAATGCGCCGATAAATCCATCGTCATTCAACCCATTGCCAAATGCGAAGATGGAAAAGGCAAACTGCAATTCAACCTGCGCGATTCCCTTTGGGGCGTCGGCATCGCCATGACCGCCACCGCCTTACCATTTGCAGTCTGGAATCTCAAAGGCTATCTCGATACCATTCCAAAAGAACTAGAAGAAGCCGCCGCCATAGATGGCGCAAATGTCAACCAAACATTTTGGCAAATCGTAATCCCACTTGCCATGCCACAACTTGCCGTTACATTCTTTCTAGGTTTTATCGGTCACTGGCAAGAGTTTGTACTAACATGGCTCTTCCTATCACAACCTGAAGATTACACACTCGCAATGACACTCTACAACATGACCGGTCAATACGCCAACAGCGTACCATGGAATCGTTTTGCCGCAATGGCAGTCATCGTTGCACTCCCTGTCGCCATCGTTTACATTGCCCTTCAAAGACAAATCGTCGGCGGACTCACCACAGGCAGTGTTAAGGGATAAACTTTCAAGTTTAAATTTTATTTCCTCTTCTTTCTGATGAAAGAAGAGGAAATTTTTTACCTCACTTTTTTATGCACAAGCGACTTTTAACTTTTCTATTAATTCTCATTCTGATATCTTGCGCCTCACCCTCGCCGACAATTGATACTGCAACCCCAACCTTATCAACCCCTGAAACTGAGTCTTTCGATTGGTGGCGCACAGCTATCTTTTACGAAATCTTCGTCCGCTCATTTTATGACACAAATGCAGACGGCATCGGCGACTTCAACGGCATCACCCAAAAATTAGACTATCTCGAATCGCTAGGTATCACAGCCATTTGGCTCATGCCGATTCATCCTTCTCCTTCTTATCACGGCTACGATGTGATTAATTATTATGCTGTCAACACTGAATACGGCACAATGAATGATTTTAAAAATCTACTCAATGAAGCACACAAAAGAGATATTCGTATCATTATTGATTTGGTGATTAATCACACATCCAGTGAACATCCATGGTTTAAGGATGCAAACGCGAATCTTGATTCGCCATATCGAGATTTTTATGTTTGGTCAAATGAAACAGGCGTTGGCAATTGGCATCAAGGACAAAATGGTTATTACTATGGATATTTCTGGGGTGGAATGCCTGATTTGAATTATCAAAACCCAGATGTGACGACTGCCATATTAAACATCACAGATTATTGGCTCAATGATATTGGCATAGACGGTTTTCGGATTGATGCTGTGAAGCATCTAATTGAAGAAGATGGCAAAGTAGAAAATACACCTGCCACCCACGAATGGCTAAAGGAATTTTTTACTGCTTATAAAACTCAAAATCCACAAGCTTATACCATTGGAGAAGTGTTTGGTGCAGGTTCATCTATTGTTAAACAATATACAGGCACCGAACTTGACCACATCTTCAATTTTGAAATGGCGTATGGATTTGTAAACAGCACCAATGGCGGAGCAAATTCAGGTATTAACAGTGCTATCAAATTTGCATATCAAGACATGCCAGATTTTAATTTTGCTACTTTCTTAACCAATCACGACCAAAATCGAGTCATATCTGTCTTCAATGGAAATGTAGATAAAGCAAAAATGGCTTCATTTTTGATGCTTACATCTGCTGGCACACCATATATTTATTATGGTGAAGAAATTGGAATGCAAGGTGTAAAACCTGATGAAGACATCCGTTTGCCAATG
>JAEURG010000046.1 GCA_016789345.1 Anaerolineales bacterium | reverse complement strand
TACATCCCTGCTGGTGAGTTTGCCATGGGGGATAATATCTATGGTGCAAAACATTCTGTTAATTTAAGCGGATACTGGATACAACAAACGAAAGTTACCAACCGCATGTATGAGCAATGTGTGCGGGCTGGCGTATGTACTTCACCGACGCAAGAATTAGGTGGACCTGTTTTTAGCAACCCTGAATTTGCTAGCCATCCAGTGGTTGGTGTTAATTGGGAACAAGCCCAATCATATTGCAATTGGATTCAAGGAAGCCTGCCAACCGAAGCGCAATGGGAAAGAGCCTCAGTGAGCGGAACTGCCTATCCATGGGGAAATGCCAACCCTTCATGTGAATTGTTAAATTTCGCAAATTGCTTTGGGCGCACTACAAAAGTCACAACTTATGAAAACGGCACCAGTCCATTTGGGTTGTTCGATATGGCAGGGAATGTATTTGAGTGGGCTTTTGATTGGTACGATGCTAATTATTATGGTCAATCGCCAGTAGAGAATCCCACTGGACCAGAAAGCGGTCAATATCGTGTAATTCGCGGCAGTTCATTTGAATCGGCACCAGAGCAAATTTCTTCAACCATACGACGCTTTAATGAACCGTTAGATAGTGGACGAGACATTGGTTTTCGTTGTGCTGTGGCTAACCCTCAGCCATTTGCCCCATATTGTCAATTACGGGCTGGGGTTCCAGCAAATACACAAGTTAGCACGAATACCTGTGCTTTGCCAGAAGGTGTGGTGCTAAATCAATATTGCCAACAAGGCGATGGTTATGCAGTTGTGCAAATTTCATTTGAATCTGTGTGGGATGAACGAGGTACGCGCATCCAGTGTGAAGAAAAAGTTGAGGGCGGATTAAGAACTTTGACCTGTCGTGGACCGCGCGGGATTGAATCAACCAATGAGGTTGTGGTTTGTAACCCAGCCTGTACGAATCAAGTTGACGTAAGCGGCTTAAGCCCGGTTTGCGATAGTGGCTACACTTTTGACTCTTCTAGTCGTTCTTGTGTGTATTCTCCAATTGCCGCTCAACCTAGCACCGGCGGATGCCCCATTGGATATATCACCAAAGAAAGCAATGGGCAACAATTCTGTGTAGCAAGTATCGGGTTAGATGGTTTTTGCCCCATTGGTTTATATTTTGATGATGCGGCTGGGATGTGCGCCCCACCCAATGGGCAAAGCAATACGCCGTTTGGTATTAATAACCCTACATTAGCACAACAGACATTTGCCGGCTGTGCGGCTGGGTATGCTTATAGTGAAAATTTCCAGTGTTGCCAGCCAAACCCGGGCAGTGTTTTGCTTGGTTGCCCCGCGGGAACAGTCTTTAATGAAAACATAAATGCTTGTGTGCCGGCTCTTCAAGAAACAGTGGGTGGCGAAGGTTGTATTACAGTTCGCGTAAATACCCTTAAATGCTCCACCATTGAAGATACCGTTTGCGCCCCAATTGATACTGAGTCTCGCTGTGTTGCTCAAACCACCTGCAAATGGAACGAATCGGCGAATGTTTGTGAACCAAAATAAATTTTTACATCACAATAAAAAAATACTCTGAGATATCTCAGAGTATTTTTTATTAATCATAGTGATTCATCAAATTTAATCTCATAATTCCTTATGACCTTTGGGTGATGTCGTAAGCATAGTAAATCTAAAAACCTCGGGGTTATAATCTTCAAACGTAATTTGAAAGGAGAAGAAATGAAAAGATTTATTAATTTTACATCTTTCATCGCACTTGTATCCATCATTGTAATGTCTTGTAATGCGCCTATTCAACCAGGTGCGGCAGGTGATGGTGAAGGAGAACAAGAACAGCAACCAACAACAGACGAAACGCCAACATTGGAAACAATTGACCTTGCTGGTCCACTCATGGAGGTTGGCTCAACCTATCGCTATGTTGATGGGACGTTATTAGTTGCCGTGCCAGGTGGCAAATTTATTATGGGTGGTGATAAAGAAGATAACCCTGTGCATGAAGTAACCGTTAGTGATTTTTGGATTTATAGTACTAAAGTAACCAACTCACAATATGCAGGTTGTGTAGCGGCAGGGCATTGCACACCACCAGACCCAGATAACAACCCCATTTATAAAGATTATAAATTTATCAATTTCCCAGTCACTGGTGTAACCCATACACAAGCCTCAGAATACTGTGAATATGTAAACGGACGTTTACCCACCGAAGCCGAATGGGAAAAAACAGCCCGCGGACCTGATGGTAATATTTTCCCATGGGGCGATGGCGCACCTGCTTGTGATTTGCTTAATTTTCAATCATGTGTAGGTAAAACCACCAAAGTAACCGAATACAAAAATGGCATTAGTTATTACAGTGCCTTAGATATGGCAGGCAATGCAAGCGAATGGGTTGCCGATTGGTACGCGCCTGATTATTACAATAGTTCTGTAGGTGAAAACCCACTGGGACCTGACTTCGGAGAAAAACGCTCGGTGCGCGGAAGCAGTTATCAGGATGGTTCTGAATCGGTCTTTCCATCAAACCGCTTCTCACTTGACCCGACACTTACGTTGCCAGACCTCGGCTTCCGTTGTGTCGTGGAAGAGCCTGTTCACTTTGCACCTGCTTGCGAAATTTTAGCCTACAACGGGCTAGATATTAACGGTCAACTTGATAATTGTGTGACCCAAGTAGATTGCAATACTGTATCTGTAACCCAAAACGCTTTGTGTTCTGGCACATACTTGCCTTATACCATTGTAACTTTTAAGGTAGAGAACACCCCACCAGATAATTGGACGTTTGACGCACCCGGTTGTACCTTAGTATCTGGCGAAACCAGCAAATTTGAATGCAAACCTGGCGAAGTTGGACCCTTGATTGCTACAGGTTCTTGTACGGTCAATGAAAATTCATGCGCTTCTGCTTGTCCACAAGGATATATACAAGATGGTAATACTTGTATATGGGGTGGCACGCCTGATACTTTGACTGGCACCGCCTGTTTACCCGGCATGACTTATAACCCACAAACGCAATGCTGTTCAGCAAACCCCGGCACTGCCAATACACTTCCATTATGTCCAGCAGGCACATACCCAGTGGATGGTGTTTGTGTGGGTAGCCCAAGTGGCGAATTATCTACGGTCAATGAAAATGTGATTTTCAATTCTTGCGAGCCACCAAAAGATAGACCAGGTGATGACCCAGGTGATAACCCTAGTGGATGTACTGTACCTCAAGACCCTGGCTGTTCCTATCCTTATGCATGGGATGGTCAATGTGGTTGTACATGTACATGGGGTGACCCAAGTAAATGTGCAGGATATATTCCGTAAAAAGTACAAAAAGCATGTTTGATATAAAAGACTTCCTAAATTATTAGGAAGTCTTTTATATTGGACGTGAAGGGATTAATGAAGTTTTTTCTTTTAGTGATAAAAACCGTTTTTCTATTATGTGATAAGAAGCAATAGAAAATAATATCGTTAATAACAAACCGAAAAATACCATAAACAAAATGTAAGTTCTCATGTCGGTTGAAGCGATAAATTGTTTGAAGGACAAATCTGCAATAACTAAAGCAAATACATGATAGATGTATAAGCCATAAGAGATTTTTCCTAAATACTTAAACAGACTCAATTGAAAAAACGACTTAATGGGATTTCTTGGCTTAATGATTAAACTCCAAATTA
>JAEURG010000181.1 GCA_016789345.1 Anaerolineales bacterium | reverse complement strand
TTTTTTCTTACCAATCGAAATTGGGGTGATTATCAGTTACATTGCTTGTTTTATTTTCTTATTTCTTTATCCTTTGCCCGGCATACTTGAAGTTCATTGGACTGCTGAACCCCGTCCGCAAAATGAGATTTTGAAATCTGGGGCATTATCAGGTTTTCTGGCTGCCACCATTGACGGGGTGATAACGTTCTTCTTGATTTTGCTGGTTTCTTTCACAGGTGGAATGGAGAAATATTTATATCAAGCCATCCCAGTCGAAATGGAAACTCTCAATCAAGTAGGTTTTGGTTCGATGTTCTTTATTATTCTTGTATTAGTACAAAGTTGTATTGCATTAATTTTTCATATCCTAACAGGCGTGATTCTTAGTCCAGTAGGTGGATTAATTTATGCAAATATCAAGAATAAAAGAGTGAAAACGAGTTAGATATGGCGACTAAAAAAACATTTCCAAAAGCTACACTTGAAAAGATTCAAAAAGAAAGAATGCTCGGCATTCGGGCTGGGACAAATTCAGAGCATAAAATTATCGGCATTTGGGTTGTGACTGTAAACGGAAGAGTCTTCGTCCGTTCTTGGAGCAAGAAGCCACGCAGTTGGTGGCGGACATTTCTCGAAGACCCACATGGCACAATTTATGTCGCAGGTTCAAAACGTGGAGTTAAAGTTCGTGCAATCCAAGTGAAAGATAAAAAACTGAAAGATTTGGTCACGAAGGCGTATAAAGAAAAATACAATAAGCCTGGGGATATTCAGTATGTGGTGCAGAAGAGTCCACGAGATACGACGACGGAGTTGATTGTGAATTAGTTATGTATCATACTGGCTCACATCCAAAATTTCATTTGAAAGAAAATAGGTTTGGGCGGGGAGAAGTAAGTGCTTTCTTTGTCCCGTAGCATAAACTGTGGTGCAACGGTCGCGGGGTAATCTTTTAATTAATGATGAATCATATAAAAGAATGGAACGGTTCGTGATTTTTTCTATCACAGTCCAATGGTCGTGATAGCCTTGTAAGCCGAGAATGATGGCACGCCCGGGCGTGCCATCTAAAAACCATTGCATATATTTCCAGAATGTGGTTAGGTCTGGTGTTGGCACGCCACGAAACGGAATGCTTACATTGGAAATACGTTTTTTGCCCACCACTCTTTTTAGAATCACAAGCATTTCGGTGTGTATGATTCCGTCAATCAAAAATTTACTCAGCAACCCGCGCCGAGATAGATAGTGAATCAGCCCATTGAATAATTGTTGTGATTCTTCGTCTGTTGAATGGTTGACGAATCGTTCTGCGTTGATGATGCTATATAAACCGCAGAGCGAGTCTAAGCCGCCTTGTTGAAATGGGGGAAGCCCCAAAAGTGATTTTGTTGGTGACATGACATATAACGTTAATCGCCTTGTTCTTTTGTTTCGGGTTTAGAAGAATATCGCAGGAATAAGTAACCAAGTATCCCCGAGATAAATGAAGCGAGTAAAATGCCGAATTTGGCATCATTCAACAAAGTTTCATCTGTTGGAAAAGCCAGCCCAGCAATGAAGAGCGACATGGTGAAGCCAATACCTGCCAGCATACTCACGCCCCAAATTTGTCGCATTGAAACATTTTTTGGCAGTTCTGCCCATCCCATTTTTATGGCAAAGTAAACGAAAGAAACAATGCCTGCTTGTTTTCCAAGGAACAACCCGAAGATAATGCCGAGCGTGACGGTGTTACTGAGCATTTCTAGCGGGTTACCACTTAACGAAACGCCTGCGTTGGCAAGCGCAAAAATCGGCATGATGAGAAAACTAACATAAGGATGTAAAGCATGTTCGAGGCGTTGAAGAGGCGCTTGTGCTTTTTCAGCTTCTTTTTCAATCGCTTCTACAATAGATTGTTGTGTGAGGCTTAAATTTTTGCCTTTATCTTTCTTTTGAAATTCGTCTAGTAATTTGTGGCTTCGGTCTGCAAATTCATCTTCGTCAATTTTGGATTGGGCTGGAATAGTAAGCGCGAGCAGTACACCTGCAATGGTAGCGTGCACACCTGATTTAAGAAATGCTACCCATAAGATGATTCCTAAAATTCCGTATGGCAATGGAGAACGAATATCCATGTTGTTGAGTGCGAGCAAGATGAGGAAAATTACTCCTCCAAGTGCTAGCCATGCCCAAGCAATGTCGGCTGTGTAAAAAACTGCAATGACCAATACTGCGCCGAGGTCATCTACGATGGCAAGGGCGGTGAGAAAAACTTTCAGAGAAAGCGGAGCGCGTTTGCCTAATAATGCTAGCACGCCAAGCGCGAAAGCAATATCAGTTGCCATTGGAATGCCCCAGCCTCTGATTCCCGCTTGCCCGAAATTAAGAGCGGCATAAATTAAAGCGGGTATTGCCATACCACCTAATGCCGCGGCGATTGAGATTGCCGCTTTTTTCGGCGTGCGTAATTCGCCCATCACAATTTCGCGTTTGATTTCTAACCCGACCACGAAGAAGAAGATTGCCATGAGACCATCATTAATCCAAAGCAGTAAAGATTTTGAAATATTAAATGACTCAATGCCAACCGTAAATTTTGTGCTCCACAAGTTGTAATAAGAACTTGCGGCAGGTGAGTTTGCCCAAATGAGCGCAATTACCATACAGGCGAGCAACACAATGCCGCCCGATGTTTCTTGGTGAATAAATTGTTGAATAGGGGTAATGATTTTATCTACAACTTTGCGTGATTTTGTTTTAGCCATCGTTTTTTCCTCTAATTAGTTATCAGTAAATTGTGTCAATAAGGCTCGTAAGTTGCGGCGGTGTAATGTCTCTGCTAACCCGCCTAAATACACACGGCTTTTGCCGCATTCTTCAATAGAAATTTCTTCAATCAACTCTTCGGCATTTTTACGTTTTGCAACAGATTTGACTGCTTTCTTAATATTATTCAAGTAATTCAAATTTTCTTTAATTGCTGCGTCAATTTCGCCGCGCAAAATAATATCGCCATGACCTTGAATAATATTTTCAAGTTCCATGCGACCAATTTTTTTTACAGAAGCAATCATGTCGTCCACGTCGCCATCTACAATGTAGGGCAGTGGCATGAATGCATCTCCGGCAAATAACACACGGTCTTCTTCGACCAAAATCGAAATGCCGTCGTTGCTATGACCAAATGAGGGAAACAGAATCAAGTTCTTCTTCCCGACTCGAAGCGTCATTTCTCCGCTAGTAAACGTCTCATGCGGGGGAACAATCTTCACTTGGCGCAGGCTTTGATTCTGTTTTTGCGAAGCCTCTAAAGAAGGAATACCTTCTTCAATCAAATACTCACGACATTTAGAATGACCAATCACAGTGGCACCGGGGAAAAAACAATTTCCCCAACAGTGGTCGGCATGATAGTGGGTGTTAATCACATAACGAACTTGCACACCCAATTCATGCTCAATAAACTCGCGCATTGCCATTGTTTCTTCTGGCAGGGCAAGCGTGTCAATCACCACTGCCCATTGCGGACCCACAATCACGCCAGCCGTCACCTGTGCGTACACTTCACTTTGAAACCAAAAAACATTTTCTGAAACTCGTTCTCGATGCATTTGCAAACCCTTCTGTTGAATTTAGATAGGATAG
>JAEURG010000288.1 GCA_016789345.1 Anaerolineales bacterium | reverse complement strand
GCAGAACGCTCAGTCTGTTGATGAGCAACCAATGTCGCTAGAATCGCGGCAATTTCCACGTTAGGGTCTGAAGCGTTGTCTGTATCCATTGAAAAACGCTCTTCCACGAATCGTGTATCAAATTGCCCGCCCATAAAGCGATGCGAATCCATCAAGGTTTGATGAAATGGAATATTCGTGCGCACACCAACGATGCGATATTCTTCCAAAGCGCGGCGCATTCGTAAAATGGCTTGTGCGCGTGTTTCACCCCACACAATTAATTTTGCAATCATCGGGTCATAATATGGCGTGATTTCAAAGCCCGGATACACGCCCGTATCAACACGTACACCTGGACCTGTTGGCAATAAACTATGTGCAATTCTTCCTGTAGATGGAATGAAATTATTGAATGGGTCTTCTGCATTGACGCGACATTCAATCGCATGACCATTAAATGTAATTTGGTCTTGTGTGTAACTTAATTGTCTGCCACGTGCGATACGAATTTGTTCAGCAACAATATCTACACCTGTAATCATTTCTGTAATTGGATGTTCCACTTGCAAGCGTGTGTTCATTTCTAAGAAATAAAAATTTTTATCTTTATCAACTAAAAATTCAATCGTGCCTGCGTTGACATAATCCACAGCCTGCGCAGATTTCACCGCCACACTTCCCATTTTTTCGCGCAATTCTTCATCCATAAATGGCGAAGGCGCTTCTTCTAATAATTTTTGATGACGACGTTGAATCGAACATTCGCGCTCGCCCAAATGAATCACATTGCCATGTGAATCAGCCATGATTTGAAATTCGATATGACGCGCGCCTTCAACTAATTTTTCAAGATAAACATTCCCGTCACCAAATGCTGATTCTGCTTCGCGCCTCGCGGACTCAAGTAGAGTTGGCATTTCCTCTAAACTTTTTACTTCTCTCATGCCTTTTCCACCTCCCCCGGCGGTGGCTTTGATTAAAAGTGGAAATCCAATAGTCGGCGCAATTTTTAACAAATCATCATTGGTCATGTTGCCAACATCTTCAGTGCCCGGCACAACGGGCACACCCGCTTTGATAACCGTTGCACGCGCTTTGCCTTTATCTCCCATCGCCGCAATAGATGATGGTTTGGGTCCGATAAATGCAATTCCTAAATCGGCACATTTTGCGGCGAAGTCTTCACGTTCTGCTAAAAATCCATAACCCGGATGAATCGCATCTGCCCCAGATTTTTTAGCAACGTCTAAAATTTTATCTGCCCGTAGATAAGATTCTCTTGAAGGTGCTGGACCTAACAAATACGCCTCATCCGCATAGCGAACATGCAATGCATTTCTATCTACTTCTGAAAACACAGCCACAGTTTCTAAGCCGAGTTCTCTACAAGCACGAATAATGCGAACAGCAATCTCACCACGATTTGCAATTAGGACTTTCTTAAACATAAATGTCTCCTCGACTTTTACAGTGGGATATTGCCGTGTTTCTTAGCAGGGCTTGTATCTCGTTTATTGCTTAACATTTCCAACGCATTAATCAAACGCGGACGAGTTTCTTTTGGTTCAATCACATCATCAATATATCCGCGTTCTGCCGCAACATAAGGATTTGCAAATTTTTCTTTATAGTCTGCCACCAATTCTGCTTTCTTTTTAACAGGGTCTTTTGCAGCTTCGAGTTCTTTTCTAAAAATAATATTGACTGCACCGTCAGGTCCCATCACTGCGATTTCAGCAGTGGGCCATGCTAAATTAACATCACTACGAATATGTTTGGATGACATCACACAATATGCACCACCGTACGCTTTTCTTGTGATGACTGTTAATTTAGGAACAGTCGCTTCACAATAAGCATATAAAAGTTTTGCACCTGAACGAATAATGCCATGATGTTCTTGGAAAGTTCCCGGTAAAAATCCCGGCACATCTTCAAATGTGATGATGGGAATATTGAATGAGTCACAAAAACGTATAAATCTTGCGGCTTTTTCGCTCGCATCTATGTCTAACACACCTGCTAGCACAGAAGGTTGATTAGCAATAATGCCGACAGAATGCCCGCCTAATCTCGCAAACCCAACTACAACATTTTGAGCATAATTTTCATGGATTTCAAAAAAGTTTCCATCATCCATAATCATGTGAATCACTTCTTTGATGTCATAAGGTTTGTTTGGGTCATCAGGCACAATTTCGTTTAACGCTTCATCCATTCTTAACGGGTCGTCGGTTGTTGAAACAAAAGGTGTATCTTCCATATTATTTTGAGGCAAATACCCAAGCATTTTACGAATCAAATACAAAGTATCTGCTTCACTATCTGCGGCAACATGACACACCCCAGATTTTTCTGAATGTACACTTGCGCCACCTAATTCTTCTTGAGTCACTTCTTCATGCGTCACGGCTTTCACAACATCAGGTCCAGTGACGAACATGTAAGAAGTGTTGCGCGTCATAAAAATAAAATCAGTTAATGCAGGTGAATACACTGCACCACCTGCACAAGGTCCCATAATGGCAGAAATTTGTGGAACGACTCCCGAAGCCATTGTGTTGCGTAAAAATATATCCGCATAACCTGCAAGTGCAACTACACCTTCTTGAATACGTGCGCCGCCTGAATCATTTAATCCAATAATGGGTGCGCCGTTTTTCATTGCTAAATCCATAATCTTACAAATTTTTTCAGCATGAACTTCACCTAAACTTCCACCAAACACAGTGAAGTCTTGCGAATATACATAAACAAGTCTGCCTTCAATTGTTCCCCAACCTGTTACAACAGAGTCGCCTGTAAATTTTTGTTCATCTAATCCAAAGTCATGCGTGCGATGTATGACAAACGCATCCACTTCACGGAAAGAGCCTTTATCAAGTAACAAATCCAATCTTTCGCGCGCAGTGAGGCGTCCTTTTTTATGTTGAGCATCAATCCGTGCTTGCCCACCTCCCAAACGCGATTGCGCTTTTTTATCATTCAATTTCTGGATTTTCGATTGTTCGCTCATAAGCCTCTCTCGTTGCAAAATAGATAATGATTAAAAAAATGATATTGACACTGACTGCAAACACAGTATTTGTTTGTGAATTTTGCCAGATAATTCTTTCGCTCCAAAACCAGACCATATAACTGATAGCTGTTCCAACGAGCATTTTCTTGCTCCAAACTTTTTTCTGCAAGATTCCCCACATCAAAACCAAACCAATAACAACCCAAATTATACTAACCACTGCCGTAATTTCAGGCATTAAACTTACAGAAAATTCATTCAAAACATTTCGCCATGCCAGAGCCGTCCACGCTTTGATAAGATTCCATATTGTTAGAATTAACACCACAATTAACGTCAGGGTTACTGAAATGGGACGATTCATCTAATACTTTGGCTCTTCAAGTAAATATAGCAAATCTTTTCCACCGTAACTGCTATACCTTTCTAAATACGGCGCAAATTGACCATAATACGGTGGAATTACCAACAAACGCGGATTTGCAAATAAAATTATCATTCCCCGCTCGCGTAAATAGATGGGTGCTTCACCTGCTTTCAAGGCTTGGAAGTACTCATAACTATTGATGAGACCATCCATATTGACAATCGTTCTATCTTTGATGAAATAGCCAACATTGCCACCACCTGTCATACCAATAATGCTACCAGACGGTGTATTTTCTTCAATATATTCAATCACTTCCATATAAGCACGGTCTGGAGGGAAATAACCCTTCACCATCACAATTGAAATTATTTGGCTGAATTGATTAGCATAATAAAATGCAATCAACAATGCGGCAATTTCTAAAAGGCGACGCATGAAGTTGATTTTTTGAAAAGGTTTGAGAATTAAGTAAATAAGAAAACTAAACCCAAATGTAAGTAAAACCATTTGGCTAACCCAATACCATTCTTTTACACCGCCGTAAGCAGTGGCAGTATAGGATAATAGTTGAATCCCACTGCCTGAGATGAGGGGAATCAAACAAAGTTTAATGGTATTTTGTATTGTTTTTTTTCTATTCAGCGCAAACGCGATAAACACAAAAATTGCAAATATGCTGACTGTTAAGTAAAACCGCTCGTCTAACAAATTTGTGCCGGGCAAAATAGGGCGGAAATAATTTGAAGCATTCCAAAAAGGCTCGGTGAACGGCTCCCATACGTTTGGCTCAGTGACTCCCGTTCCAAAATAAGAATGCCAATTTGAGGTGGGTCGTTCATAAGCGGAGTTGGGTAACGTTCCCCACCAACGCTTGATTTGTCCGCTGACTGGGCTGGATGTGCCAAATGCAAAATGATTAAAGAGCATGTAAGCGATTAACAATCCACCTAACACGCCATAAAATGCAAACCCTTCATTAAACCATTTTTTCCAGTTTGACTTCAATTGAATAAGCGGGGCTTCGGTAGAACGAATGCCGGGTTGAGCAAACAGGTAGAGGCTAAGTCGAAGCGCGATGAATAATAGCAGGCTGATACCGAAATCTAGTGCAAAGGCTGAACGCGGAAAATTTTTCCCAACCCCAAATTGAATCAATAAAATATAAATACCAGCGGTGATGATTGAACCAACAATCGTTGCATAAAAAATGCTAAGGAAATTTTGCAACATTGATTTTGCGCGCGGATGTTGATATGCACCAAAAAAATAGAGCGCCAAAGTTTTTACAACCAATGCAATGACAGTTGCCTCAACAGCCGATGAAGCATAGAGCGTGTTGTATGCGTTGAAGTCAGTTCGCAGAATCACCGAGCTTGTCATTGCGATAAAAATAATTAAAATATCTAGCGGCAATAAGTAACGAATTGACGTACCTCGAAATAAAATCCCTACGCCGACAATGACTGCAAGGAAAACTAAATCTAATCGGCTGAACATCACAATAGCAGAAAGAAACCCTAGCCATACAATTTGTTTTAGATTGACTGGTTGTGTTCGCCACGTTTCTTCAAATTGTGAAAGTTTATAAATTAAATAAACAACCGACAACGCCGCGATTGGTGTTTCTAGCCCCATTTGATAAACCGTTTGGTGAATATAAAAGTTGAAAGACCAAAATGTTGCCGCAAGAATCGCAACCGCATGTGATAGATGTTTTTTTATAATTCTGTAAATTAAAACGGCGGTGATGGCTTGCATGAGAGCAATCACAACCAGCAAAACACGCAACGGCAAAATGACATCAAAACGTGCTAATGCAAATATTGGAATACAAATCAACATCCATAATGGGTGATAGCCGTTTGTTAAGTTAATTCTGTCAAACGAACTGCCATAGCCCTCGCTAATATTTTGCGCTACTTTGAAATAATAATAAGCATCATCACGTTTGAACCAATGGTTTGGAAATGTATAAGCATCCGCCAATGCCGCATTGATGTGAATTGCCAAAATTATTAAGGTTAATAAAATTTCAAAAAGAGAAAATTGTTTTATAAAATTTTTCATTGAATATCTAATGTAATTTTTCCGAAGTTTTCGCCGTGCCATAATCGTTCTTGTGCTAGTGCGGCATCTTTCAAATCAAACGTTTTATCAATGACGGGTTTTAATTTTCCTGCCACAACCAAATCCATTACTTCGGCAAACTCAGCCAGCGTACTCATCGTTGAACCAAGTATCGAAAGATGTTTTGCAAAAATATAACGATTGTCAATTTCAAATTTTGGAGAGCCACTATTGCCAACCGTCAATAATCTTCCACCTTTTTTCAACGCACGAAAACTCAAAGGAAATGTTGTGCCAACATTATCTACAATCACATCCACGCCACGTTTTTCGGTTGCCAGAAAAACCGCCTTCGACCAATCTTCTTCTTTCGAGCGGTCAATCAAAATATCCGCACCTAACATTTCGGCTTGTTCTAATTTTTGGGAATTAGAACCAATAACAATAACTTTTGCGCCAAGATATTTTGCGACTTGAATCGAAGCGGAATTTACGCCTCCGCCCGCGCCGACAATTGCTACTGTTTCCCCAGCCTTTACTTTGCCCCGACTCACCATCGAATGCCATGCGGTTTGATATACCAATGCCGCCGCGGCAGATTGGTGAAAATCAAAATCTTTTGGTAATTTATATAATTGACGAACTGGTAAACATATATATTCGCAATATGTTCCGCGAATTGTTTCACCAAGTAAATGCCAGTTTTTGCATAAATTATCTTTTTCGCTTTTACAAAATTCACATTCACCACATCCGAGATTGGCATTGATAGCAACTCTATCACCAACTTCAAAGCTTGTCACATTTTCGCCGAGTGACTCGATAATTCCAGCACCATCTGCGCCGTTGATGTGGGGCATGTCAAGTTTTAATCCAGCCCAACCATTGCGCACAAAAACATCCATACGATTCAACGCCGCCGCACGGACGCGAATCAAAACTTCACCTGCTTTTGGTTCAGGTGTTGGGAAATCGGTATATTGCAAAACTTCTGGTCCGCCGTGTTGGTGGAAGAGAACTGCTTTCATTAAGAATTACTTCATTCCCAATTCACTGCGTGAAATGACCAGCCTTTGTATTTCACTTGTGCCTTCGTAAATTTCGGTAATCTTTGCATCACGGAAGTATCGTTCAACAGGAAGTTCTTTGCTGTACCCCATACCGCCATGAATTTGCACTGCTTGATGTGTCACATACATCGCAGTTTCTGATGAAAATAATTTTGCCATTGATGCTTCAAGTGAATAGCGTCCATTATTATTTTTCGCTTTTTCTTTTGCAATAGCGGCGTTGTAAATTAATAAACGCGATGCTTCGATACGTGTTTTCATATCTGCTAATTTGAATCCTGTTCCTTGAAATTGACCAATTTTATGACCAAACGCCTCTCGCTGACCTGCATATTGCCTCGCCGCTTCGTATGCCGCTTCTGCAATCCCCAGCGCTTGTGTAGCGATTCCGATTCTGCCAGCATCCAAAACAGTCATAGCAATTTTGAAGCCTTCACCTTCTTTACCAAGTATATTTTCTGCTGGCACTTTGCAATTTTCAAAAATTAATTCACTAGTGGCAGAAGCACGGATTCCTAACTTCGGTTCTTTTTTGCCGCGTGTTAATCCTTTTGAATTTCCATCTACTAAAAAGGCTGTGACTCCTTTTTGTTTTTTGGTTGGGTCAGTCATCATAAATACAACAAAATAATTTGCAACAGGTCCGCTTGTGACCCATGATTTGCGACCATTCAAAATGTAAAAATTACCATCACGAACGGCAGTGCTTCTCATGTTTCCTGCATCAGACCCGCTTTGAGGTTCTGTCAATGAATATGCGCCAATGGCTTTGCCAGATGCAATCGGTGTGACGAATTTTTTCTTTTGTTCTTCGGTTCCAAACTTAAGAATGCCATGACAATATAAGGAGTTATTGACTGACATAATGACACCATGTGAAGCATCTACTTTGCAGATTTCTTCGAGTGCTAAAACGTAAGCCAACGAGTCCATGCCTGCGCCGCCATATTGTTCGGGGACTTCGATGCCCATAAAACCAAGTTCTCCCATTTTTTTTATGGTTTCAGATGGAAATTCTCCGCTTTCGTCAAATTCTGCGGCAATGGGTGCTATTTCTTTTTGGGCAAAATCGCGCGCGGCATCACGAAGCATTTTATGCTCGTTGGTTAATGGATAAATAGGTAGTTCTGTCATTAATGAATTTCTCCGAAAATTGTTTTTTTGAATTATACCCGTTGACGTGGCGGAAGGAGTTATCAGCCAAGAAAGGGCTAGATGGAGAGAATCAGGTGGCAGGTCAGGTAAGAGGCGTTGTCGTAATCGGAAATCAAAATTTGACTTCTGTTTTTGCTTCTAGCATAATTGTCGAACAACTTTTATCGGTGTATCATTGCGATACATGAAAGGAGGCGCGGGGTTGAAATCATCATGATTTGTTTGTACCAGTTTGTAAAAATCCAAAGGAGAATGAGATGAAAAAGTTTAGTTCCAAATTGTTCGTGTTGTTTGCGTTAACGGCTTTTGTACTTTCTGCTTGTGGTGGGGGGGGGGGCGGTGCGGCATCGGGTGATTTAGAAGGTGCGCTTTCGATTGTTTCTTGGGCGGGTTATATTGAACGCGGTGAGACTAGCCCAGATTTTGACTGGGTGACTCAGTTTGAAGCCGAGACAGGTTGTATGGTGACGAATAAGGTTGCTGCTACTTCAGACGAGATGGTGGCGTTGATGAACGAAGGTGGTTTTGATTTAGTGACCGCTTCAGGTGATGCTTCGAACCGTTTGATTTCTGGTGGCCGTGTGCAAGAACTTGACATTTCTCGTATTCCTAGCTACGACAAAATTGACCCACGCTTGCAGAATGCTCCGTGGCATACTGTAGATGGAAAACATTATGGCGTGCCGTATTCTTCTGGTCAAAACATTTTGATGTATAACACCGAAATATTTGGCAATGAGCCGCCAACCAGTTGGAATGTAGTATTTGAAGAAATGACTTTGCCAGATGGCAAATCGAACAAAGGTCGTATTCAAGCGTATGATGGTCCAATCTATGTGGCAGATGCGGCTTTGTATTTGAAAGCCACTCGCCCTGAACTTGGCATTACAGACCCATACGCTTTAACACGTGACCAATTCAATGCGGCGATTGAACTTTTGCGCCAACAACGCACATTGATTAACCGCTACTGGCATGATGCTTTCACCCAAATGGATGACTTCACCAACGAAGGTGTTGCTGCATCTGGTTCTTGGCCCTTCCAAGCCAACTTACTCAAAGGTGGCGGTGCCCCAATTGAAAAAGTTGTTCCAGTAGAAGGTGCAACAGGTTGGGCTGACTCGACAATGTTGCATGTTGATTCTCAACATGTCAATTGTGCTTATGCTTGGATGGAATGGTCATTGAATCCAAAAGTACAAGGTGACCTTGCCGCTTGGTTCCAAAATGTACCTGTCCGCTTGGATGCTTGTGAAAACAATCCATTGCTCGGACCTGATGGCTGTGTCAACAACGGCTTGAATAACTTTGACCAAATCGTTTGGTGGCGCACACCGACATCCGACTGTGGTAACGGCTCTAAAGATTGTGTACCTTACCATGAATGGGTGACGAATTATGTGGCTGTCATCGGTGGTCGTTAATTCAATTTCATAAAGTTCGATTCAGGCGAGGGGGCGCCTGAATCGTTTTTTTTCATCAAACAAACGATATAATATATTCTTATGACCAATCATCCTTCAACCCCTGCTGTTCAATTTAATAAAGTAAACCGATACTTTGGTGAAGTGAAAGCCGTTGACGAAGTTGACCTTGAAATTAGAGATGGCGAATTTTTTGCTATGCTCGGTCCTTCTGGTTCAGGCAAAACAACTTGTTTACGCATGATTGCAGGGTTTGACAGACCTACAGGCGGCTCAATTTATTTATACGGGCAAGATGTTTCAAACCTCCCGCCGTATGAAAGAAGCGTAAACACTGTTTTTCAAGATTACGCTTTGTTCCCGCACATGAATGTTGGCGATAACATTGCTTATGGGTTGATGGTCAAAAAAGTTCCAAAACCCGAAAGAAAAAAACGGGTTGATGAAATGCTTGACCTTGTTCAACTAAAAGGATTTGATTCACGCAAGCCTTCCCAACTTTCTGGCGGACAAAGACAACGCGTCGCACTTGCTCGGGCTTTAATCAATCACCCCAAAGTTTTACTTCTCGACGAACCGCTCGGTGCATTAGACTTGAAATTACGCCAGCAAATGCAAGTTGAATTAAAAGCGATTCAACAACGCGTGGGCATTACATTTATTTTTGTGACCCACGACCAAGAAGAAGCCATCACCATGAGCGACCGAATCGCTGTGTTCAATCATGGCAAAATTGAACAAATTGGCTCGCCTTCCGAAATTTATGAAAAACCCGCCACCACTTTTGTAGCAGGCTTTGTAGGCACATCCAATTTAATCGGCGGTGAACTTGCTAAAAGATTAACAGGCTCAGACCAAACCTTTTCCATTCGACCCGAAAAAATTCACGTCAGCACCACAGAAAAAACAACAACGATAGATACTATTACTTTAGATGGCGTTGTTCGTGATGTAGTGTATTTAGGCTTATACACACGCTACTTAGTAGAAGCAGACGGTGTGGATATTGTAGTAATTGAACAAAATTTGAAGACAACCTCTATGGATGTGGTTTCAGCCAAAGGTCAAAAAGTAAGGCTTTCTTGGCATAAAGACCACATCAGCCGCATCGGAGCGTAAGATGTTGAACAAACTTTCAACATACTTTTATCAACGCCCGCGTTTGGTTTTGTTTTTGTTCCTTGCTCCGCCCTTGCTTTATATGTTGGTGGTGTATCTCGGCTCATTATTTTTACTTTTAATTAATAGCTTTTATTATATTGATGACTTTTCAGGGTTAATCATTCGTGAATTTACTTTGCGAACGTATGCCCAAATTTTTTCTCCTGCCAATCGTGAAATTTTCGCACGCACCGCCACAATGGCATTTTTCGTCACAATCACTTCTGCGATTATTTCTTTCCCACTTGCTTATTACATTGCAAAATACGCATCACGCCGTTTGAAAACATGGCTTTTAATTGGCGTGACCATTCCACTATGGTCAAGTTATCTTGTGCGCGTTTACTCATGGAAGTTAATTCTCGCGCAAGAAGGTATTTTGTCTTACTTTATTAATCTATTTGGCTTAAACGGTGTCTTGCAATGGATTTTAAGTTTTGAAAGTATTGGTGGTTCATCTTTGGCATTATCACCATTAGGCATGTTTATCGTCTTCGTTTACATCTGGCTTCCATATATGATTATCCCCGTTCAAACCGCATTAGAACGTGTGCCAAATTCATTGGTCGAAGCCGCTAGTGATTTGGGCGCAAAACCATTACAAACTTTCCGAACGGTTATTTTGCCAATGGCTTTTCCTGGTGTGATAGCAGGTTCGATATTTACTTTCTCGCTTACATTAGGTGACTTTATCATTCCGCTTGCCGTTGGCAATTCAAAATTCTTTATTGGTCAAGCCGTGTATTCATATCAAGGTACAGCAGGGAATATTCCGCTTGCCGCCGCTATGACGATGGGTCCCGTTGTGATAATGATAATTTATCTTTTAATAGCCCGAAGATTGGGAGCATTCGATGCACTCTAAAAAAGCACCTTTGCCCTTAACCATCGCCGCTTTTGGGACGTTGTTATTTTTGCATGTTCCCATGCTGATTATTTTCCTTTACACCTTCACACCTGACGAAACCACTTACACATTCCCGTTGCCAGGCTTTACAACAAAATGGTTTGCCATTGCTTGGGGGCGCGCCGACTTATGGCGTTCGTTAACGCTTTCACTACAAGTTGCCACCATTGCAACAATTTCGGCTTTGATTTTAGGAACACTTGCCGCGGCGGCAGTCTATCGCAGTAATTTTTTCGGACGAGAATCTATTTCATTTTTGCTTGTTTTACCAATTGCATTACCGGGCATCGTTTCAGGTATTGCCTTGCGGACTGCAATGGGCGGGTTTGATATTCCATTTTCATTTTGGACAATTGTGATTGGTCACGCCACATTTTGTGTGGTCGTAGTTTATAACAACGTACTCGCGCGTTTTAGACGCACAAGCACATCTATGATTGAAGCCTCAATGGATTTAGGCGCAAATTCATTTCAAACATTTCGTTATGTCGTTTTGCCAAACATTGCCACAGCATTGTTAGCAGGCGGCATGTTAGCATTCGCGCTTTCATTTGATGAGGTTATCGTGACAACATTTACAGCGGGTCAACAAACCACGCTTCCGATTTGGATTTTCAGCCAACTCACACGCCCGCGTGATAGACCCGTGACAAATGTAGTGGCTACCTTTGTTATCATCATCACCTTTATTCCGATTTTTCTCGCCCAACGACTCTCTGCTAGTTCATCGGATACAGAGGGTGAGACAAAATAAATTTACGAAAACTGAAATGACAAACAATCTCCAAACACAATTGGAGATTGTTTCTTTTATAATTGAAAAATATTTTCGCTTCTTTCTTGACTAGAATCTTGTTTGCTGAACCCAAGTATTTAACTTATCGTCAGCCAAAGAAAAGATGTCCGAAGCAAAAAACAAATATCCCCTAAGTATGCGATGCGTTGAGCGTGTCGAAACGAGGCATAATGAATCATTCCTATCTAAATCCAAAATGTGAAGCAAGAGAAAATCCACGTGGCGGGTGTAGTGTTTTTGCAAAAGAATTTATCCCAAAAGGTGAATTGGTCTCTTTATGGGGTGGGACGATTGCACAAAAAAAAGATTTAGACCCAACTATGACGCGCTTTACACAACGTGTGATTCAAATTGACGAAGATTTATATTTGTTGACCGCCGAAGAAAAAGAACCGAATGATTGTTTCAATCATTCATGCGAACCGAATTTAGGTTTTTCGGGTCAAATTGGTTTGGTGACGATGCGTGATGTGCAAGCGGGCGAAGAATTATGTTTTGATTATGCTATGTCTGACGGCGAACCGTATGATGAATTTGATTGTTTATGTGGTTCACCAAATTGCAGAAAAAAAATAACGGGGGATGATTGGAAGAATCCGCAATTGTGGGTGAAATATAAAAATTATTTTTCGCCTTATTTAGCGAGAAGAATTGAAAATTTGAATAAGTAGCAACATGTCATTCTGAGCCGCGTTCTTGTTCTTGCGGCGAAGAATCTCTGAGATAATTGAAGAGACTCTTCGCTAGCCCTTCACTTCGTTCAAGGCTTCGGCTCAGAGTGACATAGAATCATAAAATGAAATTATCTTTCCCCATCCGCATTTACATCATCGCATTGATATTTAGACTCATTCCAGTTTTCTTAACTGCAAACCTCGGCATCGGTTTAGACGATATGTTTCAATATGACATGCTGGCGCGAAGCCTTGCATCAGGCAATGGATTTCGTTGGTACGCCGAAGATGATTTGCAAATGCTGGCTCAATATGTAGATTTTGATTTATCTACTGCCAAAAATTATGACCCTGAATATGGCTTATACACATCTTTTCGCGCGCCGTTATACCCAACATTTTTGGCGATTGTATATTTTATTTTTGGTCAAGAGTTTTCAAGATTTTTTTATACTCGTTTAGCACAAGCCATTTTTCTTGGAGCGACTCTTGCGCCAATGACTTATTTGATAGCAAAAGAATTTTCTTTCTTCTTTCCTCTTTCAAACGATGAAGAAAAAGTAGCAAAATTTTCTGCTTGGATTGTTGCTTGTTACCCGATGCTGTTGGTGTATCCATTAGGTTTGGGAACTGAAAATCCATTTTTCATATTACTTCTTTGTTCTTTTTATTTTCTTTTAAAATCAATTAACCAACCTTCCAATTCCAATTTTCTGTTTGCTGGCATTTTTCTTGGATTAACCGCATTAACTCGTTCAGTCATTTTGCCTTTTGCTGGATTATCACTTCTTTATTTAATTTATTTGCATCGAAAAAAGGCACTGATTGCATTTATATCTTTCGTGCTTGTAATTACGCCGTGGATAATCCGCAACTCACTTTTGCATGGAAAATTAACGGGCATCGAAACTTCTATGGGATATAACTTGTATCTTGGTTATCACCCGCTCGGAAATGGTTCATTTGTTTTTGGTCCCTCTCTGGATTTATTAACCATCATGGACGACTCCGAACGCGATGAAATTGGTACGCAAAAAGCAATTGAATTGATAAAACATCAGCCTGAACGATTTATTCCATTGGCATTGAATCGGTTGGGATTTTTCTTTGGCTTAGAAAAACGCGTCTTGATATATTTTTATTCTAATAATTTATTAGGATATATTCCGCAACCGATTTTGTTGACGATTGCTTTTATTTTGTTAACCCCATTTGTTTTATTAAGCATTTTTTCGGTTTTTGGAATTTTGTCTTTGAAAAAAAGTCATCAAACCAATTTACTCTTATTGCTCATTGCTTGTTACTTATTGCCCCATGTTTTCATCCTTTCCGAAGATAGATTCCACTTGGCTTTAATTCCATATTTTGCCATCCTCGCTTCTTACGGATATACATTGATTTCCACAAGAGCATTAAATTTCAAGAAATGGCAAACCGTAATTTCTATTATTTTGATTTGTTTATTGCTACTCAATTGGGGTTTAGAATTAAATCGTGATGCCGAAAAGATTGCTATTTTATTTAGTCCCACAGGGAATACAGTGGGTTTTCCATATTAAAAACTTTGTCATTCTGAGCCGCGTTTTTGTTTTTTGCGGCGAAGAATCTCTGAGATAATCATAGAGACCCTTCGCTATCACTTAGGGTGACACCCAAAAGGATACATAATGAAATACTTAACTGGTGAAAAACTAAATTTTGACTGGAAAATTGTTACAGTCACTATCGTCTCAACATTATTATTAATGATTGACTATTATCACAAATTCACAGCCCACAAATATTGGGATAGAGTGATTTTGTATTTAATTATCCCTTTGCTTATCATTATTATATTCTTTCGGGAAAATCCAAAAGAATACGGCTTTTCATTTGGTGATTGGAAGTTAGGAGTTACTTACACAGTTTTAGGTTGTCTGCTCATGGCACCAGTGATTTACTTCCTTGGCAGTGGGGACGAATCTATGCAGAAATATTACGGGCGATTTTTAGTTGGTCTGCCGTGGACAACTTTCTTAGACTTAATCGGTTGGGAATTTATATTCCGCGGCTGGATATTATTTGCGTATGCTCGCAAGTTTGGGTATGAAGCATTGTGGTTACAAGCCGTTCCGTTTGCAATTGCACATATCTCCAAACCTGAAATTGAAACACTATCTACTATTTTTGGTGGATTTGCATTTGGCTGGGTGGCTTGGAGAACGAAATCGTTTGTGTATCCGTTTTTGATTCATTGGTTTATTGGCACATTTATTATCATCGTTGCGGCTGGGGTTATTTGAGAGATGTCAAAGTTTGAGATCCGCTCGGCACGAGAATCAGAATTTGCTCAAATTAAGAATCTGATTCAACTAGTTGGCATCAACCCCTCAGGTCTGGATTGGAAGCGATTTGTCGTGGCAGTGAATGATGAAGGCAAAGTCATTGCTTGTGGGCAAATCAAGCCTCACAGTGGCGACATCTTAGAATTGGCTTCGATTGGAACGCATCCTGATTATGAAAGAAAGGGAATTGCGAGCGCGATTGTGACTGAATTGTTGAAAACACCAACGCGACCGTTATATTTAATTTGCATGGAGCATAATGGCTCGTTTTATGAACGATTTGGGTTTCGTTCAATTGATGAAGATGAAATGCCAAAATATTTTCGGCGTTTGAAAAAATTATTTAAGGTTGCAGACGTTGTGATGCAAAGCGGCGAAGATTTATTGATAATGAAGTTAGGGTAGAATCTTTGCCATGCGAAATATTGTCTATGTTCTGCTTGGTGTGATGGCTGGCTTTGCATTAGCGGGCTTGTTATTTTTTGTATCGCGTGCGCCTGCGGGTGAAGCAATTGTGTTACAACCCGCACCTACAAAATCTCCGATTGTGGTGCATGTGATTGGCGCTGTGCCGCGACCCGGCTTATATGAATTTATAGAAGGTGCACGTGTGCAAGATGCGATTGATGCGGCGGGCGGTTTGTTAGCAAGTGCAAATACAAGTGCAATCAATCTCGCGTCTTTACTGCAAGATGGTCAGCAATTAAACATTCCGTATAAATCTGGTTCAGAGCCTGTAGAAAATGAAACTGAAACGGAGACGGTTGAGTTGCCAACGTCTGAAGCAAACTCTTCATCAAATAATTCGGATGAAAATACAGATGTTGATTTAGTAAACATCAACACTGCTACGCTAGAAGAATTAGATTCACTACCGGGTATTGGTCCAACCATTGCTCAACGCATCATTGATTATCGCAATGAAAATGGTCCTTTCAATACGATTGAAGATATTATGAATGTTTCAGGAATTGGACCTTCAACTTTTGAAGAAATTCAAGATTTGATTACGACTTAATTATTTTCTCGAACCCGTTAGTGCTGTTGTCACACCTAGCCCAATATAAACCAAGCCAGCAAAATATTTTTGTCCCTTTTGAAAATTTGTATTTGCATTTAATTTTTCAGCCAATGAGCTTGCTATCAATGCATAAATGCTATCAGTGACGAATGCCAAAAGCACGAACAAAACACCAAGCGATAAATTTTGCAATGTGACATTGCCTTTTGTTGGATTCACAAATTGCGGCAAGAATGCGAAAAAGAATAATGCGGTTTTTGGATTTAAAATATTGATGACGAATCCTTGCCAAAAGATTTGACTCAAACTCTCACGCTTCACTTCTTGACCTGTGCTTGATTCTTCCTTCGACAGCAGTTTTTTAATCCCCAAATAAATCAAATACGCCGCGCCGAGATATTTGACAACATCAAATGCTAATGCAGATGATAAAAGAATCGCGGATAAACCTAACCCCGCCGCAATCGCTTGGACTAAATTTGCTGTTTCAATTGCTAGTACCGAAACAAACCCCGCAACTCGTCCCTGACTTGCACTGCGAGCAGTAATATACAACACTGCAGGACCTGGCAGTAATAACAATGCGATTGATGCGCTAATGAAAATAATTAATTGTGATTGTTCAAACATAATTTATTCTCTCGCCAACACATGCCTTGATATAACCAAACGTTGAATTTCACTTGTGCCTTCGCCAATCGTCATCAAACGCGCATCACGATACATTCTTTCAACGCCATATTCGCGGCTGTAACCATACCCTCCATGAATTTGAATCGCTTCATAACAAACACGCTCCGCCATTTCTGTTGCAAATAATTTTGCAATGGCGGCTTCTTTGTTATATGGGCGACCTAAATCTTTTAACCAAGCCGCTTTATAGAGATACGTTCGCGCGAGTTCAATTTCTGTTTCCATGTTGGCTAACTTAAATTGAATCGCTTGAAAATCTGCAATTTTTTGACCAAACGCTTTTCGTTCTCGCGCATAATTTGTAGCAATTTCCATTGCCGCGCGTGCTAACCCAATTGAAATTGCTCCAATTGAAATTCTGCCAGCATCAAGTGTAGATAATGTTTGTTGCAAGCCTTTGCCTACATCGCCAACTAAATTATCTAATGGCACATGAACATTATCGAATGTGACTCCATGAGCAGGCGAACCGCGTAAGCCCATCTTTTTTTCAGCAGGACCAATTCTTACACCTTTTGCATCTGTTGGAACCAAAACCATGCTTAATGATTTTGAATTTTTATTTGCATCTGTTCGTACCAAAACAATAATATATTCTGCAATGCCCGCATTCGTGCACCACATCTTTGCACCATTGATAATCCATTCATTACCAACTTTTTCTGCTTTCGTAGTCACGCCACCTTGAATATCAGAACCAGCACCGGGTTCGGTCAATGCCAATGCGCCGAGTTTATTTTTTCCAGACGAAACCAGCGGAAGCCAAGTCTGCTTCAAGCCAGAACTTCCGTATAAGGAAATAGGAGCAGTTCCAAGTCCGTTATGAGCCGTAAATGCCAACGCAGTTGAGCCGCATCCCCAACCTAATTCTTCAAACGCAATCGCATTTGAAATCATATCTACATTCGAGCCACCAAATTCTTCGGGGATACTCATACCCAACAAACCAACGGGTCCCGCTTTGCGAGCGGCTTCCCAATTAAATTCTTCTTTTTCATCCACTTCACGCGCTTTCGGTTTTAATTCTTTTTCTGCAAAATCATGCACAATTTTTTGCCACGTTTTTTGTTCTGTACTTAAATCAAAATCCATCATTTACTCCTAATTTTTTTTATGTCATTCTGAGCCACGCTCTTGCTTTTCGTGACGAAGAATCTCTACGATTATTTCAGAGACCCTTCGCATTGGTCTCGATACGGACTTCGTCCTACTCGGCTATCCGCTCAGGGTGACACGGTTAATTTGTTATGCTTTTGTAAAAAGCAGTAACAAACTTTTTGCTTCTTTCATTTTTTCTTTCGGCACAAACACTTGCACCAGACCTAAACTTTCGTTGGTTACTGGAAACGCATTCTGACCAACTGACTCTTGAAATAATTCGACATCAACCCCATTCGCTTCAAGATAACTTTCAAGCAGTTCGGCTTCGAGACGGCTGGTCAACTCTGTTAGCATTTCATATTTCATATCATCCATGCGTCACCTATAAAACCATTATAATTGATGCGATTATCAAAAGGAGAAATTTTGTATGGCAAAGAAGAAATTAACAAAACCCAAAAGCGTGAAAGAACAAAAGAGAAATCCTGCTGAACAAACCATTCAATATGTAGCAGGTGCAGTTGTTTTGCTTGTGATTGCTTTTTTTGCATGGAGATTGTTTCCATCGAATTCAGGTGAACCTAAAGTATATGATGCTCCACCTGCGATTTCAATTGACATCACCAAAAGATATACGGCAACTGTCGAAATGGAAAACGGTGGCGAGTTTGTGATTGAATTGTTTGACGATAAAGCACCAATCACTGTCAATAACTTTGTATTTTTAGCCCGCGAAGGTTTTTATGATGGCACAACTTTCCACCGCGTGTTAGATGGCTTTATGGCACAAGGTGGTGACCCAACTGGAACAGGCACTGGTGGACCAGGCTATTCATTTGAAGATGAATTTAGTGATGATTTAGTTTTTGATAGAGAAGGTCTGCTGGCAATGGCAAATAACTCTATACCAAACACAAATGGAAGCCAATTTTTTATTACATTTGCTCCAACGCCACATTTAAACGGCTTGCATACCATCTTTGGTGAAGTGATTGAAGGTATGGATGTGGTCAATGCTTTAACCCGCCGTGACCCGAATCAAGCCCCAGATTTTGAAGGTGATGCGATTAAGACAATTACGATAACGGAAGAATAATATTTTTGTAGGGGCGAGGTTTCCTCGCCCCTACAATTTATAAAATCAAAATCGTTCCAAATACAATCTCAAACGCCACACTCTGCCAGTTAGATGCATTGCCTGATTTGTCAACAAAAATTGAAATAATTCTAGCAATGCCAACCAATAAATATCCAAATCCAAGCATTTGATAAGCAATTAAATTATTGACAATAATGGGGAATACACCAAGTACCATAAAGAAAATTCCGAATACAACTCGAATTTCTGTCACACCACGATTTCCCTCTGGAGCAAGTCCAGTAAAACCAACAGTATCTTTTGGTTTGAATGTTGCATATAAACCAACCAATGCAGTAAGTACACAACCGATAATTTTTAGAATTTCTAACATCGTGTTTGCTCCTAAAAGATTTTCTCACTTTAACATGAGATTGCTTCGCCGCAAAGAACAAGAGCGCGGCTCGCAATGACATATCATTTCCTATCATAAAAAATCAACAACGTACTTCCATATTTTCTTTCTTCGGCTTCCACCAAATTTTGCAACGCCACTTCTTGATATTCTGTCGGGTCAATTTGCACAATCACACTGCCATCTTCGGTTAACCAATTAATATTTTCATCAACCAATTTCAAGGCATTCAGCCACATCTCTTTATATTGTGGGGGAGCGATATAAATGTATTCAAAATTTTTATCAATATGACCAGTCAATAAATTGAAAGCATCACCACGTTTAATTTCACTTTGTGAATCAAATTTGCAATGCGAAACATTTTCTTTTATCGTTTCAATTGGTAAACGATTCAAATCTGTAAAGCGCACAAACTTCGCGCCTCGGCTCAATGCTTCAATGCCAATTGCGCCAGTGCCTGCAAACAAATCCCACCAATTTGAATCAATTACATCACTCGCCAAAATATTAAACAACGCTTCCTTGACTCTATCCATCACAGGGCGCGTCATATCACCCGGCACCGATTTTAATTTTCTACCTTTTGCCGAACCAGAAATGACTCGCAGACTCATTCCACACTCTTTCGCGCCGTCAAAATATTTTCATGCGATGTGACATACGGAACAACACATCCAGTACTCAAGATGAATCTTTTGCCTTTTGTTTCTTCGATGGCTTGCTTCGCTTCTTTCTTAACGTCAGCCTGATTCCCATTTTGAAGTGTATCTTGTCTGATGCCACCACATACTACGCCTTTGAATAAACTTTGTCCTTCCGTCAATGGCGGATATGTTTCTTGGTCATGCCAGTTGACTATTTGAAACTTCAATAGGCGTAATAAAGAAAAATAGACATCTGTGCCATGTAAGTGAAGCATATTACACCATAACCCTTCTACAGGTTTGAGTGTATCTTGATCAAATGGCAAGGCAATATCTTTGTATGTATCTAAATCAAGAACGCTAGCTTGGGCATGTTGTACTGCATAAAATATTCCATCTACACCAATATCATTGACCGCTTCAATAAATTTAATCGTCGTTTTTGTGATTGTTTCTAAACCTTTTATTACTGCATCAGGATATTTGCGAATATGTTCAAGTAATAAGTCATTTCCTGCTAAATTTTTCGCTTGTGATAGTGGATTGAATACAGTTTGAATTAAAGGAGTCTCAGGCGTAAGATTCTGCTTGATGAGGCGCAAACAGGTTAGTTGTCCAGAAAGATGCGGAGAGGTAAGTGGGTCAAGTGGTTTGAGAGTCTCCCAATCTTGCGGAGTCTTAATCACATGTTTTGTATATGCACGCGAACCTTCGGGATTATTTTGCCATTCATCTTCCACGCCCCAATCTTTGACCATGAACGAAGAAGCAGGCGTGACTTTGACAATATCAAAATCATAAGTTTGTTGAAAATCAAGCGTGGCTTTAGCAAGCGCTTCGGGGTTTTGGTCTTCGTTTGGAAAATGTCGCCACAAAGCAATAGGCGTGCGGTCTGGAATTTCATTATTGAGACATGCTTGTATGCGTTCACGATGTGTTGTCATTTTTTATAACTCGCTTTCAAGGCGGTGACGATGATACATGCCTTCTCGAAAAGTTTTGATAATTGTAAACCCATTGGCTTGTGTGGCTTTGAGGCTGGCGATATTTTGTGTTTCGACACTGGCAAAAATTTTTTTATATCCGCGTTTTCGTCCTTCATCCATTAATGCTTTTTGTAAAGTTCGCCCAAGTTTTTGCCCGCGATATTTTGGGTCAACTGTGAAATACACACATTCGATTGTATTTGGTTCATCCATTTGGCTTTGAATGGTAACACTAGAAATCAGCATTTGAAAAAATACGAATGGTTTGGTGAAAAAAACTTTGAGGATATTTTTGATGAACCAAACTTTATCTTCCGTAAGTTTTGAGGTTAAAGATGAAGGCTCAGGAGAAGCGAGGCTAAAGCCCATAATTTCCTTTGTTTCATCATCTTGTGCATAAAAACCAAATGCTTTTTCATCTTTGATTGCGTTTTCAAAATATCTCAACACAAATGGATAGCCGAGTTTAGATAATAAACCTGCATCATGGAGTTGAATCTCTGCAATGCGAGGCAGAAGTTCAAGGGGAATTTCTTTGAGTGAGTGAAGTCTGTAACTCATTAAACTAAGCCACGAATCAAATATGGACCAATCAAACGCACTACGAAACTTGGCAATCTCTTCCAAACCGCAATTGCAAATTGAAATTTGGGACTCTTTTGATTCAACGAAGGCGCTTCATTTCCTTTTGCGAGCCAATACCAATACGATAATAATTTCTTTTGTGGCGCCCACTTGGATTTGAAAATATCATTGCCTGAACCAATCAGGCTTCGTCCTAAATCAAAAGTTGAACATCCTTTTTGAATGGCATGTTCAATCACAGACCAATATAAAAATTCACCTGCATAGTTTGAACGGGAAAAATGCAAAATATTGGCATGTAAATTGAAAATCGTTTTGTCTTGATAAATAAACACGCCACCGCCCGTAATTTTTCCACGAGAGTCATACATTACTGCGAATTCTAAAGTGTTACCTAAAGCCTCTGCCATTTTTCTTAAATAATTTTTGGCGTGATATGGCGAGCCAAGTTCATGCATACTTTTTGCAATTGCTTCGTAAGCATCATCCAATAAATCCAAATGCCCAAAGCGAATCTGAAATCCCTTTTTCAACGACTTGCGAATGTGATTGCGATGGTCTGATGAAAATCTTTTTAGCAAATCATCTGGATTTGGATTCAAATCTATAAGATAAGTCTGATATACGGGATGTTGTAACCAATTTGATGGGGGAGGTGAAGCGGATTCATCAAATCGTATCGAAACATATTCCGCTTCAATCTCAACTGCATGTTGTTTCGCTGAATCCAATAATTTATTTTTGGCTGATTCATTTTGAAATGCGAATCCGCCATAACTGCCAAATGGGGCAGTTGCTAAGTAATGCCCAAAGACAGGATGTTTGATTTCAGCCAATGAAAGTGCGCCAACGATTTGATTATTTTCTTCGGCAACAAAACGATGGATTTTATGAGCATACATTTCATGTACAAAATTCATCCACGAATCCAGCCCAATGTAACTGAGTTGACCTTCAAGATAAGGCGCGTTTATCAAATCAACTTTTTGAATGTTCATTGAGATAATCTTTCATGGTTGAAGTTGGGAAATTTTTTAACAAGTCTTTCAAGAAAGCAGATTTATTCAATGTGAATGGATATAGCAAGGGGTTATGAAGCATATCTACTGCAAATTTTTTTATAAAATTTTCTGGCGAGATAATTTCATACGGATGTAAAAAGATAACGGGACTCATGCCTGCTTTTAATTCTTTTTCAATAATGTTGAAAACAATTTTTCTGAATAGTCCGCTCATCATACTCGAACCATAAGGGAATTCGCCACGAATCACAAGGGGAATATCCATTTTGCGTGGAGCATGAAAATGTTTTGGTTTTGATAACAAAGGTAATGTGCTGACTGGAACTTCTTGAATTTTTCCTTTTTGCAAAACATTTCCACTTGGTGCATAGATAGAAGAACTGTAAGTGAAATTATATTTCTCCAAAAGCGGATACACGGCTTCGATGGTGTTAATCATCGGCGCACGATACCCTTGCACATTATATTTTTTTCGCCATTCTGCTGAGGCTTTGAAATCTTTTTCAATTTCAACTTCACTGGTTAATGGTCTGTGAATTTGGCAATGCAATCCAATTTCATGCCCTGCATTCGCAATTTTTTGAGGTAAATCGGGATACCAGTCAATTAATTCGCCAACTAAATAAAATGAAACTTTTTTGCCATCAAAGATTTCTAGGATTGGATCAATGACTTGATTACAAAAATTATCGTCTAATGCAAAACGTTTTTCTGGCGGGAGTAAGTCATAGCGACGTGAAGGTGAAAACCATGATTCGTAATCTATGGTTAAAAGTAAGCGAGGCGATGGATTCATTGTAGAAAATTATATTATGGAACTTGTTTGATGAGACAAAACTGCGCGCCTTGACGTTCCACAGTGATTAAAGCAGGTACATCACGCATAAAGCGTAAATCTTCGTTTGAGCGAGTATTGACTAAATAATAATCACCAGAACCCATTTGGTTTTGCTCAGTACGAAAATCGCGGATGATGATATTTTCACTCGCATAATATTCAGCAATATACGGTTCACGACGCACAAATAAATTGACTTCTTCATTTGTGATTTGATTTAATTCGAGAACTGCTTCACGATAACAAGTCAGCCAATATTCTGTCTCATAATTTCGGAAAACCGTTTTGAGTCCGCCTGCAAAGTTGTTGTAATAAGCATATTGGTAAGGATGGAGTCGAATGATGGGGATGATTCCGAACAAAAGAATTAATCCGATACTTGCAATTCGCACCCATTGATTTTTTATTGCTTCTGATAATTTTTCAAATGCAAAGCCTGCGAAAATAAAAACAGGTGGAAGGATGAAAAGGAAATGACGATAGCCATCATACATGGATGGTCTGCGAAGTAAGACATACAAAACTGGAATCACAAACCAAAACAAAATGATAAATAATGTAATTCGTTTTTGATTATTGGATTTCCAAAAAGATAGAAACAAACCAAGCAAAAACAAAATCCAAACAGGTTCTGTTTGCGTGTAGCCAAGAAGAAGTGGAAGGTATCTTAGAGGAACTTCACCTGCTTGATAATTTTCACCTGCAAATAAAACATTTAATTGAGTGGGGTTATCAGACATGAAAGCAAACACTTGAATAAATGTTTGTAGGGGATTAATCCACAAGTAGGGCCAGGTGAGAAATGAAATGAATAATGAAAGAAAACCATAAATTGCAAATTGTTTAATGAAATTACTAAATTGAATATTCTTAATTTGTGCCAATGCATATAAACCAGTTAATAATGCTGCCAGCGGACCTAAGACTCGAATGGATGTGGCAATTCCCATAAAAAATGATGCTAATAAAATTTTCAAGAAATTTATTTTTTGATTTGCAACAAAATCATCTACCATTTCAAAACCAAAGCACATTGAGCCGATAAAAAATACAAGAAAAGGGATGTCTTTCGGGTTGATGAAACTGTGTCCCCATAAAAGGGGTTGGTAGCAAAATAACAAAGTCGCTGAAACAGCACCCAACTGGCTCATCCATTTTGAAGCGAAGCGATAGAACAAATAAACGCCGAGTTGAAATGTCAAGAAGTTAATCAAGTGCCAAGCCGAGGCGTTATCTAAAAATAATTTTAAGATTGAAATGATTGGGTAAACAATAATGATGTAAGCAGGACCACGATTGGCATGGTCACTGGCACTTGCGCCAAACGCATTTTGCAAATCAAAATTTTCATTAAACCAATTTTGTGGCGAGTATGCATATTGCAACGCATCGGCATAATCATAAAATAATGGTTCATCCCACGCATAACCATAATCTTGAAATATAAAAATACCGATGATTAAATTAATCGTCAGCAAAATGATGATGGGATGTTTGATAATTTTTTGCACAGTGGATTTTTATTTTTGCGAAATGCGTCGCTTCTGACGTGCTTCGGCTTGTTTCATTCTTTCAACATCTTCTTCACTTTCAGCGACGAGTGGTGGTACAACAGTTGGCTTTTCATTTTCATCAAGCGCAACATATACAAGATAAGCCGTGTTGGTATGCGTTCGTTCACCTGTGATTGGATTTTGCGAAATGACTTGCACTTCTGCTTCCATAGATGTTCTACCTGTGTATGTCACTTCAGCATTAAGTGTGACGAGGTCACCAAGTTTGATTGGTTCTCGAAATACCATTGAGTCAACAGCCACAGTGACGACTCGTGTTTGCACATGTTTCATACAAGCCAATGCGCCTGCTTCGTCTACAAGTTTCATAATCCAACCGCCATGCACATTGCCGAGGTTGTTGGCTTGTGACGGTTGCATGAGTTGGGCGAGCGTAATGCGTGAAGCTTTTGAAGTTTTTAGTTGATTTGTCATTTTATTATTTTTTGATGTTACCCTGAGCAATGGGGAATGGGTCTCTAAGATTATTGTAGAGATTCTTCGCCGCAAGAACAAAAACGCGGCTCAGAATAACATGAGGAAGTTAATC
>JAEURG010000275.1 GCA_016789345.1 Anaerolineales bacterium | reverse complement strand
GTACCACAAGCGGCAAGTACCATGCTAGCAATTACCAACAAACCGATTAAAGCAAACAAACGGTTTCGTAACATGAGTTTCTCCTCCAAGAAGAATTTTTAAATAGGTGGTTTTTTCAACAAACTACATCTTACATTTTTTCAACATCTTTATTAAAGCACCACCTCCTTTTCATAAACTTACGAACCGAAAATAGGCAAAGCGAATTATACCTAATTATCTAGGTACGTCAACAGCCATACTAAGAATTAACCTGTATAGTCACCTTTGATTAATAGCAATACAAACATAAGATAAACCTTCGCTTCATACCTGACCTGCATCCTGTCTCTAAAAAACTAACTTTTTTCTTCGCTACTGCCTTGTTGACATGCCCCTTCACCTGCCATACAATCAAAAAAACACAGGAGATACATCATGCTAAAAGAATTCAGAGAATTTATCGCACGCGGTAATGTACTAGACCTTGCCATCGCAGTCATCATTGGTGGCGCATTTGGAAAAATTGTTACATCCCTCGTTGGTGACATTCTCACACCTCTGATTGGCTTACTCATGGGCGGGATTAACCTTAGCGAAGAGACAGCAACAATAGGAGAAGCCATTATCAAATGGGGAGCCTTTGTTCAAAGCATCTTTGATTTTCTCGTCATCGCCTTCGTCATCTTCTTAATTGTAAGAACTGCAAACAAAATGAAGAAAGCCCCTCCCCCAGCCGACCCAACTACCAAAGATTGCCCTTATTGTTTTACAAGTATTTCCATCAAAGCCACACGTTGCCCGAACTGTACTTCTGAACTTAAATCGTAGGTCACGCTTGTAGCGTGACAAATAAATTAACAAAAAAAGTCACGTTCAAAACGTGACCTACAAAATGCTCTGTCTGCTTGACAGAGCATTTATAATGTCTATTATTATGACTTTAGACTTTTTAGAGAAACTTAACCCACAACAAAAAAACGCTGTCACAGCCAATGACGGACCTGTTTTAGTAGTAGCAGGTCCAGGGTCAGGGAAGACGCGCGTATTGACTCAACGAATCGTATATCTGATAGCAAATCAAGGTGTAAGACCTTGGCAAATCTTAGCAGTCACATTTACAAACAAAGCCGCAAAAGAAATGGGCGAGCGAGTCAAAGCCTTATTAAATGAACAAGCCATTGAAGGCATGATGCTTGGCACATTTCATTCAATCTGTGCGCGGATATTAAGACGCGAAGCCGAACATCTACCGCTTGAATCAAATTTCGTGATTTTTGATTCAGATGACCAAGAAAGTTTAACCAAATCCATTATTCGTGAAATGAACTTGAATGAAAAGTTATATCGCGCGTCCAGCGTTCACGCCGCGATTTCTCGTGCAAAAAATGAATTAATTTCTGCCGATGATTTTCCAATCAACACCTATCGTGATGAAGTTGTAAAAAGAGTTTATACCGAATATCAAAAAAGATTAATTGCTAGCAATGCTGTTGACTTTGATGATATTTTATTTTACACATCGCGTTTGTTAGAAGAAAACCCAACCGTTCGAGATAAATACGCACAAAGATTTCGGCATGTTTTAGTGGATGAATTTCAAGATACGAACTTAGCCCAATATGCACTTGTAAAACACCTTGCTTCATTTCATAAAAATATCTTTTGCGTTGGCGACCCAGACCAATCGGTGTATGCATGGCGCGGGGCAGATTATCGAAACATCCGCCGCTTTGAACAAGATTTTCCAAACGCCCAAACCATTTTGCTTGAACAAAATTATCGCTCACGCCAAAATATTTTGGATGTTGCTATGGGTGTGATTGACCGCGCTCAAAACCGCAAAAAGAAAAAACTATTTAGCGACAGAGGCGCAGGCGAAAAAATCTTTTTCTACGAAGCGCGTGATGATTATGGTGAGGCTTCATTTGTAGTAGATACGATTGCTCAACTCGTTGCTTCTGGTGATTTTCAACCAAAAGATTGTGCCGTCATGTATCGCACCAATGCCATGTCTCGTTTAATTGAAGAAGCCTTTCTACAAGCACGCCTTCCATATAAATTAGTTGGCGCACAAAGATTTTATGGACGGCGCGAAGTTAAAGATGTGATTGCATTTTTACGGCTTGTGCATAATCCAGCAGATGAAGCGGCATTAGGAAGAGTCATCAACATTCCGCCACGTGGCATTGGGGAAAAAACTTTAACAACCTTGCATCTTGTCGCACGTCAAAATAATGTCAACGCTGGAGCAATCCTGTTGGACCTAGCGCGAGGCGCGGAGTCTCCGCACTATAAATCATTCACAGGTCGAGCCGCAATTCCACTTGCAGATTTTGGTGGCATGTTATCTAATTGGATTGCAAATGCCAGCACCGATAATGTTCCAGAATTATTTGACAGAATTTTGCGCGACGTGAATTACAAAGAATATATTGTGGATGATGATTCAGAAGAAAGTTTAGACCGTTGGGAAAACGTGCAAGAATTAAAACGACTCGCAATGGAATATTCAACAAGAACGCTTGATGAATTTCTTGAAAATGTTGCCCTCGTTTCAGACCAAGATACACTCACCGATTCTAACGCGCCTACATTATTAACTTTGCACGCCGCCAAAGGTTTGGAATATGGTGCGGTTTTTATTGTCGGGCTTGATGATGGCATCATTCCGCACAGCCGTTCGTTTGATGAACCCGAACAAATGGAAGAAGAACGTCGCCTCTTTTATGTCGGCATCACACGTGCTAAAGATAGATTGTATTTATTGCGCGCCATTCAACGTGGGGGTCGTGGCATAGCAGAAGAAACTTATCCATCTCGTTTTATTGATGACGTACCTTCTGATTTATTAGTTGGCAAAACACGTACTGGACGTGCAATGCGTGGTGCACCATTGGATACAAAATGGACGCTTCCATCCGCGCCTCAACCTGCTTCTGTTTCAACAGCCCAATACAAAGCTGGGACTCGTATCCGCCATAACACATGGGGTGAAGGCATTGTTCTTGACTCAAGAATGCAAGATGGCGATGAAATTGTAGATGTGGTCTTTGAATCGGTTGGCATAAAAAGACTCGCCGCGAGTTTGGCGAATCTGCAAATCATTTAATGAAAAGTTTATTCCTCCGTTTTATTTATCTCGGATTCAAAATCTATTGCTTTATCTTTCGCCCTGTTCGTATGGGTGTCAGAGTATTGATGATTCAAGATGATAAAGTTTTGTTGATTCGACATACTTACTTAAACGGCTGGTTCATGCCAGGTGGTGGATTAAATAGAAGCGAATCTTTAGAACAAGCCGCTCGTCGCGAAGCCAAAGAAGAGACAGGGGCTGATTTAGGTGAAATCCATTTACTTGGTATCTTCACAAATTATATTCAATGGAAAACCGACCACACCGTTGTTTTCTTATGCAAAGATTTTACAATCACTGGCAAATCTGATGCAGAGATTGCAGAGATGAGACAATTTGCATTAAGTGACTTGCCAGAATATGTCTATCCATCTCATCGAAGATTATTAGAAGAGTACAACACAGGCAGAATTAAGAACAATTTCGGGGAGTGGTAACTCTGTAGGTCACGTTTTTAACGTGACTGTCATGCTAAAAGCATGACCTACGGAATTTGTATATAAACTGAAAATCAAAAATCCCAATCCTAGACGGTATAATGAGCAAAACAATTTATGGACAAATCATCAATGACTGATTCTTTGAAAATCTTTATTCCAATGGCTGGCTGGGGAACGCGTATGCGCCCGCACACATGGAGCAAACCCAAACCACTCGTCAGCGTGGCGGGTAAGACCTCGCTGGAACATGTAATGGATATGTTCAACACTTTGCCAAACCAAGAAAATACAGAATTTATTTTTATTTTGGGTCCTTACTTAGGTGAAATGCAAGTACCCCCATTTATTAGAGAAAAATACCCAAACATAAAGTCTCATTTTGTGACTCAACATGAAATGAAGGGGCAATCTCACGCTTTGTGGTTGGCGCGAGAGTATCTGAAAGGTCCGATGATTATGTGCTTTTCGGATACGTTAATGGAAACAGATTTCTCATTTTTAGATAAAGAAGAAGCCGATGGCGTAGCATGGGTGATGCCAGTTGAAGACCCACGTCGCTTTGGCGTGGCAGAAGTGGGCATAGATGGTTGGGTGACGAAATTTATCGAAAAGCCGCAAAGTTTAGATAACAATCTTGTAGTCGTCGGGTGTTATTACTTAAAAAGTTCCGAGAAGTTATTAGCCGCTATTGAAGAACAAATGCAGAAAGGAATCATGTTGAAGAATGAATATTTTTTGACAGATTCGATTTCAATTATGATTCAAAGTGGCGCAAAAGTTCGCACTCAAAAAATTAGCACTTGGTTAGACACTGGCACTATTGAGGCGACATTAGATACGAATAAGATTTTGTTGGAGAAAAAAGGCTCACAAGTTGGCAAGTTTGAAAGTTTAAATGTGGACATTATTGAGCCAGTTGCAATTCACGAATCTGCAAAAATTAGTAATTCAAAAATTGGTCCGTATGCTTCGGTTGGTGCGAATTGTGTGATTGACAATGCTCAAATTTCAGAAAGTATCGTCGAAGCGGATTGCGAGATAAAAGATTCAGCCATGACTCGTTCGCTCATCGGCAAACAGGTCAAGGTCAAGGGAAGAGGCGATGGTTCGGTTATGCAAATCAATGTTGGTGATAATAGTCAAATAGTCTTATAAGTCGAAAAGGTCTAATTGGTCTAACAAGTTATGGAAGCAGTTGAGTGCAGGTCAGATACGGAATATGCAGAACGTCCGCTTTCTTTAATATGGCAAGGAAAGCGTTATGAAATTGCGGAAATTATTTCGCGTTGGCAAGGTCCGAGTGAAAAGGGTTTTCGTGTAAAAACCGTTGAAGGTTTTGCATTTGAATTAACATATCAAGAAATTTCAGATGACTGGCACGTTCAACCAATTTAATCTAGGAGGCTCAATGCAAGAAATCAGTGCAACCGAAAGACTTTCAAAACGTGTGGCGGGTTTGAAACCCAGCGGCATTCGTAAGTTTTTTGATATTGCCGCTACGATGAAAGATGTGATTTCGCTTGGTATCGGTGAACCCGATTTCACTACACCGAAACCAATTTTGGATGCAGGCATTCGCTCGTTACAAAATGGTGAAACACATTACACATCGAATTGGGGGAAGATTGAATTGCGTGATGCAATTTCAAATAATTTGAATCGTTTGTATCAAGTGAAATATGACCCGACGAATCAAATCATCGCTACGGTTGGTGGTTCTGAAGCGTTGTATCTATCTTTTACTGCGATTCTTGACCCTGATGATGAAGTGATTATCCCCACGCCGTGTTTTGTTTCGTATCAAGCGGAAGTCATCATGGCGGGCGGCGTGCCAATTGAAATTCCATGCCGTGAAGAAAATCAATTCATGGTTGACCCTGCTGATATTCGCAAAGCAATTACCCCGCGCACCAAAGCAATTTTCATTGGCTATCCATCCAACCCAACGGGTGCGGTTATCACCCGTGATGTGATGATTGAAATTGCTAACCTTGCCGAAGAATTTGATTTACTGCTTGTTTCTGATGAACTGTATGACCGTTTAGTTTATGATTTTGAGCATGTGTGTTTGCCTTCGTTAGGTGAAAATATACAAAATAGAACTATCTTGATTGGTGGTTTTTCAAAAGATTACGCTATGACAGGTTGGCGCATTGGTTATGCATGTGGACCGTCTGATTTAATTCAAGGATTAGTTCGCATTCATCAATACACCATTATGTCTGCACCTACCACTGCACAAGATGCCGCGTTGGAAGCATTATTAGTCGGTGACCCGTATGTAGAAGAAATGCGTGTGGAATATGACCGTCGCCGCAAACTTTTAGTGAATGGACTCAACCGCCTCGGACTGACGACGTTCGAACCGCGTGGCGCTTTTTATGCTTTTCCTAACATCCGAGCCTCTGGTATGAACGATGAAGATTTTGCCGAAAAATTATTGCGAGAAGAGCATGTGGCAGTTGTGCCAGGCAACGCCTTTGGACCAGGCGGCGAGGGATTTGCCCGCATGTGCTACGCCACTGCTTATGAAAAAATTGAAGAAGCCTTACATCGCATGGAAAAATTTATGAGTAGACATGGGTAGAGATAAAAGGGCGGATGCTGGATATGCCCTTTTGCTAAAGGTATGAATGGGATGTCAAGAGTTTTGAATCTACTCGAACAAATGGACAAAACACCCAAAATCATTATGGGTGTTTTGCTATTGGTCGGTGTTGCCTTATTAGATTTTTATACTGGTGCTGAACTCTCTTTCTCGCTTTTTTATTTAATCCCAATTGCATTTTTCTCTTTTGCCTTTAGTGCCAATGTTGGTATTGGAGTAGCGTTCATCAGTGCCGCCATTTGGCTTTTGACAGATGTGATAACAGCTCCTCATTCGGATACATTCGCCTACTTGTGGAACTCGATTATCCGTTTAGGTTTTTTCTTGTTACCTGCTTGGATGTTAAGATCTTTGGAACAAGAACGCATTCATGCTCGCACTGATTTTTTAACCGGTGCCATCAACAATCGTTATTTCAATGATTTGCTAGAAAGAGAAATTGAACGTTCACTTCGTTATAACCATCCATTCACCATTGCATTCATTGATATGGATAACTTCAAGACCATCAATGACACGTTTGGTCACATGTATGGGGATAAGATGTTAAGAACAATTGCTGAAAGCATGAAACATCACTTAAGAAAAACTGATGTGATTGCCCGTGTAGGTGGAGATGAATTCGCTATTCTATTGCCAGAAGCCAATGAAAAAGATGCTCGCACAGCCATGTCAAATCTATTTGCGAAAATTGCAGAAGAACTCGCGGCAAAAAAATGGCCTGTCACTTTTAGTGTTGGGGTATTAACACTTTCCGCACCAACTATTTCAGCGGATAAAATTTTGGGGATTGTAGATAAGATGATGTATGTTGTCAAAAATAATGGGAAGAATAATATTAAATATGCAACTTACTCAAACGAAGAAAAAATTACCCACCCGCAATTTTGACTTTATATCCCAGCTTTATTAATATCTCAGAAATTTTCTGGCGATGTTCACCTTGAATTTCGATGATACCGTCTTTAATCGTTCCGCCTGTGCCGCATTCTTGCTTTAACTTTTTCGACAGTGCTTTCAAATCATCTTCCGAAAGCATTAATCCTTTTACCAAAGAAACTGCCTTCCCACCTCGCCCACTGGACTCGCGATGCAGATAAATCATCTGCTGTTGTGGTGGCAATGATTTTGTATAAGTTGGGTTTTGTTTTTTTCGTTGGTCACCAGATTCTGAAGACCAGACAGTTTTGTTTGTCATAGTTTGCGAAGTGTAGAAGAGAAAAGAAAGATTGTCAAATAAAAACAAGCCTCATCTTACAAATTGTCAGTGTAGATGAGGCTTGTTTGCAGAAACAATTAGAAGTCAAGAAAGAAGCGAGGGATTATTCGTTGGGAAGTGCATCTGGTAATTCATCTTCTACATTGCGGATGCGTGGGTTTGCAAAGACTATCACACTAATTAAGATAGCGGTTATGCCAGAGAGGATAAACATTAAACCAATGCCGCGCCCTGCGCCTGTGCCAAGAATTTGACCAATGAATGTTGCGGCTAACGCACCGCCATCTTGAAGAAGCGGTTCAAAAAATTTATCTGCCAGTGGACCTGCTGTGAGAAATGCAATCGGCATCATAGATTGTGAAATGGCTCCACGAACCGAAAACACTCTACCTTGAATTTCGCGCGGGATTTTGGTTTGAAACACCACTTGGCTATTACCACTTGCTAACGGAACGAAGAACATCATAATAAATATACCGATGCCAATGACATACGGATTCGGTGTGATACCAACTACGATGTAACCAAGCAATGCGAGACAGATAAAAAGAATTGTGGCGGGAATGCGGCGTTTTGCTCCGCCCCACGCGCTCATTGCAATACTGCCGATTAACATGCCAATACCCATCACAGTTTGAAGTAAGCCAAGCACATTGGGTGTGAAGCGGCTGAGAATCATCGGCACAATTAAAACAGCGCACCAATTTAGCAGGAAGTTAATCATGGCATAGTATAGGAGCAAACCGAATAAGCCTGTTCGTTCGCGTAAAAAGTTCCAGCCGAAGGCTATATCTTGAAATAGATTCTTTTCTTTATGCTCGGGGGTTTGCTCTGGTTGGGGAATGCGCACAAGAAGCAATGCACCAATCGCAAAGAAAAATGTGACAAAGTCAATTAATATGATTCCTTTGAAGCCAATGAACACAAATAACGCGCCAGCCAATACTGGGGTTAGTACTGAACTTAACGCTTGCCCCATTTGCGTCATTCCATTAGCACTGCCTAATTTTTCTTTCGGCACAATCATTGAAATAGAAGCCATGTAGGCTGGTTCTTGAAAAGCGCTCAATACAGAACCTAACGAGGCAATGATGTAAATATGCCAAATTTGTAAATCGTTTGAAATCAGTAAAAGGAAAATAGCAAGCGTCAATACAGCGCTGCCTATATCAGATAGCATCATAATCAGGCGGCGATTGAAACGGTCTGCAATGGAACCTGCAAAAGGAAGCAATAAAATTCTTGGTAAAGAAGCCAACAATATCGTAATCGCAAATGGGGTGGCTTGTTTGGTTTGGTCATAAATCCATACGCCAAGTGCAAATTGCGTCAACCCAGAGCCAAGCATAGAAACTAATTGCCCACTCCATATTGTAAAAAATGTTTTCATATCTTTTGGGTTTTCTGAAGATGTGACAGATGCAGTAACTGTGGTCATTTCTTTTTGCCTTTCTTGATAGTTTTGTCAAAATAAAAACTTGGATAAAACGCTACAGACAGCGCGTATGGCTGGTCGCTGGGTTTGGAGTTTTTATCTACCGCTTCAAACTCTTGTACTAGTTTGAGCAAGCGACTTTGAAATTCCTCGATTCGTTTTTCGGATACATGACTAATCACGCGGTTGACTATCATACGGCGGGGTTTTTCTTCTGCGCCTTCTGACAATTGAAATTGACGTGCTTGTAAACTGCGCAATAAATCATCACGGGTTGCATCAATGGTAGATGAAAGTAAAATATTAATTGATTCGTTATCACCCTCTTTTGAAAACTTGAATAAAGCAGGGTCAACTTCTAACGTGTCTGCTGCAGCCGTATAAGTTTTTTCTAACATGTTGGCAACCATGCGCGTTTCTGCAACTTCAAGCAAGCCTAATTTTTCTAGAGCATTAAAGTGATAATACAGTTTGCTAGGGGCAAGCCCTAATTTCTCTGCCACTTGCTTGACGGTGAGTGCCTGCCCTTCCATTAACTCCACAATCTGCACGCGGAGTGGGTCTGCGATGGCGCGTAGCGTTTCCAAGTCTGAGACGTGGTAAGTTTTTTTAGGTTGTTTCTTATTCATATAAAAATATCCTTTACCATTAAAAAATATTTTAATGGTAAATCGGATTTTATCAATTAAAGGTTTTTTGTCAAGAGCAAATTTAGCACCCATCTGCCAATTTACAGAAGATTGGTCAGGTATACTGTGAATATCTAATTTATTTTGATTAAGGAGAAATCATCATGTCTGAAAATAAAACTGCTATCTTCCCCTCTTCTGGACCCTACTCCCCAGGCATTATCAGCGGCGGATTTTTATTTATCGCTGGTCAAGTTGGACGCAATGCCGAAGGCAAAACTGGTGAAACGATTGAAGAGCAAACACAATATGTACTTGAAAATATACATAATGTATTAAAAGCCGCAGGTTGTGACTTCAAAGATGTAGTCAAGGTAACAACTTACATTACCAAACCTGAATATCTCCAACCCTATAATAAAATTTACATGGAATATTTCCCTGAGCCACGCCCTGCTCGCGCCACAGTGATTGCAGGTTTAGTAGATGATAGTTTCTTGATTGAAATTGAAGCAATTGCAAAATTGCCATAATATTTCTATAAATCTTGACTGATTTGAAAATGGTATACTTAAGATATGCAACGTGAAATTCAAATCATAAAGATTGTTAAGAAAGGCAATATGAC
>JAEURG010000270.1 GCA_016789345.1 Anaerolineales bacterium | reverse complement strand
CCCAACAATCTTCCCGCCTGAAAAGAAACAAATTTTAATTAAGGGCGGAACTGTCCTTACAATGGATTCATCTCTAGGCAATTTCAGAAATGCGGATGTATTAATCGAAGGTACAAAAATTAAATCGGTTGGTCCCAATTTACCTGTCAATGGGGCAGAAGTAATTGACGCTTCTAACATGATTGTGATGCCGGGCTTTGTAGATACACATCGTCACATTTGGGAAGGTTTGTTGCGGAATGTAGGAGCAGATACCCCCTTAGAAGGACGCGAGGGTTACATCCGCTTTGTGTTAGGAAAATTTGCCCCAGCCTTCCGCCCGCAAGATGCTTATGTTGGAAATCTCGTCAGTGCATTAGGTGCATTAGATGCAGGCATTACGACATTGTTAGATTGGTCACACATTCAAGGTTCCCCTGAACATACCGATGCAGTCATTAAGGCGTTACAAGATTCAGGTATGCGTGGTGTGTTTGCGTATGGCTTCCCGTGGTGGGGTGATTGGAATGATAGGCAACCGAGTTGGTTTGTGCGTGCCGCCAAAGAATATTTTTCATCGAAAGACCAATTGCTAACGTATGCGCTTGCCGCACCAGGACCTGAGTTTGTAGATTTTGAAATTGCCCGTGACCATTGGAAGTTAGCGCGTGAAGTGGATGCACGCATCACGACTCATGTAGGCGTTGGTTCTTATGGACAAGAAGGTAAAGTGCAAGAAATGGGTGAAGCCGGTTTATTACGTAATGATACAACCTATATTCATTGCACAACATTAAACTTAACCGAAATTCAAATGATTGTAGATACAGGTGGTACAGTTTCTTTAGCCGCACCCGTTGAAATGATGATGGGGCATGGTATGCCTCCTATTCAAAAATTCTTAGACCGTGGTCTCAAACCTAGTTTGAGTGTTGATGTGGAAACGAATGTGCCCGGTGATATGTTTACTCAAATGCGTTCAGTCATGTCGTTACAACGGGCTTTGTCATTTGAAAGACAATTGGCTGGTGATACAAAAGCACCAGACTTGATTACATCTCGCGATGTATTGGAATATGCAACGATTGAAGGCGCACGTGCAAATGGTTTGGCTCATAAAACTGGTTCACTCACGCCGGGCAAAGAAGCCGATGTGATTATGTTAAGAACTGATAAACCAAATGTATTTCCTGTCAACGACCCGATTGGTGCTGTAGTTTGGAGCATGGATACAAGTAATGTAGATTCAGTTTTCGTGGCAGGCAAACCCATGAAACGCAATGGCGAACTTTTACACATTGACTGGAATTCCATGAAGAAAGCAGTGATTGAGTCGCGTGACTATGTGATGAATAAGTCTGGGTTCAGGTTGCCGAAGATATAAAATTAAAGGATCAAAAAACACAGCATTTGCTGTGTTTTTTGATCCTTACTACCCATTCAACCTGCGATAAATATTTTTCATTTGTTTATAAATCAACTTAAATACATCAAACTTATCATCATACAACTTGCGATTTTTTAGTTGTGGATGATAAGTTTTTTTGAATTGCACCAACTGCGGAATATCACTAAATTGAATTTCGTTTAAACCAACGGCGGCAATCCAAGCTGCTCCACGCGCGTTGGCATACAGTGGGTCAGCAACTTGTTTGATTTCCACATTCATTACATCCGCAAAAATTTGACACCACACATCTGATTGCGCCCCGCCTCCTACGATGTTGATGCTGTTGATTTGTTTCCCTAAAAATTTTTCTACGGGTGATAACAACCAACGCGTATTAAACGCAATGCCTTCTAAAAACGCCCGGATAATATCTTCTCTTGTGTTGTTCAATCCCAAGTTATACAACCCAGCCCGCAATGTAGATTCTTCTATGGGTGCACGTTCACCCCATAACCACGGCGTGTATATGACTCCGTTTGCACCAGCAGGCACGCGCTCTGCCATTTGATCTAACACTTTGAAAATATCTGGCACTTCTGCTTCTTGTAGTAATTCGTCTTTATGATAAATCACATTATCGCGTAAGTAAGTTAAATTTCCACCAGCGGTGGCTTGTAAGGCAGTCAGTAAATATTTTCCATTCACAGCACATGGAATAGAAGCAATGCCCGAAGTAATGTCTGTCTTTTTATACGGCACATGCGCCGCAATCCACGATGAAGTGCCGATGTATAAATGCGGTTCATAGTCATTGACTGTGCCTGCACCAATAGATGCGGCAGTGTTATCAATGGCACCTGCAATCACTTTCACATCTTTGGAAAGCCCAAGTTGATTGGCAATATCACTTCTTAAATTTCCAATCACTTGTATACATGGAACAATGGTTGGGAGTTTTTCACGGTCAATACCTAAGGTGCGAATCAAACTATCATCATATTTAATATTTTTCGCGTCGCGATTATCTGTCACCCATGATGTGACAATAGAATCATAACTGGCTACAAACTCGCCTGTCAAACGCAAGTTCATATAATCTAATACATTCAAAAATTTATAAGTCTTTTCATATATATCAGGCTGTGTATCGCGGATAAATAAGGTATGGGATGCAGGGTCTTTTCCAGTTGGCGAGGGCATACCTCCCGTTAGACGAATGAAGCGTAAAACATTCAAGAGACTTACCCCATCTATATTGATTAATCCCTTTAATTGTTTTTGTAAATTTGATTTACCACGCATGTCCATCCATAAAATGGCATTGCTAAGTGCATTGCCTTCTTTATCAACTGGAATGGTTCCTTCGCCTTGTGTTGAACAACAAATCGCAATCACATTTTGATTTGCACCTGTGCGTTTTAACAATCTACCTGTTGCAGATAAAAATGCGCCCCACCATTCTTGTGGAGATTGTTCTGCACCGCCATCAGGTGTGATAATGGTTTTAATAGATTCTTGTTCCCAATCAATGACGTTGCCATTAATTGTAATTAAAGCAACTTTCATGCCCGAAGTTCCAAGGTCAACTGCAAGGATTAATTTTTCGTTGTTCATGTTGATAATTATAGTAGAACTTATTTTTGTGGGTCTTTCATTTTTGTTACAAGAAATGCACTAATACCTAATAACACAATGGCAAGTATTAATGCTGGTGTAAATGAACCATCGGAAGTTTTCAAGGCTTCCATAATAAATACAAATACAACAGATGCTTGACCAAATAATTGAATCAATCCATTGGATGTACCTTCAGGAGTCGGATGTGTAACTTCTGAAGCATATTGCATACCAATTGGATTTGTGCTGACCAAAAAGAATCCCATTGCAAAAGCGGAAACAAACAAGAGTGTTGAGTTTGTTGCAAAGGTCACACCGATTAATCCAGGAATTGCTAGCAATAATCCCCACAAAATATAAGGCTGACGTTTTCTTTGTTTATCTGAAAATGGCGGAATAATCACTGCACCCAACACACCACCCACTAACATCAATGCACCCAATGTGCCTGCATCTGCGGGTGTGAATCCACGTGGGCGGATAATATTTTCTACCCAAGTGGTCATGCCATTGAAAACTCCTAGCCCAATAAATGAAACAAATAAATACAACCAAAATGATTTGACTGTAAATGCGTGTTTGAGTCCATCTAACATCAAAGCCCGCACTTGGCTTCCATCTGGTCCAGGTGGCGTTGGTGGATTCTCTTTTGCAAATAACAAAAACAATATTGCTGAAAATGCTGTCACGCCGCCATAAATCAATTGAACGTTTGGAATGGAAATTGTTTCTGTCAATAACGGAGTCAAGACCATGCCCAAGGCAGTACCCACTAAGTTAGCAAGTGTCACCAATCCGACAGCGGTGGCGCGTTCTTCCATCGCAAACCAATTGGCAGGTACTTTCGTCCACGCATTTAATAAGAAAGGTTGTGCTACTGCAATTCCTATGGTGCTCCATAAAACCATAGAATAATTTTCACCAGCAAATCCGCGCAACAAACCAAAGATGCTCATCAATATTGCACCAATGCTGACGGCGAGTCTGAAACCATACGTATCAATCAACCATGAAACTGGAATTGATAATGGAATGAAAGCAATCATAAAGGTCATGGATAAAAAGCCGATTTGCAAATCAGTTACGCCATAAAAATTTGCCGCGGGTCCTGTGATAGGAGCATACGTAATCCATAAGGTTTGGATGGTTAAGTTAATAAACATAAACACAGCCAATACTACCCAACGATAGCCATAAAGTTTGTAATTGTTTGCCATGATGCTCCTATGCACAAGCCGCTAATACAGTTTCAAATTTATTTAATGCGTCGTCTATCACTTCATCCGTATCCGCCATAGATGTGTACATGCGTGAACCCGCCAATGTAATTAATCCTTGTGATGTATATGCCGAGCCCATTTCTTCCATCATGTGTTTGCGTGGTTTTAATTCACGCAATAATCGGAATGGATTTTTTAAATCTAGTAACATCACGCCTGATGTTTCTAAATGCACAATCGAACCTTGGTTATATGCAACAAATGGCAAATTATGTTTTTCAATAATCACTTGCAAACCTTTTGCGAGTCTGTCACCTGCACGACCTGCAATCACAGGTGCATTTGTTTTTTCCATTTCAAGCAATGAGTAATAACCAGCTACACACGAAAGCGGATTTGCCGAAAGTGTTCCACCAATGTAAGCACGTTCACCAATGCCACCAATCCCAGCCGCAAAACGTTGTATCACTTCCGCTCGCCCACCCACACCGCCCGCCATTGGGTAACCGCCTGTAATACATTTTCCAAAAACAGTTAAGTCTGGCTTCACGCCAAAAAAACCTTGAGCACCACCCAAACCAACACGAAAGCCAGTAACAACTTCATCGAAAATCAGAAGCGCACCAAACTCATCACATAACTCTCGAACTTTTTGATTGAAGTCAAATGGCACAGGGCGCGTGCCTGATTCTGGTCCTAACGGTTCCACAATCACCGCCGCTGTTCCGCCTCTTAATTGATTAAGAATTAATTGACGTTTCAAGGATGACAAACTATTTGGGAAAAATTCTTTGGTAGATACACTTCCACCACGCGGGATACCAGTCGCTTCTAACCTGCCCGTGCCTGGTATGTGTAACCCATACACCATGCTATCACTCCAGCCATGATACGCTCCGCCCACCTTGATAACAATTTTTTTCTTGGTATATGCGCGCGCCGCACGAATCGCCGCCATGACACTTTCAGTTCCTGACCCCAACATGCGAAACATTTCTACATTGGGCATGAAGCGATTAATTAATTTTGCTAACTTCAATTCATATTCATGGAACAAACCTGTCACAGGTCCGCAAGACTTTAACATCTCCATAACTTTTTCACGCACAGGTTCGTAATTGCTACCTAATAAAGTCGGACCACCTGCTTGCAGAAAATCAATATAACGATTTCCATCGGCATCCCATAAATACGCTCCTTCTGTTTTTTCAATCGCCAATGGAAATGGATAATTAAATGCTAAGTTATGTTGCACACCACCAGGGATATATTTTTTGGCTTCATCAGTTAATTCTTTTGAACGTTTACATTGATTATCAAAATAATTCATAAACTCTTGCATCTTATCTCGTCGAATATGACGCAATGGCTGACGAATTAATTTATTTAATTTTGTATAAATTTCTTCTACATCGTGATATTCACGAATGGCATATTTTTGTTCGGTCATTTTATTCTCCACCCGTTGCTTTCTCGCCGCGTTCAACTTTCTTTTGGTCTTGACGTAATTTTGCAAAAGCAATCTCTCGCACTGCTAAAGGAATTTTGCTAATTTTCTTTTCACTACAAATTGCTAATAAATAAGCCAAGGAACATTTTTCTAAAATTTCAACATTATGAACTGCCCGTTCCATGTCGTGACCAAATATCAAGGCACCATGATTTTGCATCATAAAAGCATTGTTATGATTTTTCACATGTTTCGCCACTGCATTTTTCAAAAGTGAAGTCCCTGATGGTGCATACGGAATAATATCCACACTTCTGCCAAGAAAACGAGATTGCTCATCAAACAAAGCAGGGATAGGTGCCTTAATCAAAGTTAATGCACTTGTATAAACCTGATGCGTATGCACAATTGCATTCACATCTTTGCGAACTTGATATACCGCACCATGCATTGCTGATTCCACGGAAGGTTTCAATTCACCTTCAATGACATTCAAATCAAAATCCAATACACACACATCATCTGGAGTCATCTTCAAATAATCGTAATTGGAAGGTGTAATCACAAAAGCGTTCTGACCGACTACACGCAACGAAATGTTGCCACCAGTCGCCATCAAATACCCTTTGTGGACGAGTGCCTGTGCTGTTTCGACAATTTGTTGTTTCAAAGCATAAAAGTCTGTCATAGTTTTTTCCAGTTTAAATTTTCTTCTGCATTTTAGATTGTAATCTTGACACTGTCAAGATTTTAAGGCAAGATTATCATTATGAAATCGAAAACCTACCATCATGGTGATTTGAAAAACGCTTTGATAAAAGCAGGTGTAGAAATTTTGGCAAAAGAAGGGATTGGAAAATTAAGCCTGCGAAAAGTAGCATTAAAGGCTGGCGTTAGCCACACTGCCCCCTACTCACATTTTTCAGATAAACAATCTCTGATTGCGGCAATTTCCACCGAAGGGTTTCAAAGGCTTTCTAAAGCATTAGATTCTGCAATTAAATCTCATGCAAATAACCCAAAGAAACAATTAATTAAAAGCGCGCAGGTATATACCGAGTTTGCTTTAAGAAACAAAGATATTTTCAAAATCATGTTTTCGAGCGCGTTGGAAAAAGAAAAAGAATATCCTGCCTTCGTAGAAATTTCTCAAAAAACATTTATTCAAGTTGTAGATATTGTTCGGGCATGTCAAGAAGCAAACATCATTAAGTCCGGTGAGGCGGATGTATTAGCAGTCATCATTTGGGGACAAGTACATGGCATTATTGCGTTAGCAATTGAGGGGCAAATATCACATACCATTTTAGAAAAAAAATCTCTGCAAGAAATTGTTACGCAAGCAGTAGAGCAAGCGATTAAAAAATAATGCGCTGATTTTACTCAGCGCATTTTGTTTATCCTTCCACCAACATCCAAGCGGGGTCTTCCAATAAATTTTTGATATGCACCAAAAATTGAACTGCTTCGCGTCCATCCACAATGCGATGGTCATAACTCAACGCCACATACATCATCGGTTTGATAACCACCTGCCCATTCAAAGCAATTGGGCGTTCTTCAATTTTATGCAAACCAAGAATCCCAACTTGTGGCGGATTCAAAATTGGTGTGCTCAACAATGAACCAAACACACCACCATTTGTAATTGTAAAAGTTCCACCGCGTAAATCTTCAACCGATAATTTTCCTTGTTGTGTTTTTTCAGAAAAATCTTTAATACTTTTTTCAATCTCAGCAAACGAAAGTTTATCAGCATCGCGAATCACAGGCACAACCAAACCCTCTTCAGAACCAATCGCCATGCCAATGTCGTAATAATTTTTGAACACAATATCATCGCCATCAATTTCAGCATTGATGGCAGGGTATGCTTTCAATGCACTAATCGTCGCTTTTGTAAACAATGACATAAAACCTAACTTAATGCCATGCTTTTTCTGAAATTCCTCATTGCGGCGTTTACGCAAATCCATCGTGGCACTCATGTCAATTTCGTTAAACGTAGTCAACATGGCTGTGCTTTGTTTTGCTTCTAACAAACGTTGTGCAATCGTGCGTCGCCTGCGCGACATTTTGACTCGTTCTTCATTTCTTGATGATGAATCAACAACTCTTTGAGATGATAAAACCTTCGCTTCAGACTTAGCCCCAACTTGGTTTGATGAACCTTGTAAATATGATTCCACGTCAGCCTTTGTGATGCGTCCATCATTACCTGTACCAACTACTTTGTTAATATCCACATTCATTTCTTTTGCAAAACGAGATGCAACTGGAGAAACCTGTGGAATAGATTCACGTTCAATCACTTCTTCTTTTTTCACTTCTTGTTTTGCTTCCACAGGCTTCGACGTTTCAGCAGGTTGTGATGATGCACTTTGTTTTTCATCAATCATGCCTAACACATCACCTACTTTAACATCACTGCCTTTTGGAGCTTGAATCTTTTGTAACACGCCAGCACTTTTCGCACCCACCTCTACATTCACTTTATCTGTCTCTAATTCAACCAACACATCCCCCATGTTGACGAAATCACCTTCTTTTTTAAGCCAAGATGATACAGTTGCTTCTAAGACTGATTCACCTAATTCAGGAACAATAATTTTCACTGCCATATTAACCTCTTGTTTTTACAACGCTTGACGTCTGTAATTGTTTTTCAAATGCAAAGGCTTGCTCAATCAATAATTGTTGATTAATACGATATAACGTTGAAGAGCCTTCGGCTGGACTAGAACTTTCTGGTCTACCAACATAATGTACTGATAATTTTTCTTCTACCAAATCCTTCAACAATGGTCGTAAATAATTCCATGCACCCATGTTGAATGGTTCTTCTTGCACCCAAATCAATCTCTCTAGGTTTGGATATTCATCTAACAATGCTTTCAATTGTTTTTCAGGGAATGGATACAGTTGTTCCACTCGAACAATCGCATCATCTTTATTTTCTTTTCGCAATTCGCTGGTGACTAAATCCACATAAATGCGCCCACTGCATAGGATTAAGTTTTGAACATCCGACTTTTTACCGGGCAAAGTTGCATCATCAATCACACGTTGCCATTTACCTGAGGTGAAATCTTCTATCGAAGAACTCGTCAATGGATGACGCAATAAACCTTTTGGCGTGAACACAATTAATGGCAATGGGTCTGTTTTCAATAGCAAAGCCTGACGGCGCAATAAATGAAAATATTGTGCCGCCGTTGTGGGATATGCAATCCGAACATTAATCTCAGCGGCTAAACCTAAAAATCTTTCAATCCGCCCGCTGGAATGGTCTGGTCCTTGACCTTCATTTCCATGTGGCAATAACAAAACTAATGAAGGTGTAAAGCCCCATTTGGCACGGCCAGAAAGTAAGAACTCATCAATCACACCTTGGGCATTATTTACAAAGTCACCATATTGCGCTTCCCAAATCACGAGCCGTTCTGGTGCGGCAAGGCTATAACCAATTTCAAATCCAATTGCACCTGCTTCACTTAATGGGCTATTCAAAACTTCAAAAGCGGCTTTGGCTTGCGGAATCGTTTGTAACGGAATATGTCTTTCACCAGTTTCCGAATCATAAAATACAGCATGACGTTGACTAAACGTCCCACGCGCACTATCTTGACCCGTTAATCGAATCGGGATTCCATCTTCAAGAATAGAAGCAAAGGCTAATTCTTCTGCCGCCGCCCAATCAACTTTGGTTTGCGAATCATTAAATAATGTTTTTCGTTTTTCAATGGCTTTGACCAGTTTCGGGTTAAGACGAAAACTATCAGGAAACAGTAACAAGTTTCCGTTTAAGTCTTTGAGGCGTTTTTGTGTCACAGCCGTTTTTACTTTTTGTGCGGCACCACTTGGTGGCAGAGTCGGAATCGGTTCTATTAATTCTTTTTCCGCATCTAGTTGTTCGCTGGCTTGTTGCAAGTTTTTTAGAAAACCTTGAATAATTTCTTCCGCTTCATTTTGACTTAATAAATTTTCTTCTTCTAACTTCTTCGCCCAAATTTTTCTAACCGTTGGATGCTTATCAATTTTGCGATACATGACAGGTTGTGTAAAACGCGGTTCATCGCCTTCGTTGTGACCATAACGACGATAGCCAATTAAATTAATGACAAAATCTTTTTCAAATTTTTGGCGGTAAGCAAAAGCAGTTTTGATTGCTTCCAAACAAGCAATTGGGTCGTCCGCATTGACGTGAATGACTGGGATTTCAAAACCTTCGGCAAGGTCACTGGCGTGCAAACTACTACGCGATTCATTTTCATTGGCAGTAAAACCGAGTTGATTATTTGCAACGATGTGCAACGTGCCGCTGGTTTTATAACCTTGCACGTGTGAAAAATTTAATGTCTCAGCCACAATACCTTGACCAATAAATGATGCATCACCATGAATTAAAACTGGCAAAGATGCATTTTCATATTTTGGAGCACCGCCTCTATCTACCTTCGTGTTGGTTGCTCTTGCCATACCGACTAGCACGGGGTCAATTTGTTCGAGATGACTTGGGTTGGCTGGCATGTGAATAACGGTATGAATTTCTTTCGCATCACCAACTAATTTTTGTGCGCCTGCGTGATATTTGACATCACCTGTCCAACCGAGTTCATCCCAAGTGGTAGCACGACCTTTTGGGTCGGCAAATTCAGCGAGTATTTGTGTATAAGGTTTATGCAAAATATGTGCGAGGACATTTAACCGTCCACGATGCGCCATGCCGATTAATACTTTGGGCATTTTTTCACGGGCAGAGGCATCTACAATTTCATCCAACATGGGGATGAGCATATCTAAGCCTTCAACAGAAAAACGAGTCTTGCCCGGATAAATGCGATGTAGAAACAATTCAAATGCTTCTACTTGACTCAATCGTTCTAAAAGTTTTTTCTTGTCAAATGGTTGTTGACGATATACACCACTTTCGGCAGTTTGATATAGCCAATCTCGTTCTTCAGGCGTGCGAATGTGGCCATAATCGTAGCCAATTGTTCCAGAATAAATAGAGCGTAATTTTTCAATCGCTTCTGCGGCATTGCCATCCATTTGTGTGCCAGAGATACTTAATACACTAGCAGGCAAAGATGCTAAATCTTCTTTTGTTAATTTATGAAACGCGAGGCTAACGAGCCGATTCTCTTCTTGTATATCTTCAAGTGGGTTGAGGTTAGCAGAGAGGTAGCCATACGAACGGATTGAACGGGCTAAGTGAACTGCTCCAGTAATAGCAGACAGGTTGACCGTAGGAAGTGAAGCGTCTAAACGGGGCGCGGAATCCGTTTCTAGTGGAGACCAGTCTTGAAATAACTTACGGCTTTCTTCATCTACATTATTTGGGTTCGCCTGATATTTTTGATATAGTTCTAAAATATAGGCGAGGTTGGGTCCAGTAAATTCTTTTTTGTGATTCATCAATTTTCTCGAAAATTTTGTATTGAACCTGTATTATATCGCCCAATGTGAAATACGCCAAAATGCGAAACGTCCCGCAGGTTGGTGCGGGACGATGTATAAAAAATTAAAAAATTGCTAAAGATATTTAACCAACTGCCAGATATTTTTCCCCATATCTACTTCGTACCAAACTTCATCTAAGATATCTTGTTTTGTTTCAGTTTGTGTCTCAACTTCATTTTCTGATTCAGGGGGCAATAAGTTTTTCGCGGCAATCACACGATGCACAGGAACATCAGAAGGGACACCTTCATCTTGTGTTTCAATATATACCCCTTTGCCGTTATAGGAAATGTTAACTGTGATTAATTGCTGTTCGTCATTGTGATAGGCATCCACTACAATTTTTTTAAGCAAATCGGCTAAAGCAGTTTCACAACTTTTGATGATTTCTTCAGAGACGTGATTCGCCATTAACAACTCACGCAAATGAGTTGTGGGTAAAAGAATATCAGTATCTGTAGCGTGGATAGTGATTGATTCTGTTTGCATGATGAACTTGTCCTTATTTTTCGGTTGTGAGGTGGCGTTATAATAATCAAGTTATAAGAATCAATCGTGACAGGAATATTGCAAATCAGCCCTTAACAAATATGAAAGGTGCTTTCTATAATGGCTCAATCTGATTTATCCAACACAAAAAATTATTCTTCATTAGACGAAGTCCTAAACGCCCTCAAAACTATGCAAGACGACCCGCTGGCAAATGCTGGCACAAATGTCGTCATCAGTCGCGGGAATCCAAATGCCAAGTTGCTATTAATTGGCGAAGCGCCCGGTCCGCAAGAAAATATCAAGGGCAAACCGTTTGTTGGACCTGCTGGTCAGTTGCTCGATAAGATTTTACAAGCGGGGAATTTCGACCCTGAACAAGATGTTTACATCACCAACTCTGTTTTTCGTATGCCACCCGGCGATGATGGAAAATCTTTTCGCAAACCAAATGATAAAGAGATTGAATATTATCGCCCTTTCGTTTTTGAAATCATCCGCCTCATTGACCCGCGCCTCATCCTGTTGACTGGAAACGTAGCTTGTCAATCCGTCTTGCAAAAGACTGGCATTACCTCCCTGCGCGGTCAATGGACTCAATTGGATGGTCGCTGGCTGATGCCAATTTTTCATCCATCCTATTTATTACGCAATCAATCCAAAGCCCCAGGCTCACCAAAATCTTTGATGTGGGAAGATATTAAAGAAATCCGCAAGAAGTATGATGAGTTGATAATTAAATGAAATGCGGCGACTATGAAGTCACCGCATTTCATAATAAATTACGCCCAACAGAACTTTTAGGGAATATTAGGCACAGTCAGCAATTGAATCTGCTGATTTGTAGTGGTATCCCATATATAAACTGTATTTACGCCTGTACCTGCCGCAAGGAATTGTCCATCTCGTGACCAAGCAACAACCCACACTTTGTCGTTTCCAGCAGGTAGGAATATATCGGGTTGTTGAAAATCTGTAATAGCAACTTGACCTCTTGCACTCATCCAAGCAATTTGAGGTTGACTAGTAAAAGACCAATCTACACTAAATATTGAGTCTGAACCTTTTGTTTCATTAAATAAATCACCAGTTTCTGCATTCCAAACTTTAAGCACACCATCATCACCACCTGAAACCAGTAAATCTGAATCAAGCGACCATTCTACGTCATTTGCCCAGCCTGAATGTGCAATCGTACTCCACAAAGATTCACCTGTTTGAATATCTCTAATATTTATACTACCATCTGCTGTGGAGATAGCCAAACGTGTACCATCAGGAGACCAAGATATTCCAGTAATTAGATTCTTTAAGTTTGTCTCACCTGAAGAATCGAAAAAAAGAATTTCCTGATTATTATCAACATCCCAAATCAAAATATCACCACTGTGTCCTGTAAAAGCTAACCAATAACTATCCGGTGACCACGATAGAAAACCTAAAGCATCTTGCTCAGTTGTGGTTAATTGTTTAATCATGTTACCAGTTTGAGGATTCCATATAAAAACAACCCCATCCCCTGCGCCAGAGGCTAACATCTTCCCATCCGGTGACCAGGCTAAGTCTCTTACAGATGATGTATGAGAAGATATAGTTATCAGCAACCTTCCAGACTGAACATCCCAAATTGTGACGGTATGGTTTGATGACCCAACAGCAATCTTAGAGCCATCAGGTGACCATGCTAATGAACGCACCCATGTATCGTTGTCTTGTGTAATATTGTTCATAGTATTTGCAAAGAATAATAAGGCTGCAATACCAATACAACATATCAAGCCAATTACTGCACCTACGATTAAACTAATTTTTAACCACTTTGTATTTTTAGTTGTCGGTGTTGTCATAGTATCTCTCTTTCATGATTAAATATAAAAAACGACACATACACTATATATCTGCTAGAGGAAAAATAACTGCCAAAAACCGCCAACTTTAAGAAATACTTACATGCTTAGAAGAGTTACTTGAAATAAAAAAACACCCCATATTTTGGTATGGGATGTTTGGCTTCACTAATTAAATTTATCTCGACCTCAAAAATTCCCTAATCGAAATTGAAGCCGCCGCGCCTTCACCCACTGCCGAAGCGACTTGTTTTGTGCTTCCATGACGTACATCACCAGCCACAAAAATGCCAGAGATATTGGTTTCAAATGGATGAGGAATTGATAACTCACCGTTTTGATGTGTCAAATCATGACCCGTTAACACAAAACCGTATTTATCCATCTCAACATAATCTTTCAAAAATTCGCTGTTTGGGGTTTGACCAATAAACACAAACGCCGCGGCAGGATGAATCTCTTCTGTTTTGTCACTATCTTTATAATGATACTTAATCGTCTTGAGTTTTGAGTCTTTGCCCTCAAACGCATCAACAATCACATTGTATTTGACTTCCACTTTTGAATTCGGCTCATTGACTTTATCAATTGCAATTTGGCTGGCAGTGAGTTTATCTCCACGCACAAGCAATGTCACTTTTTCAGCAAAGGTTGTCAAATGCAAACCTTCTTCAACCGCAGAGTTCCCACCACCTACAACGACAATTTCCTTTGCACCTTTATAAAATGGACCATCACATGTGGCACAGAAGTGAATCCCAGCACCAATATAATCATATTCACCGGGGACTTCTAAACGACGATAAGATGCACCCGTTGCTATCAACAAAGCAGAAGAATGATAATGTTTGCCATCAGATGTATATACTTCGTGATAGCCCTCTTCATTCTCAAGTTTTTCTACATCTACTGCTTGTAAAATTTCTACATTGAAACGGCGGGCTTGTTGAGCCACACGTTCGGAAAATTCTTGTCCGCTGATGCCTTCTGGGAAGCCGGGGAAATTATCAAGCCCGACAGTGATTCCCGCCTGCCCACCCAAGCCCGAACGTTCGATAAGAAGCGTATCTGCACCTTCGCGAGCGGCATAAATCGCGGCAGTTAATCCAGCTGGTCCACCACCAATAATAATCAAATCATAATAAGTTTTCTTAGCTTCGGTTTTGAGACCAAGTTTTTTAGCAAGCTCTGCGTTGGATGGTTCTACTAAAAACGAATCATCTTCAAACACAATGGTTGGGATAATGCGTTTGCCATTATTTTTTTGCAAAACATATCCCTCCGCTTCTTTATCTTGCTCAATGTCAATCCATTTGAATGGGACAAATTGTTCGCCTAAAAATTTTTTCGCGCGACGACAATCAGGGCACCAATAGGCACCATAAACTGTGATTTTCGATTCAGTCATAACATCCTCCGGTATATTTTATGACAACGCAATTGACAGCAAACATACGTTTACAAAATGGTATATTTGACTAGAAAGATAAAGGTAAGAAAAATCATGCCAACAAAATCTACTAAAGCTAAAAAAACAAAACAAGAAAAAATTGAAGAACCCGTGTGGACATATCGCGGATATAAATTGCAAACCAGCGAGTTTGTGACCGCAATGGTGCATTTCTTCCGTGCTGAAATTCAACGCGCCAATGTGTGGCGACAACGTTTAGATACCACTACAAATTGGGCAGTGGTTGCAACAGGTGCAACATTATCCATTGCCTTCAGCCAGTCCGAAGTGCATCACGGCATTATTTTATTAAATACATTATTGGTTTTATGGTTTTTATTTATTGAAGCCCGCCGTTATCGTTATTATGAGTTATGGAGTTATCGCGTGCGGTTAATGGAAACAGATTTTTATGCCGCCATGTTAGTGCCACCATTTCATCCATCACCAGAATGGGCAGAAAACTTAGCAGAAAATTTATTAACACCAAGTTTTCCAATTTCATTATCCGAAGCGTTTGGTCGTCGCCTACGCCGAAATTATTTATGGATATTTTTGATTCTGTATGCATCATGGGTTGCAAAAATTTGGCTCTTCCCCACACCTGCAAAAGATTTTGCTGAATTTATCGAACGCAGTGCAGTCGGTCCTGTTTCAGGTGAAATGATGATTGGGCTTGGATTAGTGCTTTATATATTTTTAGGTTTGTTCGCGCTCATTACAATTAATTTGACTCGCGCTACTGGTGAAGTGCTTCCAAGATTTGGTGATGAATCTGCCACTGCCGCGCCAAGTGAACAAGGCAAACCAAAAGGATTACGCGCCTTACTCGCGCCTCGTTCTCGACGCAGACAGTTGCTTGCTCTCATCATCACTGACCAACCTGACGCAGTTTCGAATCGCATCCTCACTGACTTAAAACGCGGAGTCACTGCACTGGCTGGTAAAGGTATGTACACAGGCAAAGACCGTTCTATCTTGTTATGTGCATTGACTGTCACCGAAGCACATAACTTAAAAAATGCAGTTGCCAAAGAAGATGCAAAGGCTGTTGTGATTGTGTCACCTGCACAAGAGATTCTCGGTGGTGGATTCGCTCCACTGACGGAGAAATAAATTAATTCGTAGGGACACAGCGAGTCATTATGATGGCTTGGTCGTGGATTGTTTCGCTGTGTCTCTACAAGATTAAAGAAAATGTTGATGGAGCAAAACCAAACATCCATTAAGAAAGAAGCGAAGGTAATCTTTGCAATTTATATTTACCCCCATCAGCGTAATTTTATTTTTCACCACTGTCATTAATCTGATTGCGGCTTATATTGGCTGGCAAAGGAAAGATACCAAAGGCGGTTTGTATTTTGCATGGGGCATGTCGGGGGTAGCATTATGGACGTTAGCCGCGGGGCTTGGTTATGCGGCAGTGCCAATTCACTTGAAAATCTTTTTTGCAAAAGTTGATGCAATTGGCTATCACAGTGCCATCACTTTGTTTACGTTGTTTGTGCTATCTTATGCAGGTTATGACGACTGGCTGAAAAAGGCTTGGGTTAAGATTTTATTTTTCGCCGTTCCAATTTTTAATCTCTTGTTGATTTGGACAAACGACTGGCATGGTTTGATATGGAATGGGTTTAGAAATAGCACAACTGCGGAAAATGTCATCATCTTTGAATATGGGGCATGGTTTTCATGGATAACTATCACAAACTATGTAATGATATTGACCTTGATAATAACCTTATGGGTCGCATCGCGCAGAGGCTCTGAATTATCAAAGCGACAAGCACGCTTGCTTTTTTTAGCAAGCATATTTCCTGTGGTTAGTAATTTGGTTTATTTATTCGGGATTGGAAATATTGAAGGGGTAGATTGGACATCGCTCACTTTTTCAATTTCTGGCATATTATTTTTATTGGCTTTATACGGTACACGATTTTTAGATTTGGCTCCAATTGCTCGCCACATCATGATTGAGAGAATGACTGATTGTGTGGTGGTGGTAGATAATCAAAATCGTATTTTAGATTTCAACAGTGCCGCACAAGAAAACTTTAATCTAAACCAGAAATGTATTGGCGAGTCTTTAGAAACTGTGATGAATCATTGGCGAGCCCTTTTAGAGTTTTTGTATTCGGACAATATAAATCTTTCACAAGCGACAATTTTTTATGAGTCACAATTTAGATATTTTGATATTAATTTGACGCCTCTTTCTGATAATCGGAATCAATTGTATGGGAAATTAATTGTCTTCAGAGATATAACCAAACAAATTGAAACCGAAATGACATTACAGCAAAAGTTATCTGAAATTCAGACATTGAATAAAAATCTGCAAGATACGCAAGCGCAATTGATTACCCATGAACGTACTTTAGCAAAGCTAGAAGAACGCCAACGCTTAGGCAGAGACATGCACGATTCTGTCAATCAATCTATTCATAGTTTGATGTTGTTTTCAGAGACATTAGAAGTAGTTCTCAAGAAAAATGAGATTGAAAAGGCAATCGAAATCTCTAAAAGAATCCACGAAAGCGGACAACAATCGTTAAAAGAAATCCGCTTGCTGGTGTATGAAACCCAATCTGTGCTTGCTAGTCAAGACAATAACTTAATCCGTGCAATTGAAGAAAGATTAAATATGGTGGAGCGGCGTGTTGGCATAAAGGCTGAAATCATTTGTGAAGATGATTTTTTAGCGTATTACCCACCTGAGTGGAAAGAAAATTTGTATTGGATAATTATAGAATCATTGAATAATTCACTCAAACATGCTCAGGCGCGTAGTATTAAGATTATGATTAACAACACAGAAGAGCAACTTGATTTAGAAATTATAGATGATGGCATTGGATTTGATATTAATCAAATCCAATCTGGTGGTTTTGGAATGCGTACCATGCGTGAAAGAGCAGAAATTCTAAATGGACAATTACAAGTCAATTCATCACACGGAAGTGGAACACGAGTATGTTTGAAAGTAAAAATTGGAGACTAGCATGAACCATATAAAAATATTAATTGTAGATGACCATCCCATGATGCGTGATGCTTTGCAAATGTCGCTTACAGGCGAAGATGATTTAGAGGTCATTGGTCAAGCCTCAAACGGGGTCGAAGCGTTAAGTCTATTAAAGAAAATTTCTCCAGATATTATCCTAATGGATTTGCTGATGCCCGATATGAATGGGCTAGAAGCCATCACACAAATCATAAAACTGAATCCGCAAGCAAAAATTCTTGTGCTTACCAGTATGGAAGATGAAGATAAAGTTGTTGCCGCAATTCAAGCAGGTGCATTGGGATATTTTCCCAAAACTGCGCCGCGCACTTATTTATTAGAAGCCATAAGAAAAGTAGTAGATGGAATCCCTTACATGCCATCAGGAATTACTTTAAAATTATTTCAAGGGCTACGAAAAATAAAAACAGTTGCTACAAATGATTCGCAAAATCCGCTCACAGCGCGTCAACAAGAAATACTTATGTTGATTGCTGAAGGAAAGACCGATGAAGAAATTAGCAACATATTACATTTGCAAGAGTCTACAGTTCGGGCACATGTCCATCACACTTTGCAAAGATTAGGTTTAGAAAATCGCAGTCAGGCGGTAGCATTCGTTCACCAACAAATGAAAAATGAAGAGTAATTCTCTATACTCCTTTCAGATTTGAAAGCCCGTATGGGCTTTTTTGTTTAAGTGAGTCTTAAACAAAATTTACACAAAATCTCAACACCTCACGGATGCGTTAAACAATTGAAATCGTTATGATGTGCCGTATGAATACAGAATCATTTTCTATCATCATCGTAGAGAATCAACACCTGATGCGAAAAGGTCTTAGTAGTACTTTAAGTATGCATGGTTTTGATGTAGTTGCAGAAGTAATAGATAGCAAACACATTCTACAAACCGCTTCAAAACTGACCCCCAACTTGATTCTGTTTTCTGTAAATCATCCTAGTCTGGATGATTTGAAAAGGATAAATGACTTGCGGAAAGAGATTCCTTCTACTTTGATTTTGGCACTCGTGACTGGTGAGTTTCGTGGTCAAGAACAAGCCGCACGAGATGCTGGCGCGCACATTGTACTAACCAAATCTGTGCTTACTTCAGAATTGGTAAATGCCATCAAAAAGTTGAAAAAACTCCAACCAGCAAATTATTTATCTGTTTAGCAATTGTCTTAATTTTTTATTCAATCATTTATAAAGGAGAAAAAATGAATTATCAATTATCAAACAAAAAGCAAGAAAAGGGTCAGGGATTAGTGGAATATTCACTTACCCTCGTGTTGGTCGGTATTGTGGTCATCGCCGCGTTGATGGTATTGGGACCAAGAATTGGCTGTATTTTTTCAAATATCAACAGTTCATTATCTGGTGGAACAGGAGGCTCGTGTGCTGCTGCCGCTGCGCCTACAGGCCCGCAAACTTTTGGAGCACCATACGCATACGCATCATTAAACCAACAAGATGCTATAAATAATTATTGTAGCAGTCATCCATCGGGTACAGGATATAACATTTATACTAACGGCGGCTGGAGTATGGCAACAAGTATGCCTTCTACAGTTTCTAGTGATGTTTTTTCGGGAACAGGCACCTGCCCATAGCCTTCTGTTGTAACACCTCAAATTAAGCCTACTATCAAAACAGTCTGCTTTTTAGTGGCCTGTTTTTTTTATTCTAGCACTCTTGGTATAATCTCCTCACTATGAACTTGAAATACCATATCTGGACTGAAGGCTGTCAAATGAACGTAGCCGACTCGCAACGAGTTGGTTCTTCATTAGAGCACCTTGGCTACACGTTAACTGAAACGATCGAAGAAGCCGATGTGATTGTTTTGAATACTTGCGTAGTGCGTCAACAAGCGGAAGACAAAGCCATGGGGCGAATCACGTCGCTTTCACCGTTGAAAAAGAAAAACCCAAATCTTGTTATCAATGTAATGGGCTGTATGGTCGGTGTGCGTGGAGCAGAAAAATTACGCGCCAAACTCCCATTTGTGGATGTATTCTCACCTCCCTCTGACCCCGGTCCATTGATTTCGCATCTCACACAAGGTGAAATTCGTTCACTTGAAAATTCAGAAACCACGCGTCGCTTTTTGATGATGGATGATGAATTAATTTTGCCACTTGCTGAACAAAACAAATCAGTCACGGCGCATGTGCCAATTGTGTATGGTTGTTCACATGCTTGTACATTTTGTATCATCCCTTACAAACGTGGCATTGAACGTTCGCGCCCAGTTGGTGATATTGTTGGCGAAATTCGTTCGCTTGTAAAACAAGGTGTAAAAGAAATTACATTGCTTGGTCAAATTGTGGATCGCTATGGACAAGATATTCCTGACGGTCCAAACCTTGCCGCACTTCTGCGCATCATCCATGAAATTGAAGGCGTTGAACGCATTCGATTTTTAACTTCACATCCAAATTATTTTGATGATGACTTGATTCAAACTATTGCCGAACTTCCGCGCGTGATGCCGCACATTGAATTACCCATTCAAGCCGCAGATGATGAAGTTTTATTAAATATGAAACGCGGATACACTCAACAACAATATCGTGATTTGGTTGCAAAGATTCGTTCACGAATTCCAGATTGCTCTATTGCAACTGACATCATCGTTGGATTCCCTGGCGAAACCGAAGAACAATATATGGAAACCCATCGCCTCTTATCTGACCTGAAACTTGATGTTGTCCATTTAGCACGTTACTCCGTTCGAGAGGGTACTGTCGCCGCCCGCCGCATGGAAGATAATGTTCCCGAAGAAGATAAACTGCGCCGCTTACACATCCTTGATGATTTGCAAGAAAAAATATTAGATGAAATCAACAAAAAATATCTTGGCGAAAAAGTGGAAGTTTTGTTTGAAGAAAAAGTCAAAGACCGTTGGCGTGGACGAACTCCCACCAACAAACTCGTCTTCGTCGTATCTGATGAAAACCTACGCGGAAAAATTCTGCCAGTCACTATTACATATACAGGTCCATGGTCAATGCAAGCCGTGTTGCAAAAGCAACCTGAATTGATTTCATTGTAAAGACGTAGGGGCGAGGCATGCCTCGCCCCTACAAAATTTAACGGGGTTTATAATCTTATTTATGTCATTCACCGAACTCTTCAGCACATTTGCAAACAACCTACTCCCCATTTTATTAATCGCATCCGCAGGTTATATCGTTGGTAAAACTTTAACTGTTGACTCACGCACCATCGGGCGAATCGTATTTTATATTTTTAGTCCGCTATTGGTTTTCAATTTGTTAGTGACAAGTAACTTAAATCTAAAACAAGCCGCCTCTACATTTGGATTCACAGCAATTTTCATCATCAGTATGGGAATCATTGCCTTCATTGTTGGAAAAATTTTTAAACTGGAACGTTCGCATTTGCTAGCAGTGATTCTGACAGTTGGGTTTGGAAATACAGGCAATTATGGTTTGCCTGTGGTCAAGTTTGCATTTGGAGATGATGCTCTGGCAGTCGCTTCAATTTTCTTTGTAGCAACTTCTATTCTGTTCAATACAGGTGGCGTTATCATCGCTTCACTTGGGCAATCGGACTTGAAATCCGCTATACTGGGATTATTCAAGATACCTTCTTTATACGGCGTGGCGTTGGCATTGGTAGTTAAGTTCACAGACTTTCAAATGCCAATTCCACTTGAACGCACGATTGAAATCGCCGCAAATGGAGCAGTTCCATCTATGATTGTTTTACTCGGCTTAGAATTGACTAGAATAGAATGGACATATAACTTTAAAGCATTAAGCATTGGCGTATTAATAAAGTTATTAATTGCTCCAATGATTGGTCTTATTATTGCAAGCATGTTTGGGTTTCAAGGTTTTGAAAAGCAAGCCAATGTGATGCAAGCCGCCATGCCCGCCGCCGTTGCCACAACTGTTGTTGCCAATGAATTTCGTTTGGAGTCATCACTCGTTACAGCCATCGTTTTTCTTGGTACGATATTAAGCCCACTCACACTCACGCCATTGATTGTTTTTCTTTCGAGGTAATCAAATGACTCACCCACGCGGAATCATCATCAAACTCATCATCGCTATCAGCCTAGTCACTGTGCTGTTGAAACCGAATCAGGTTCACGGTCAGGGTGGAATCGTCATCGAAAATGCTGGCGTAGCAGTCGCGTTTGGAAATTCCATCACATTTACGGCAAACATCAAATCATCACTTCCAATTCAACAAGCCTCTTTATTATTCCGTGAAGCGAATGAAGAAATTACGCGTGTAGAAACTTTGCAAGTTGGAGAAGGCGGTGCAGTGAGTTTTACTTATGATGCAACCCAAAATGCTTTTCCGCCGTTTAGTTGGATTTTGTTTTGGTTTCAAGCCACGTTAAGTGATGGCATTACTTACACAAGTGACCCGATAAAATTTCAATATTATGACGACCGCTTTCCATGGCGACAAGTGAACCGTGTTAACGTTACAATTAATTGGTATGCAGGTGACGACTCGTTTGGTGCTTCGGCATTAGATGCAGCAGGTTCAGGTATTTTAGCCATGCGCGATTTTGTTCCGATTTCATTTGATGACCCCATTGATGTTTATGTGTATTCAAACATCACCGATTTGCAAAGCACGTTAGTATCAAGCAGTAATGAATGGGTTGGCGCACATGCCCATCCAGAATTGGGCGTTGTGTTGGTTGCCATTCCGCCAAGTTCGAGTCAATTTATAGAAATGGAAACAAAAATTCCGCACGAGTTAGCGCATGTTTTGTTATATCGTTCGTTAGGTGAAAATTATCAAAGACAACCCGCTTGGTTAATTGAAGGCATTGCTTCTATGGTTGAGTTATACCCAAACCCTGATTATGCCCGCGCGATGCAAATTGCCAGTGATAATGATTCATTGATTCCGTTTACTGATTTATGCGCTTCTTTCCCAGTGGATGCTGGTTCTGCTTTTCTGGCTTATGCTCAATCCCAATCTTTTGTCACCTACATCCGCGATTCGTATGGCACATCTGGCTTATCACGTTTAATGGGTGCTTATAGCGAAGGTTTCAATTGCGAGTTAGGTGCTACACAAGCCTTAGGGATTCCATTAAGTCAATTAGATATACGCTGGCGAGAAACGGTCTTAGGTCAAAACGTAGGCGGGGTTGCGGCTCGTAATTTACTACCATTTTTGTTAATTATGCTCTTGGTATTAATTGTGCCATTATGGAGTGCAATTGACCTGTTACGCCAAAGGAGAAAAAATGGAAAACAAGAATCCAAATGACATTATCCGTGTGCATATTATCGTCAAAGGACGTGTGCAAAACGTTGGCTTTCGCGCACATGTTGAGTATCACGCTTTACAACTAGGAGTATTCGGTTGGGTGAGAAATATAGATAAAGACGGTGTAGAAACTGTTGCCGAAGGTGCGCGTGATAAAGTTGAACGGTTTATAGAGATTGTAAAGCAAGGTCCCAACATTGCCCGTGTGGATGAAGCGAAAATCGAATATGAAGAACCTCTTGGGGAGTTAACTGGGTTTCATGTAAAAAAAGCGTTTTATAGCAATTAAGAAATAACAACTGCTTATCATAAGCTAATCTCAGGTGGCGAAACCTGCTCGACTCATTAGCAAACCTCTCATAACTTGTTGGCAAACATGTCGTGACTCGTTGGCAAACCTCTCATAACTTGTTGGCAAACATGTCGTGACTCATTGGCAAACCTCTCATAACTTGTTGGCAAACATGTCGTGACTCGTTGGCGAACCTCTCATAACTTGTTACCCTACTAAAGATTCTCTTCGACCTCATCCAAACCCTAACCCTTTTTCTTTCAAAGAAATCCATTTCCCTGCCCCAATCACCAAATGGTCTAACACATCAATATCTAACAACTTGCCTGCTTGCACAATCGCGCGGGTCACAGCAACATCATCTGGGCTTGGAGTCGGGTCTCCGCTAGGATGATTATGTGTCACAATCAAAGCAGAAGCGTTGACACGAATCGCCTCCTTGAACAATTCACCCACGCGCACTTGTGATGAATTCACTGAGCCTTTATACACTTCCACAATTTCTAAAACTCGATTTCGCCTGTCTAACAAAATCACGCGCAAATGTTCCTGCTCCAAAGCCGACATTTCATATTGAACCAATGCCGCCGCATCGGCTGGGCTATTGATAGTTAATTTTTCTTCGGGTGCTTCTAACGTCAATCTTCTCCCCAATTCAATCGCCGCTTTAATTTGAGATGCCTTCGCCTCGCCCATCCCATGTTGATTCATTAATTCTTTAAACGGTGCACGATGTAAACCTTGTAAACCACCAAATTCTTGCAACAACCTTTGACCTACCTCCACTGCATTTTCGCCTCTCACCCCCACCCGCAACAGGATTGCTATTAACTCAGCATTCGTCAACGCCTGCGGACCTAACGTCTCTAACCGTTCGCGTGGTCGGTCTGATTCATGCAAATCAGAAATTCTATATGTCGGTTTTTGATTTGGGATAGATTCGGTCATAGCAACTCCCTGAAATGAGATTGCTTTATTTTACAATCATTTTATAAAAAAGAGACTGATTGCTCAGTCTCTTTTTATTGATTATGGAGTGGGAGTAGGAATAGGTATTTCTGTCACTTCAATAGAATCAATCTCTACTGGCTCGCCGGCACTCCCACCAACTGGAGCGATAATTACAATATAGTTATAGGTACCGGGCGGAGGTTGGCTCGGCGCATTATCTACGTCAATCAACACACCTGTTTGTGGGGCAGGTCCTGCTCCGTCTGGGTCATGCAAATCATCAAGTTCTATTTGATGATTATCACACTCTGGGACTTCTGGGTCAGGTGCTATACAAGACGGGTCTGGTGCAATTACATTTGTATCCACATTAGAGTTTGTATCTGGTGCATTGTTTGCTCCCCAGTTAAAAACTTCATAATAGACAGCTCCTGAAGGGTCGTGAGAGATACCAATAATTATCCAATCCATATAAACATAGCCACCATTATTAAATTCATAAAAAGCAATATCATAATTGGCATCTGGTGTCGGTTCTACGACTACGCTTAGGCTTAAGACAACATAGTTTCCGTCTGTTATTAACCCAATAGAACTATCCGGCAGAGTGTTGACACCTAATTGTGGAGGTGATGAGACTAATGTATAAGAAGGTTCCATCGTAGAAGGGTAACCTGTTGGGGTTGGATAGATACATGGCAATGGACCGCCATAATTGCTAGCGTTAGAGTCTTGGCACGTTGGCGGTGGATAAACACATGGCAATGGACCGCCATAATTGCTAGCATTAGAGTCTTGACAAGTTAGTGGTGGTGGAAAAACACATGGCAATGGACCGCCATAGTTGCTAGCGTTAGAGTTTTCACAAACTGCTGGGGGCGGAGTGGTTGTCGTAGCGGTAGGTGTTATAGTGATTGTAGGAGATGGTGTTGTAGCAGTCGGTGAAGGAGTTGTAGGGGATGGTGTAGAGGTAATAGTAGGGGTAGCAGTTGGCTCTAAAACGATAAACGGCGGGAAGAAAACACTATCACCACTGGGGGTTAGGTAGGTGTCAGCCCAAGCCATCTGCGTCAGGATTTGTGGCAAGAGGGGTTGTAGCAATGAGGCGGGTTGTCCGGGCGCAGAATTTGGGTCAAGATTAGAATGCATATCTGCATTGACAGACCAATTCGGGAAAAGCCGAATCGCCAATTGCCCGACAATAATAATCAGGATGATTCCAAGTGGAATAATAAAAACGATAAGTGTCCAATCACGGCGCTCACGTTCACGGTTTGGAACTGTCATACTTCTTGCTCTCTTTCCTTTGGAAGCGGAAACGAAACAATAAACTTACTACCGGGTAATTTCTCTTCATTATACCCCTTACTTTCCACCCAAATTTTTCCGCCATGCGCTTGCACGATTCCCCGCGCAATGGCTAACCCCAAGCCCGGCCCTCCGCCTTTGAATTTTGTCTTACCAGAAGAATGTAACAACACATCGCCTGTTTGATGAAATTTTTCAAAAATCGCTTCTTTTTTAGATGGGTCAACGCCTATGCCTGTATCTACTACTGCCACTTCAAGTTCAGGTGGTTTTTTTCCGTTTCGATATTTGCCGACAACCTTTACCTCACCCCCATCTGGTGTGTACTTGATGGCATTCATAATGAGATGATAAAACACTTTTTGAAGCATATCAGGGTCGGCAGAAAAGGCGGGTAGTTTTTCTAAGCCTTCAGTTTTGAATTTCAAGTTTCGTTCTTCAAAAGCACTCTCAAAGGTTTTATGTACTTTATTAATG
>JAEURG010000234.1 GCA_016789345.1 Anaerolineales bacterium | reverse complement strand
TTAATTCAAAAACAAGACCCGAACTTGTTCCGTTTATTTGCGTTTGATTTTAATGAAGAACATATTGATGGCGGTTTTGTAACGAACGTCAACTTTTTATGGGATGGCGAAGATTTATCTTTAGAAGATGAAACAGGCATTACAGAAGTTGCCGATTCATATGCCGAGCAATTGCCAAATTCAGAAGTATTGACCACCGAACTTATCACATTGGAAAATGGAACTCGTGCAGGCATCATCACATCCAACATGCCAGCCGTTACGTTAGATGGCACAAATATTGTCGTTTATCAAAAACAAGTTTTTTTTGATTTATCAACTGGAACATTGATTATTACTTTATCTACTACTGAAACATGGCAAGAAACAATTGAACCGCTGTTTGACGATATGCTACAGTCATTTAATCTTATTGAATGAGGAGGGTACTTAATGAAACGTTATCCAAAACTTTTTTTGTTGATAGCCCTGTTTGTATTTTTAAGTTTAGCCTGCCAAGCAACTGCACCGATTAGAAATTTGTTTGCTACCCCCACGCCAACCTTTACGGTTACACCATCACCAACGGTTACGCCTTCGCCTACATCAACGCCAACCCTAACACCTACGCCATTGCCGACAGGTGTGCAAATTGAAACTCTGCCTAACCGAGACTTAAGAATTATAGATTATGACTATCAATTTGCTTTTCAACTTTCTGATGATTGGTTGCCGCTTTCAGATAATGAAGAGATTTTTAATCAAGCCCTTGAATATGCCTCTAAAAATAATCCCGACCTATCTGAATCAATAGAAGATTTTCAGGATGTTTTTACAGATGAAGCCCTTCGTTTGATGGCATTTAATCTTGAAAGCAAATATCGGGATAAAGGCTTATTTCCGAATGTGTTGGTGATTGCCATCCGCGACCCATTTATCAAGTCTTTACCGTTAGATGTGCTGTTAGAGGCTAATGTTGAACAATTAAGTGAGGAGATGCCTAACGCAAAAGTTGATGAATCGGGCATTCGGAGGAATAAAAATAATGTTGAATATGGATATATTTATATTAATACAAATACACGGGTAGGCGGGCGTTCTGTTCAAGCGTATCAAAATGTATTAATTATAAAATCTTATGATGCTATGATTTTGATTAATTTAACAGCCTCTGCTTCTAAAAAGGATGTTATAGGAGATTTACTACAAGAAATACTAGACTCGATTGAGTTATTTGGCAGGCTTCCATCATCTAGCGGTTAATCGTTAAAACTTTAAGGAGAGTTATTAAATGACATCATCTCGTATCATCCGTTCACCACATGGCACACAACTGACTTGTAAAAATTGGCTCAGTGAAGCCGCATATAGAATGATTCAAAATAATTTAGACCCCGAAGTTGCCGAAAAACCAGAAGATTTAGTTGTGTATGGCGGGCGCGGAAAAGCCGCACGAAATTGGGAATCGTTTGATGCGATTTTAGAATCGCTGAAAAATTTAGAAGAAGATGAAACTTTATTAGTGCAATCAGGCAAACCAGTTGTTGTTTTCAAAAGCCATAAAGATGCACCGAAAGTTTTAATTGCAAATTCAAATCTTGTGCCGCATTGGGCAACATGGGAAAAATTTGATGAGTTAGATAAAAAGGGACTCATCATGTATGGTCAAATGACAGCAGGTTCATGGATTTATATTGGCACACAAGGAATTTTGCAAGGGACTTATGAAACATTCGGAGCTTTAGCAAAACTTAAAGGTTGGGGTTCTTTAAAAGGAAAATTTGTTTTAACTGCTGGTCTCGGCGGAATGGGTGGCGCACAACCCTTGTCAATTACCATGAATGAAGGCGTGGGATTAATTGTTGAAGTAGATAAAGAGCGAGCAGAACGAAGAAGAGCAATTGGTTATGTAGATGTAGTGGTTGATACACTTGAAGAAGCGATGACTTTGGTGGAAGAAAATAAATCCAAAGGCAATGCTATTTCAATTGGATTAATTGGAAATGCCGCAGATGTGTACGATGAACTCTTCAAGCGTGGAGTGATTCCTGATGTAGTGACAGACCAAACGTCAGCACATGAGGCGTTGTTTTATGTCCCAAGTGGATTAAGCGTCACAGCCGCAGATGAAATGAGAATCTCAAATCCTGAAAAATATAAAAAGATGGCAATAGATTCAATGTCTAAGCATGTGCAAGCGATGTTGAATTTTCAAAAAGCGGGCGCAGAAGTTTTTGATTATGGAAATAACATTCGCCAGCAAGCATTGAATAATGGCGTCAGTGATGCGTTTGAATTTCCAGGATTTGTGCCTGCTTATATTCGTCCGTTGTTTTGTGAAGGGAAAGGACCATTTCGATGGGTTGCACTTTCTGGCGATAAAGAAGATATTTACACAACCGACAAAGCCATCATGGAATTATTTCCAGAAGATGCACATCTACATCGCTGGTTGAAAATGGCGCGTGAAAAAGTTCCATTTCAAGGATTGCCTTCACGAATTTGTTGGCTCGGGTATGGTGAACGTGCTAAAGCAGGTTTGATGTTTAATGAATTAGTTGCCAGCGGAAAAGTAAAAGCACCGATTGTAATTGGGCGTGACCATTTAGATTCGGGTTCAGTCGCTTCACCGAATCGTGAAACTGAATCAATGAAAGATGGTTCGGATGCAATTTCAGATTGGGCGATACTCAATGCCATGATTAACGCAGTTGGTGGTGCAACATGGGTTTCATTTCATCATGGCGGTGGCGTTGGTATGGGATATAGTCAACATGCTGGTCAAGTGATTGTTGCGGATGGAACTCCCGAAGCCGCGAAAAGATTGGAAAGAGTCTTAACAACAGACCCAGGCATGGGCGTAGTCCGTCATGCTGACGCAGGGTATCAAATTGCAATCGAAGCCGCGAAGCGTCATAAAATAAAAATGCCGATGTTGAAATAAACCGGTGGTTTCGATACGGGCTTCGCCCTACTCAACCAACGGATATGAACTGTAATTTGGAGCATTTCGCTGAAAAAGTTTTTTGTTTTATCTTTCATTTTTATATTAATTGGATGTAGCCCTGCCTCTGCCGTGTGGGGAGTTGCTTTCACACCTACACCTGCACCAAATGTTCAATTAGTAAAACCGAGTGAAACATCTGCAGTATTAGCAAACAACATCACAGTAGAAATTCAAACGATTGCGCCAACTGCCACGATTACAAAAACACCTGCACCCACTGCTACCGTTACACCAACACTCATTCCATCCAAAGCAGATATTGAGCGAGTTATTATCATTAGTTACGATGGACTAAGACCCGACGCCATAGACCTTGCCCCCATGCCAAATTTAATTTCATTGCGTGATAACGGCGCACATGCTCCTCTCACTGCCCGCACAATTGACTATCCCGCTACATCACCGAGCCATGCTTCTATGTTAACGGGTTATTGCATGGAAGACCATGGTGTCATCTACAATAAATTTTTTCAGTATATGGGCTATGCCAAAGGTACAGATATTTTTCAATTGGCGCATGAAGCGGGCATGAAAACAATAATGATTGTCAGCAAAGATAAACTTCGTCAAATGGCTGAACCTGAAACAACTGATGTGTTTGAAGTTGCCTATGGCGAACCAGCCATTCAACGCACTGTATTACCTTATCTTGAAGAAGATTTTGGATTGATGTTTGTTCACTTCGCAGGTGGAGATAATCGCGGACATAAATATGGTTGGATGTCTGGCGAATATATGAAAGTCTTGCGCGAAGGTGATGAAGTACTAGGTGAGATGATAAACACGCTCAAAGCAAATAATTTATTTGACACAACTTTATTTATCATTACATCAGACCATGGCGGGCATAACAAAAATCATATCGGCTTACTCATTGAAGATTATCGCATCACTTGGATTGCCTATGGACCAGGCGTTGTGCAAACTGAAATCACACGCCAGTTATACACATTTGATACCGCCGTCACTGCCGCATACGCGCTGGGCTTTCCGCTTCAAGCAGATTGGGACGGCATACCTATTTACGAGATTTTTGGCGAAGACCCAATCCAAACACATGATGGCTACCCATGCAAAACTTGATGCGATATTTTTATTTATTAATTATCTTATGCTTAATCGCTTGTGGACAAAACGCTTCTTTACCTACGCCGATAGTTGATTCTATTCCAACAGCCACCGCCTCGCTGATTCCTCCTACGCTTTCGCCAACAGAAACTTTAATCCCAGCAGTTACCTCTACGCCATTACCCACAGTGAAACGGGTGATGATAATTTCATTTGACGGTTTACGCCCCGATGCCATTCAAGCCGCAGAGATGACAAACTTATTGTCATTAATGCAAAATGGTGCATATTCTTTAACAGCCCAAACTATCCTACCAAGCCTAACATTGCCTGCTCATTCCTCTATGTTAGTAGGCACATGCCCTGCCAAACACATCGCCCGTTGGAATGAATATGTGCCAGAAAATGGCTATGCCCTCGGCACAGATATTTTTGATTTAGCAAAAGCCGCTGGTTTAAGAACTGTTTTTGTAGCAGGCAAAGAAAAACTACGTCAGGTAACTGAACCCCAAAGCACTGACTTTTTCGGCTTTGTAGATGCAACCGATAAGATTGAAGACAAAATCTCACTCGAAACTATGGCAATTGAAGAAATTCGCAAAGGGTTTGATTTAATGTTTTTACATTTTCCTGATGGCGATTTGGCTGGGCATAAAGACGGCTGGATGTCTCGTCAGCAATTATTAGCCTATTTGCTAGATGATAAATCTCTCGGCTTGATATTGGATGTATTAAAAAGCCGCAATTTATATGATGATACATTATTCATCATCACCTCTGACCATGGCGGACATGACAGCACACATGGAACAGATTTGCTCGAAGACTTAACCATTCCATGGGTTATCAGCGGACCTGGCGTTATTCAAAAGCAATTAGAAACTCAGGTGCATATTATGGATACTTCCGCCACAGTTGCTTTTGCTTTAGGTTTACCCATTCCTCCTGAATGGGATGGAAGCCCAGTATATGAAGTGTTTGGCTTGCCAGTTGACCCATTAAGAACGGGCGGTTGCACAGGAACGCCGTAGAAAATTTACAAGTTAAGCATAAAGTTGCTGAAACAGAATCAACTATCACTCAAGTACGAGGCGGTGAGTCTAATGAATCTCTTATCAATTTTGTAATTGACAAGCAACTTGTACGAGAGTATCATCGTAGAGTTGTAATGTAGGGAGTAGCCGCCCAGCAATGGGTCAGCCAATCGTCAGGACAGAGCAAAATCAAATAAAGCTCTCGGTTGGCAGTATGTGTGCAAAAAACACCATTGGCGAGACTACCACGATATATATCGTGGGGTCTCGTTTTTTTATTGCCCCACCAAAAATTTTAAGGAGTTTATAGAATGATTATGGAAGAATCAATTTGGTTGTGGGTAGGTTTTAACGTATTTGTTTTATTCTTACTCGCGTTAGATTTGGGTGTGTTTCATCGCAAGGCACATGCAGTTTCAATGAAAGAAGCACTTACATGGAGCATCGTTTGGATTACGCTTTCCCTATTATTTAACTTAGTCATTTATTTATATTGGGATGTAATGGTGCCAAATAGCAGTTATACAAATGGTGAAGCGGCATTAGCATTTCTGACTGGTTATTTAATTGAAAAGTCTTTAAGTGTAGATAATATCTTCGTCTTCATTTTAATATTTTCTTATTTCGCAGTACCAGACCGATACCAACATCGCGTTTTGTTTTGGGGTATTTTGGGCGCATTAATTATGCGCGGCACATTAATTTTAGTGGGCAGTGTTTTGCTTGAAACCTTCCACTGGATTATTTATGTGTTCGGCGCGTTCTTGATTTTCACAGGTATTCGTATGGCGCGCCAGCAAGATGAAGAATTGAATCCTGATGAAAACCCAGTTGTGAAATTTTTTAGGCGATTTGTACCCGTCACCGAAAATTATGAAGATGATAAATTCTTCATTCGCCGTGCTGGACGATTATTCGCCACGCCTCTTTTCTTAGTATTGTTGGTCGTTGAATCTACCGACTTGGTCTTTGCCGTGGACTCTATCCCTGCTATTTTTGCCATCACTCGCGACCCATTCATTGTTTACACCTCAAATGTGTGTGCGATTTTAGGCTTGCGTGCTTTGTACTTTTTGCTCGCAAATGTGATGCACCAATTTGAATATCTCAAACTTGGCTTAGCAGTGGTACTTTCATTCATCGGTGTTAAGATGTTGTTGATTGATTTGTATAAAATTCCAGTAGGCGTTTCGTTGACTGTGGTTGCAAGTGTGCTAACGATTTCCGTTATCGCTTCCATTATCAAAACCCGTCGAGAAGCAAGGCAAAAAGTTCGCGAACGCGCAAAGGCGTAATAAAACCAAAGAGACAGTCACCTTTAAGGTGACTGTCTCTTTTTTCTAGTGGAGCCTTAGTTTATTTCGACAAAGTGTAAGTTACATTGTTGAAATCCGCATAACGCCCATTACAAGAAGCATCATCTTCAGGGTTTCCCACGTAAGTGAAGGTTAGATTCGTTCCGTCAAAAGTATAGTTGAAACTTATATTTGTTTTGCAGCCGCCGGTATTAGATGTTTCAGTAAATGTTTTATCATCTGCTGTGTAAGTACCAGTGATAAAAGTATTTGTAATGTTACCAACAGAAAATGTACCATCTGCATTAAAGGTAATCCCATATTCTCTAGAGCCTTCTTGGATGAATCTGCCTGTTGGAAAACTTGGCACAGATATCTCTTCTGTTGGGGCGACGGCTTCGACCGGTGCAGTAGAACCACATGCCGATGCAATCACTGAAAATAACATCAAAGCGACTACCATGATTAAGAATTTATTTTGTTTCATTTCATTACTCCTTTATTAAATTAATTAGAGGGAACACGATTAGTGTATACTCCGTTTGATTGTGCAA
>JAEURG010000213.1 GCA_016789345.1 Anaerolineales bacterium | reverse complement strand
TGCTATCGGCGGCGTGACGATAGCCTCTGCACCTGAGCAAACATTTCAATTTGTTGCACCAGTCACATGCCCAAATGGGACATTGGAATATCAAGAATTTACAGCATCGTATCATCGTCCTGGCGAAACAGGCTTTTTTGTCGAATGCGTCCAAGCCGATGGCACGCGCACCGATGTAACTGGCACATCTATTTTGTATTCGCTCATTGCTTTTTACCTCGCTTGTTTTCTTCCACTTTGCATCCCCGGCGGTTTGGTTGCATTGATTTTCCCAACTTTTTTCTTGCGCTTCCGCCGTAACAAACAAAACCCAATTGACGTGATTAGTTAAATGAACACATATCCCATCCCATCTTTTTTTAACAAAAACAAAGTAGGCGAAGTTTGGAAAGTTGATTATGCCTCCCGTGCTGATGATGCAAAATCTTTCGCGCTTCAATCTGACCTTCAACCTGTCTCTGCTTCGTCAGTCCGTATCTCCCTGTTGCTGATTGACGTGCAAAATACATTTTGTATTCCCAACTTTGAATTATTCGTTGGCGGTCGTAGCGGAAATGGCGCAGTCGAAGATAACATCCGCTTGTGTGAATTTATTTATAAGAATGTTGGCAATATAACAAACATTATCGCCACAATGGATACGCACACTGCTCATCAAATTTTTCATCCCATCTTTTTTGTAGATAAAGACGGCAATCATCCAAACCCATATACGGATATTCATCTTGCTGATTTACAAAACAGCACATGGAAATTTAATCCCGCCCTTGCTTCGCAATTCAACATCGCGCCGGAATATGGTCAACAAATGATGATTCATTATGCCGAAGCCTTACAGAAAAAAGGAAAATATGCTTTAACCATCTGGCCCTACCATGCCATGCTCGGCGGAATTGGTCATGCCATCGTCCCAGCCGTAGAAGAAGCGATATTCTTCCATTCAATTGCAAGAAATTCCCCAGCCCAATTTGAAATCAAAGGCGATAAACCCTTTACCGAAAATTATTCTGCAATTGGTCCCGAAGTGCTGACGGGTCCCATGGGTGAAACGCTTGGAAGCCACAATCGAAAGTTTGTTCAACATTTGATGGAAGTAGATAAACTGTATATTGCCGGTCAAGCCAAAAGCCATTGCGTAGCATGGACAATCGCCGATTTGCTGGATGATATTCAAGCAGTCGATTCAGAATTAGCAAAGAAAGTTTATTTGCTAGAAGATTGCTCGTCGCCAGTCGTCGTTCCCAATGTCATTGACCATACTGACGCGGCGAATGAAGCGTTTAATCGTTTTGCAAAAGCAGGGATGAAGATAGTAAAGTCAACTGATTCAATTCAGTAAATTGAGAACCTATGAGCATATTTGATAAAAAAAGATTAACCAACGAAACCTTCAAACTTGATATTGAACGGATGCGGCGCGGATGGTATTCAGATAAATATTTTGAAAACATCAACCGCATGTTGATTTCGTTATCAAAAGATAAATATTTTTATGCGGGTCAATATCACAATTTACCAAAAGGAATTTCTGCCGAAGAAATTTCTGTCGGTGATATTGAAGTGGAGATGCAATGGTTTACACGTCGCATGGGCAAGACCACTGTAGTAGGCGTTGATAAATCTTTAGCAATGCTTCGTCATTGCACAGGATATTTTGACGGCGATAAGTTTGTTGATACATCCGATAAACTTGAAGTGTGGGCAGTACATGATGGTACAACTGTCAAATATGATGGCGACCCAACCAAAGTACAACCTGTGATTAAAGTTCGTGGGCGTTATCGTGATTTTGCATTAATCGAAACGCCTACACTTGGCATTCTCACGCGTTCGAGTCGTGTGGCGACCAATGTATATGAAACTTTTGTGGCTTCACGCGGCAAACCTGTTTTATTTTTTCCTGCGCGTTTTGATGTGCATGAAGTCCAAGCGGCGGATGGGTATGCTTATAACATTGCCTTGCAAAGATTCAACAAAGACCATGCTCAGGAGTTGGGAGCATTTGTCTCAACCGATGCACAAGGCGATTGGTGGGGCGGTGCTGGTGGTGGAACAGTGGCTCATGCCGCCATCGCTTCTTTCTTAGGGGATACTGCGGAAGCGATGATGCAGTTTGCTAACATTCTGCCTGCTCGCATTCCCCGCATTGCGCTTGTGGATTTCAATAATGATTCCGTGCGTGATACTTTACGAGTTTTAGATGCGATGTTTATAAAATATCGCCAATTGATGGATGCAGGTAGTCAAGAAGAAGCAGAGAAATATAAATTATTCGGTGTGCGTTTAGATACCAGCGGAAGTTTGCGAGATGTATCCGTTCAACCGCTTGGCGACCCAGCCTTAGATTTAGGCGTGAATCCGCGTTTGGTATTCAATGTGCGTCAGGCGATAGATAATGCTTGGGAAAGTTGGAATCTGCCAGACCGTTGGAAAGAGGCGGGCAAAGAATTTTGTCGCAATGTCAAGATTGTTGTATCAGGTGGATTTAATCCAGAAAAAATTCGTAAGTTTGAAAAACTCGAAGTGCCAGTGGATATTTATGCAGTCGGTTCGTATTTGTTTAATAATAGTGATAGCACCTCAACAGATTACACATCCGATGTTGTGCGCGTGAAAATTCATGGAGAGTGGATTGATATGGCGAAGGTGGGAAGGAAAGTTGGGGAGAATGAAAATTTGGAAAGAGTTTGGTAAAAACTTAAAAGAATAGCCACAGAGGTCACAGAGTTTTTGAGATTTTTCTCAGAGTCTCTGTGTGCTCTGTGGCTAAGTTTTTTTTATTTACTTCTTCTGTCCGTGCCAAAATTCATCATCACTGTTTTTGACTTCTTGCATTTCACCAGTGGCAATGAAAATAGTGCGTTCGCAAATATTGGTCACGCGGTCTGCGACGCGTTCTAAGTTATGAGAGACCCATAACAACCAATTTGCGCGTTCTATATTTTTGGGGTCTTCAATGATAAACACCATCAATTCACGATAAATTTGATTGTAAAGCGCATCTACTTCATCATCTTCCACAGGAATGGCTTTGGCGGTTTCCACATCTTCATTTACAAAGGCAGTCAAGGCACGATGAAGCATATCCGCGCCTTTTTGTGCCATGCGTGGAATGTCAATTAATGGTTTGAGTAGTGGTTCATCACCCATGCGAATATTGATATTGGCAATGCCTTTGGCATAATCACCCATGCGTTCGAGTTCAGAAATAATTTCCATCGAAGAGGCGAGCAAACGCAAATCATGTGCCATGGGTTGTTGTGTCGCAATCAATACCATCAGTTGCGCTTCAATATCAAAGCGTTTTTTATTAATTTCTTTATCCGCCGCAATAATTTGTTCTGCGCCTTTGATATCGCGCTTTTTTAACGTCTCCACTGAGTTGACGATGGCATGTTCTACCATCGAACCCAGCAAAAGGATTTCATCTTTTAATTCTTGAAGTTCGGCTTCAAATGCTTTTCGGACCATAAGACCTCTTCGTTTCTATTGTACTTTATTGAATTTCTTTTGCAGGAATATTTTGTTCAGCCAACCAAATTTGAAAACGATTTTTGATTTCATCGCGCACGCGTCTAGTAGTTTCGAGGCGATGTTCTTCATCCGCTTTGGCAGGGTCATCAAAGGGCCAATGTTCGTGGTTTCCCATATTGAGAAAAACCGCCGGACAATTATCTTCTGCATCCGCACAAACGGTGATGACGTGTGAAAAAACCGCTTTGCCTAAATATTCAGTAACAGATTTTGACCACTGACTTGAGATATCAATTCCGATTTCACGCATCACTTCTTGGACTTGTGGCAGGATACTGCCCTTCGGCTCTGTGCCTGCGCTGAAAACTTTAAACGTGTCGCCTGCCATTGCACGCAATAAACCTTCAGCCATTTGGCTTCGGGCTGAATTACCAGTGCATAAAATTAATACTTTTTCTTTTGACATATTATCCAAACCTTCCTGTTACATAATCTTCTGTGCGTTTATCCGATGGGCGCGTGAAGATTTTTTTCGTTTCATCAAATTCAATCACAGTACCAGAGCGTTCACCTTCACCAGAAAGCATCATCATAGCAGTGTAATCTGAAGCACGCGCGGCTTGTTGCATGTTGTGAGTCACAATGGTGATAGTGTAATTCTTTTTCAGTTCTTGCATCAACTCTTCAATTTTAAGAGTCGCAATCGGGTCAAGTGCTGAGGCGGGTTCATCCATCAAAATTACTTCAGGTTTGATGGAAATTGCACGGGCAATACAAAGTCGTTGTTGTTGACCACCCGAAAGTGATAAGCCCGATTGATGCAATTTATCTTTAACTTCATCCCATAATGCGGCTTGTTGCAACGAACTTTCTACCAATTCATCCATGTTGCCTTTATAGCCATGGATGCGGGCTGTCCATGCAATGTTTTCATAAATACTTTTTGGGAATGGATTTGGTTTTTGAAATACCATCCCAATTCGATAACGCACTTCGACAGGGTCTACCTCTTTTTCGTAAATATCTTGCCCATTAAAAATCACTTTACCTTTAATAGATGTGCCTGCATAGAGTTCATTCATGCGGTTGAAGGCGCGTAATAAAGTAGATTTTCCGCAACCCGATGGACCAATAATAGCGGTAATTTTGTTCTGCTCTATTTTCATATTTACATTGGTTACTGCTTTGAAGTCACCATAATAAATCTCAAGGTCTTGTGTTTCAATTACATATTTTGGTGCAGAATTGTTGTTTGTCATCATGCTTAGAATCTCCTGCTGAAGCGATTGCGCAATAAAACAGCAGAGGCATTCAGACTAAGTAATAATATGAGTAATACGAGAATAGCTGCTGCTGCCAGGCTTTGAAATTCAGCCTGTGGACGGGCTGTCCATTGATAGATTTGAATAGGTAAAGTTGTAAATTTTGAGAATGGTGAACTAGGGTCAAAACTAATGGCAGTAGATGCACCTACCACAACCAAAGGTGCTGTTTCACCAATCGCGCGTGAGATAGCCAAAATTGTGCCAGTCAAGATGCCGGGCATTGCATTCGGTAAAATGTGAGACCAAACTGTTTGCCATTTTGTAGCACCGACTCCGTAACTAGCATTACGTAGGGAACGTGGTACTGCCCGAATCGCTTCTTGTGCATTGATGATGATAATTGGAAGCACAAGCAAGCCAAGTGTTAGACCTGCTGATAAAACGGTTCTTCCGTTTGCTGTTGTTAGGTCAACTAACCCAAACAATTTACCACTCGTGAGCGGCTCTAAAGTACGGACAAAAATGGCGAGCCCTAAAATTCCATACACAATAGAAGGGACACCGGCTAAATTGTTGATGTTGGTTTGAATAACGCGATTCAACCAATTATCGGAGGCATATTCTTCGAGATAAATTGCGGCTCCAACACCAATTGGAAAAGCAAGCAGAATGGTGAAAAAGATAGTCCAAAGTGAGCCGAGAATAGCAGTGCGGACACCGGCGGTTAGTGGTTCACTGGTTTGAGGTCTAGTGACAAAGTCTCTCGTCAGCCAAGAGACGAAATCTAATTCAGCCTTTGGAAAATCTTGAGCAACTGTGGCTCGAATTTCATCTGCTTGAGTCAAAGAGGGCCACAAATCC
>JAEURG010000166.1 GCA_016789345.1 Anaerolineales bacterium | reverse complement strand
TAGTAGATATTGCTATCAGCGAAGGAAAAATTCAAAAAGCAGAATCAAGTATCCCTGCGAATGAAGCGAAAGAAATCCATGATGGCAAAGGACTATTAGCATTTCCAGGTCTCGTAGATGCACACATGCACGTTGGGATTTATTCTCCACTTGCAGAAGATGCCATTACTGAATCAAAAGCCGCGGCGATGGGCGGAGTCACATCAGCCATTACATATTTTCGCACGGGTGAATATTACTTGAACAAAGGTGGCGCGTATAAAGATTTTTATCCTGAAGTATTGGAAATTTCAAATGGAAAATATTGGGTGGATTATGCATATCACCTCGCACCGATAAATAAAACCCACATTGATGAGATGCAAATGTTGTTAAGTGATTTTGGCGTTTCATCATTCAAAATTTTTATGTTTTACGGCGGGCATGGACTTCACGGAAAATCTGACCAGCAACATAATTTTTTGAAACTTGAAGGCGATGAAAAATATGATTTCGCACATTTTGAATTCATCATGCGCAAATTGAGCGAGATGATTGAAGCGAATCCAAAACATGAGCCATATTTGAGTTTGAGTTTACATTGCGAAGTAGCAGATATTTTGAATGCCTACACTTCGATTGTGCAAAAAGAAGGCAAGTTAAAAGGTTTACACGCTTACAATGCCGCACGCCCACCACATAGTGAAGGTTTGGCGGTTTTTATTGCTTCGTATTTAGCACATGAAACAAGTTGTGTAAATATCAATTTATTACATCTCACATCTCGTAAAGCATTAGAAGCGGCATTGATGATGCGTGATTTATTTCCACATATTAATTTCAGGCGTGAAGTAACGATTGGACATTTGTTGTTAGATGTGGATGAACCCAATGGTGTGTTAGCAAAAGTGAATCCGCCGATTCGTCCGCGTGCGGATGTTGAATTTTTATGGGAAAAAGTTTTGAGTGGCGATGTAGATTGGGTGGTCAGTGACCATGCTTGCTGTTCGACAGAAATGAAATACAACGCCGAACATCCTGATGATATTTGGATGGCGAAATCTGGTTTTGGTGGCACAGAATATATGTTGAGTGGATTACACAGTGAAGGCACAAAACGCGGACTTTCATTAAATCGCATGGCGGAACTCGTTTCATGGAATCCTGCTCAAAGATATGGATTATTAACGAAAGGTGATATTGCAGAAGGGTACGATGCTGACATTGTTTTATTTGACCCAAATGAAACCTTTGTTGTGCATGCAAGTGAATCAGAATCAGGTCAAGGCTATACACCATTTGAAGGTCACGAATTGACAGGAAAAGTCAAAGCTACCTTTGTAAGAGGCAATAAAGTTTTTGAAAATGGAAAAATCATTGGTGAAGCAAAAGGAAAGTATATGAAGAGACCAACGGTTTAATTAACCGACCACAGATGACTGACCGCTGACCACGATTTACAAACGGTCTGCCGTCCGCGGTCTGCGGTCAAATTTTCAAGCAACATATATAAGGAATTCATTTTGAACAAACGCTTATTGAACGTAGGATTGATTGTATTAATAGACATGCTCGGCTTTGCACTTATCGTGCCATTGCTGACATTTTTCGCTGATACATTTGGTGCAACACCTTTTCAAACAGGTTTATTAGTTTCATCGTATGCCTTAATGCAAATGATTAGTGCGCCGATATTAGGAAGACTATCTGATAAATATGGTCGTAGACCCGTTTTCTTAATCAGCATTGCAGGCACATTCATTGGATTTTTAATTCTCGGTTTCGCTAATTCACTTTGGATGTTGTTTCTCAGCAGAATTCTTTCAGGCTTAACCGCTGGGAATATTTCCGTTGCACAAGCTTATATTGCAGATGTCACCGATGAAAAAAATCGCGCGCGCGGCATGGGCATGTTTGGCGCCGCATTTGGTATCGGATTTATTTTAGGTCCAGCACTTGGTGGCACATTGAGTCAATTCGGCTTTGCTGTGCCAGCCTTTGTTGCGGCGGGATTAACTTTAATCAACTTAATCACAGTCTATTTCTGGTTACCTGAATCATTAACTGAAGAACGCCGTGCTGAATTAGCAACTCAAAAGAAAGTAGATGTTTCACTCAAAGCTTTGTGGATTGCATTGCAACGTCCGCTAGTTGGTCCGTTGTTGTGGGTCAGGTTTGGTTTTGCAATTGCATTCAATACATTCCAAACGGTTTTTCCACTTTATTTATTAAATAAATTTGGCTTAGGCGCACAACAAACAGGTTACATCCTTGCTTATATTGGAATCGTTTTAGTGATTATGCAAGGCGGAGCGATTGGTCCACTTTCGGCGCGTTTCAAAGAATCAAATTTGTTAATTACATTTTTAATTTTCACATTGGTTGGCATGATTGGCTGGGCAATTTCTCAAAGCGTTACCGTCATGTTAATTGCCATGTTCCCAATGGCAATTGGTGCGGGTTCATTCAATGCATTAATTAATTCTGCAATTAGCAAAGCCGTCAATCGTGATGAAATTGGTGGCATGTTAGGTTTTGGTTCAGGTCTCGAAAGTGCTACGCGCATCGTCATGCCTGCGCTTGCAAGTTATTTGCTTGGCGTGTATGGAACATCCACGCCAGGTATTTTAGGTTCGGTGGTGATGGCAATTGTCACAGTGTATGCCTTTATGAATTTGAACGCCTCCCCCAAATCCGACGAACTTCAGTCGAATTTGGGGGAGGATGGGAGGGGGTTGAAATGAAATTCGGCATTCACTCCCCTTCCTTCATTTATAACGAACCAAACATCTTTGATGGCATCAAGAAAAAAGTCATCTGGATAGAAGAGCACGGCTTTGATTGGTTTTCTGTGATGGATCATATGATTCAGATTCCCGTACATGGACTGCCCGAAGAACCTTTCATGGAATCTTGGACGCTTCTTTCCGCGCTGGCAGTTGTCACTGACCATATACGTTTATCTACACTTGTGACATCCACTTCCTACCGCAACCCCGCTCTATTAGCCAAAATGGTTGCAAATTTAGATTTGATTAGCAAAGGACGCATCACATTAGGCATTGGCGCAGGTTGGTATGAAGATGAATATAAACAATACGGTTTTGATTTTTCACAACAACCTGCTGAAAGAGTCTATCGTTTAGAAGATGCCGTCAAATTAATTAAAGAAATGTGGTCTCAAGAACGAGCCACATATCATGGAAAATACTTTCATGTAGAAAATGCAATCCTTGAACCCAAGCCGATTCAAAAACCTCATCCACCTGTTTTGATTGGTGGCGCAGGTGAACAACTGACATTACGAACCGTCGCCAGAGTTGGGAATATGTGCAACTTCATCGGCTCACCAGATGAAGTTAAGAAAAAGTTTGAAGTGCTAAACCAACATTGCGTCAATGAGAAGCGGAATTATGAAGAAATTGAAAGAACTGTTTTATGCAACATCCTAATTGCCAAAGATGAATCCGCATTGAAATCAAAATTAGAAAAAGCAACATTGTTCAAAGGTCGTGGTTTGACCATTGAAACTGCAAGAGAATTATTTAATCAATATCAATCTGCCGATGTGCAAATGTTGATTTGTAGCATTTATCAAAACGATGCTGAGACATTGGAATTGCTAAGTGAATTGAAAGAACAATTTAAAAATTGAGGAAAATGATGACAAAACTAACTGCCGAATTTTTATTTGATGACTTAACCCCTGCCGAAAAAGAAAGAGCAGAAAGAGTCGAAAACATTTTGCCTGAATTGCGTGCACATGCCGAAGAAGCCGATGCGAGCGGAAAATTTTACGCACCACATCGTGACACATTAAGCAAAGCAGGTTTGCTTGGGCTTGTGATTCCAGAATCGTATGGTGGATTGGGTGGCAACTTACGTGATCTTTCTGCTGCAACATACGCAATGGGAACTGCTTGCCCATCTACCGCATTGGCATATTTCTTTCATTGCTCCACATCCTCACGCGGATTATTAGGACTCGATGCGATTGGAGAAGGAAAATTTAATGCAGATGAAATTCCTGTTGTAAAAGCATTTGCAGAAAATGTTTTACATAGAATGGGAACGAAAAAACAATTGCTTGGGAATTTTGCAAGTGAGTCAGCAAAGTCATCTCAAAGCGCAGTACATATTACAACCGAAGCAGAAAAAGTAGATGGGGGTTGGAAATTAAATGGCGTGAAATCTTTTGGTTGTAACACAGGTGTAGCAGATGCGTATTTGGTAGCGGCAAAACTCAAAGGCTATGACACTGCCGAAGGCTTGAGCATGTTCTTCGTCCCGCGTGAAGCGGAAGGCGTCAAAGAACGTCCGCAATGGGATGCACTTGGAATGCGCGCAACGGCATCACATGGAATCATCTTAGAAAATGTTTTTGTACCTGATTCAGAATCATTAGCAATCCCTGGAGCGTTTGTTAAATTCATGCAATCCAGTCGTGGCTCATTGATGGGAAATCAACCTGCGATTTCTGTCATTTATCTTGGCGCAGCAAAACAAGCATATGATTATGCTTTGAACGCCACCATGAAAATGAAATTTGAAGATACAGGTTTGCCAATTGCAACCAGTGCATTTCATCAAGAATTGATTGGCAAAATGACTGTTGAACTTGAAACTGCACGATTATGGTTAAGAAGACAAATTGATTTAGAAACGATTGAGCCGCCGATTGCTTCAAAAACCGAAGTAGTACAACATTGGCGTATGGCAAAAGGTACAGCCTCTGAAGCGTGTTTTGAAGTAGCACAACTTGCGATGAAAATGACAGGCACAAGTGGCACATCCAACAAAGGTGTGATTGCCCGCATGTTGCGCGATATTGCTATGAGTTTGGTGATGGCGTTTCCTGCCGAACGCGGACGACTCGAAGCCGCAAAATCAATTACGGATGGCGCAGAGACAAAGTCATTTACAGTCTCGGAGAAACAAAAATCTTAAACACAAAGTACACGGAGGTCACAAAGGAATTAAATTAAAAACCTTCGTGTACTTTGTGCCCTTCGTGTTTTAAAAAATTAAAGGAGATTTACTATGTCTTTCCCTGAAATAAAAATGCCCCCGATTGAAGATGTAAAAAAACATTTCAAACTATTCGATTACATTGACGGCGAACGAATCCCGCCAACTGTAGATATGAAAGCCTTTGTGCATAATCCCAACACGGGTGAAAAAATCGCACCTCAAATGGCGACCAGCAATGAAAACATTGAACGTGCTTTACAAGTTGCACAACGCTTACATGAATCAGGTGAATGGGCAAACACCTCGCCTGAAAAACGAGCAGAGATTCTTGATAATGCCGCCAATCATTTAATGTCTCTTGTACCCATGATTGCCGCCGTTGAATCATATAACACAGGCATTGTGTTTAGCACCACAAGTTTTGTTAATGCAATTGTGTGGTTAGCATTCAAAGCCGCCGCTGGCGTTTTGAAAAGCGGATATGCCGTAACAAAAGTGCCGGGTCCGCATGGTGATGTGGAAGTCTTACGAAAACCATTAGGTGTTGCAGTTGCAATCGTGCCGTGGAATTCTCCCGCCGCACTTGCCTCACATAAAATTGCAAATGCACTCGCTGCAGGTTGCCCTGTCATTCTCAAACCTACTGAATGGGCTCCATATTCTTGTTTGCTTCTCGTTGATGGACTCGAATCCGCAGGTTTGCCAAAAGGTTTATTTCAAATCGTAAATGGTGGCAGTGAAGTTGGTAACAAACTCGTCACCGATAAACGTGTGTGTGCAGTTTCATTCACTGGTGGTTTGCAAGGTGGGCGAGCAGTTGCCGCCGCTTGTGCAAATGATTTCAAATCTTTGCAACTCGAACTCGGTGGCAACAATGCAATGGTTGTTTTGCAAGATGCAGATGTTGATAAAGTTGCCGATGGAATTGTTGCAGGTATGACGACTCTCAATGGTCAGTGGTGTCGTGCATTGGGTCGTCTTGTTGTACATGAATCGATTCAAGAGCAAGTAGTCAAAGCCGCAATGGATAAATTCAAACAAATTAAAATTGGTGACGCGATGTCAACCGAATCACAGCTTGGGCCACTTGCAAACGAAGTTCATAAAGGACGCATTTTGGATTCGATTAACAACTTAAAGAAAAAAGGCGGACAAACGCATCATTCCACGCCGACGCCTGATTCTGCTGGCTACTATCTTTCTCCTACGCTGATAACTGGTGTCGCACCCGAAGAAACACTCGAAGAGATATTCGGACCCGTTGCAACAGTACACAGTTTCAAATCAGATGAAGAAGCGATTAAACTCGCCAATCAAACTCCTTACGGACTCGGCGGTTATGTGTATTCAAAAGATGAATCTCATGCTATGGAAATCGCCAGAAAAATGAATACGGGTGGAGTCAAAGTCAATGGTGTGAGTCTGCTTGAATTAAATGTAGATGCGCCACGCCCTGCTTGGGGCTTGAGCGGTTTTGGAGAAGAAGGTACACTCGAAACATTTGATGTATTTTGTGGAAAGTCTGTTGTTGGTGTGGCTGGAAAATAATTTTGACCGCAGACCATTTTTTTCGGTCTTCCGTCCGCGGTCTGCAGTCAGACAATAAATCAAGTAAAATAATTATTAAATATAAATTGGAGAAAATAAAATGACAACTGTACGAAATGATGTTTTCAAACTCGGCGATAATTTTGTCACCTTATTGGGTGATGAAGTAAAAGTTGGTGATTTTGCACCTGAATTCACTTCTGTAATTGCAGGCTGGGCAAAAGTAAATCCTTTGCAAGATGATAAAGGCAAAGTTATTATCCTATCTGCTGTGCCTTCTTTGGATACTGATACATGCGACCGTGAAACTCGTCGCTTCAATGAAGAAGCCTCAAAATTAAGTGATGATATTGTCATTTACACTGTCAGTTGTGATTTTCCGATGGCACAAAAAAGATGGTGTGGCGCGGCTGGTGTGGAACGTGTAAAAGTTGTATCCGATGTTTTGGATGCAGAATTTGGAATCAAGTATGGCATCTTAATTAAAGAACGCCGTTATTTACGCCGTTCTGTTTTCATTGTCAATCGTGAAGGCAAGTTGACCTATGTCAACTATTTACCTGCATTGGGTGATGAACCTAATTATGATGAAGTGATTGCCGAAGCGAAAAAGGCTTTGGGTTAAAATAAAAGTTGAAGAAACAGAATCAACTTTCAATTAAGTTATGAAGCGAAAACCGTCTCAAGTGTGAGGCGGTTTTTTTTATTCATACGGACCAAAAGT
>JAEURG010000197.1 GCA_016789345.1 Anaerolineales bacterium | reverse complement strand
AATTAAGAGTGAGGCGAGCAGGTGACCATTTCTCTCCGTTGGGCATGGAAGGTCATACTCAAAAGATATCCGATTTTTTTGTGAACGAAAAAGTGCCGCAACGTGCGCGTGACCGCTGGCCCCTGTTATGTGCAGGTGATGAAATTATTTGGGTGCCGGGATTTCGACCTGCGCATGTGCATCGTTTGACGGATGAAACCAAGCATGTTATTTATTTTTCAATTACACGCCCGCAAGATAACCTCGAATAAAACATCCCGCAAATTGCGGGATGTTTTATTATTTTGTTTCACCATTTAGTTGTTTTATCTTAATCAATAACTCACGCCATTGAATTTTAGATACGCCGAGTTTTTGTCGGATTGCATCGGGTTCGATGCCGTTTTGATAATCATGTAGCGCGCAAGTCCAGCGGCACATATCGAAAGAAAGATGTTTGCTCAAACCTGCTTCTTCACCAATATCTTCAAGCAAATATTCTAACCTGCGCGGTGACCATGCAAAGACTTGGTCAACGGGTTGGTATTGGGCAAGATATTCTTTGTAAGCGGTAACCCAATCTTCTTCTAGTTCTATTTTTCTTTCTTTGTAGCGGTTGGCTGGGCTAGCATAGCGGACGAATAATGTGGGTCCATTTTTTGCATCTAAATCAATGTGATTAAGATGAATGCCTAAGCACTCACTTTTCTTGATACCTGTTGTTAGCAAAAGATAAACTAATGTATAAGGGCGGGCATCTGCTTTTTTATCTCGGCGATGACGGTCTGCTGAAAGTAGCACGGCATCATATTCGTCATTCGTCAACACTTGCGGAAGTGGGCTAATTGCCGAGCGTTGTAATACTTTTTCAGCAGGGTCAACTGAAATTGCACCATATTGATGTAACCAACGAAAAAAAGATTTTACAGCAGTGATTCGACGTGATAATGTTTTGGGGCTACAAGGAATGCCACGCTTCTTTTCCATCCATTCGAAAAATTTATTTAACTCTTCGGTGGTGGTGCTTCCGATATTTTTATCAGGTGCTACGTATTGAGTGAGTAAATTAACATCTGACAAAAATGCTTTAACTGTATTTGGTGAACGACCTTGGTCAAGCATGAACATTTCCCAGCCATTAATAGCGGTGGGGAGTAGGGTTTTTGAATTGATATTGGCTGGAGCAGAATTTTTTGCCATTGCGTATAGTTTAGCGAGTTTTAGAGTAGTTGTCAACTGGGTTAATGCGTCAACTCTTCAGGTTTGAAGCAAGGTTGATATTCTGAGCCTAAAATGACACGATACTGCACTGGGCTATTGGGGTCTGGTAATGAAATTACATTAGCAGAATAAATGCCAAGCACATTGATGATGGTTTGTCGTTGGGATGAGTCTTGATTGGCAGTGAAATCTACTAGAACAGAATTAGCATAATTCCGATTGTCGGCGGGTGAAGTCAAAGTTTGGTAGCCTGCGTAATTAAGTCTTGAAGCGGCAAGGGATTCCATAGTATCAAAGCGAGAGCCGTTTTGAATCTCTATATTAATTGCCTCGCGCACGGTTGCATAAGGAGATAGGGTGGTTGCTTCGGTTAGCATATATCTTAGTTGCTCTTCTTGTGGAAGCAGGACACTTGCACCACCGGGAGTCGTCCAACCTTGTACATACGGCGGACGAATGTAATAACTGCGGATGTTTGCGTTTGTAAAGTTCACTGCATAAGGTGCTAGGCGTAGCAAATCATTTAAGCCAACATCAGTAATCACTGTGCTAGCAAAGTCATTATACAGTTGCGGAATTTTGCTGAACGTATCGGTTTGTAATGCTTTCTGAAACAATGTTCGTAACACTTCTTGTTGACGACGACCTCTATCAAAATCGCTAGACCTCATGCGAGAGCGTGCATACCATAATGCTAAATCACCATCCATATACACTTCACCAGGTCCGACAGTATATAACCACCAATTGTTTTCATTGTTAGGGTCGTAAGAAGGGTGTTTCAAACGCCAATCCGTGTAGGGGCATGCCACGGGCACTTCAATGCCGCCAAGTGTATCCACAATTTTTCGAAAGCCATCAAACTCAACCATAGCCACATGGTCAATGCGGATGCCGAGGTTTTGCAAAATAGTATCTTTGAGTAATCCGTTTCCACCACCGGGGTAACCACCCGATTCGCCACTTTGAAAAGCCGTGTTAATTCTTTGCATTCCAACCGTTGGAATGTAAATCCATAAATCGCGTGGAATGGAAATTAAGGAGACTTGACCTTCTTTGTACCAAACAATCGCAATTAACATCGTATCTGTGCGATGAGATGTTCCTGTCGGTCTTCTATCTGAACCGATTAACAAGAAATTGATTGTTTCATTATTTGTCAGTGGAGGTAGGGATGCAAGGTCAAGGGTGGGTTGCTGTGGAGGCGGTGCCGCTTGCGTTGGGAAAAGTTGGTCGGCTGAAATAGTGGCAGTAGGAGTCGTTTGAGGCGTAGGAGAGGCAGAGGGTGTTTGACTCGGTAGAATTAAGGGCGAGGCGGTGTTTAGGTCAAATGAAAAAAGCGAAGGTTGAGTAGGAGTCGCAAGCGATGGTTGAAATGGAGTGGGTGTAGGGCTGGCATTTAGCGCAGAGGTGATTAAAATGAATGGTGCAAAGGATTGTTCGGGAGTTGCAGTTACGCTTGCGCCACAGGCAGATAGCAAAAACAAAATAATGATACAGACAGAAAAATATTTTAATTTCATTTGTGGAATGTAAGCACGAATGTTATGGTGTTCCAAATGGTGTAGGGCTGGCAGTTAAGGTTGGCATGGCTGTTGGGGTAGAAATGGCTGTAGATGTATTCGGGATAGGTGTGTTGCTAGGTTGCACAGTGCTTGTAAAAGGCAGTGCAGTTTGAGTTAATGGGTCAGTTGGGTAAGGCGATGCAGTTACGCCCGGCATTGGCGTTGGGTACGGTGTGCGGGTGGCAATATTTGGCACCCATAATAATTCACCAGCAACAATGAAATCGGTATTTTTACAATTTACTGTTCTCAATAATGCCACAGTTGTATAGTGATTGGTTGCAATGGAATACATCGTGTCACCGCGAATGACAACATAACTTTTTACCCAGCCAACTGCACCTGCTGAGCATACTGCGGCTGTACTTGTTGGCGCAGGTGGAACATAAAATAATGTACCGGGAATTAAGTTATCAATCAATAAACAATTATTGCTTCGTAAAGTGTTTACATCTGTGCGATATTTGCTTGATAAACTTTCTAATGTATCACCTGCTTGAATGGTATAGGCAATCCACCCTGCTGGTTGTGGGCAAGAGACAGAGGCAGATAACGTATTTGTGACTGTAAAAGTGGGTGTTGCAATCGTTGGGTCTTGAGTTGAAGTGGGAAGTAAAGTTGCAGTTGCAGTAACGGGAACTGGTGAAGCAGGCGAAGCAAAAGTTGGTGATGGCGTTGCTTCAGGAATAAACTCAACCAATGAAATAGATAACGCCCCAAACACGAATCCGATGGAAGCAAGCGCAACGATGAGCGCAGTTCCCAACTCACGCCAGCGCATTATTTTTTACCTTTTTTACTTTGGGTTTCTAATACGGTATCGCCAGCCACAGGCAACAACACGCTAAATGTTGCCCCAACACCAGGTTCGCTTTCTACCCAAATTCTTCCATGCTGGGCTTCGGTTAAAGTTTTTGCAATAGATAAACCTACACCTGTATCGCCTACGCCTTGAATCAAAACATTATCAGCACGATACAAACGGGTGAAGACACGTGGCAAATCTTCAGATGCGATTCCGCCACCGCTATCGGTCACTTGAATAAGAATAAACTCTGTGCCATCTTCGCTTCTGGTTTGGACCTTCAACCTGATATTGCCCTCAAACGGAGTTGCCGCCCCAGCATTTTGTAATAAATGAATCAAAATTTGACCTACCGCTTCACGGTCACCATGCGTGGGGGCAAGATTCTTTGGAACATCTAAATGAATGGTGATATTTTTCTCACGAAATTGTGTGCTGGTATATGACATGGCATTGTCAATAATCGCATTCAAATCTACGGGCTCAGGCTTGAGTTCATTTAATTCAGTTGCTAACGTATTGAAGCGAATCATATCGTCCGTCAAACTGCGGATGCGTTCTGTGGATGCCTTGATTCTTTCAACAAATTTTCTTTGCAATGCACCTAAAATCCCAACAGATTCGCCAAGTAACAAATCTGTATAACCTACAATTGAAGATAGCGGTTGGCGTAATTCTTGAGAAATAGAAGCAATCACTTCGGCTTGCTCTGTATTTTTTGTAACAACTTGACCTTTTTCTGTTTTCTCCATTTCAAGAATTTTCATATTGGCTTCAGCAATCTGATTTTGTAAATGAGCCAATTCTTGCAAAGTTGCTTTCAAGTCACTTTCCAATTGAATAGAAGATTCAGGTAAATTTTTCCCTGCCCGCAATTCTGCGTTTTCGGTTTGTAATTGTTCAATAATGCGTTGTGATTCATCTTGTGCCGCCATCAATGAGTTTACATCGGTTGAACTATTTTTTGTCGCTTCAGCACGCGCTTCTTCTAGTTGCTGTTTCAACTCGGTGATGCGTCGCTCCATATCGGTGGCTTGGGCTTTCGCCATGCTGTTTTGTGCTTCAAGTGTGTTGATACGTTGATTGCGCTGAATAATCGGCACAAGCGATGCGGCAATGTTCGCCAAAAAGGCTTGGTCTTCGGCGCTCCATGTTCTATCCGAATAAGGTGACAGCAATAAAATACCACCCAATGATTCTTTTTCTGGTGTTAATATTGGAATACATAATAAGTGACCGGGGTTATTCAAACCGAGAATATCACCTAAACCACGAATATCAGCAGAAGTACTGCTGGCAGGCAAACGTAAAGGTTTGCCACGTTGAATGGTATTGGCAAGCATTGGGATTGAAGATTTATTTAATGAGCCACCTTCTAAACTGTCTTCACGGATTAAGTCGTAGCCGCCTGCAATCACCATTTGTTTGTTGCTATCGGTGAGATAAATCATAAAACACAAATCAGCCAGCATGGTTTGTGCAATGGCGCGGGTAATGGCTTGGCTCATTTTGGTTGGGTTGGTTTCAGCCGCTACTGCTAACAAAGCATGGAAAGTTTTTGGGTCGGTGCTGTAACGGCGACGTTCTGGGCGACCAGTTGTATCGGCTTTCAGGGTAGTAGGCTTTGGCGGTGCAGAACCAGTTGTCCCCGTAGGAATTGGGAAGCGTTGTGGTAATGTCAAAAGGATTGGAAATGCCGCCATGTAGGCTAATCTCACAACGCCAGAGTAATTGCCATCTACTCTTGTAAATAACTGACCAAGATGACCCAAGAAGCCGAGCGTTAATAAAATAACTCCATACCACATGCCGTCAGGCTTGCGGATGAATAAAATGGCAATGCAAAATAATGATAATGAGAGTGAACCAATTTGCCAAAGAAAATCGTCAACGGTTTGGTTGTAACTCAGGCTGGCTACTTGCGGTTGCCAAGTGAGTAAACTAATACCAAGCGCAGTTAATACAAATAAACTTAAGATGGTGGCTATTGCATCGGCAATGCGGTTGGGTTCGGGGTAGGCATATAACCATGTGACCCAGATAATGCAAAACATAATGAAAGCGCGGTCCATTGGCGGTAGAACGGTTTTCGGGTCTACTATGTTTTGCCAGCCTAATCCGCTGAACAAAAACATTAACATTTGTGCCCCTAATAAAATGCCCAATCCCACAAACGCCCGTCGCGCTTGCGGAAATTCACTCGCTCGCCAATGGTTAAATGCCGACTGAAACGCACTGGCTACTACAAACACCAGCACAATAAAGTAAATTAAATCGCCAGGCGGAACGGTGAGTTGTGTGAGAACCAAACTGGTGAAAGCACTCATCAGGCGTGATTATACTGCTACTTCAATTATCGCGTAGAATTGTTATCATGTCTCAACGGAAAAAAACAGCGGGCTTCATTGCAATTCTTTTGCTCTTTGCTTTTATAACCCCAATCTTTATTAGTGGATTTATTAATGTAAAAAATGCTGAACGCGCAAATCACGAAGGCGATTACAAAACCGCATCCGATTTTTATGCGCAAGCCGCCAAAATATTTTTCTGGCAAAATGATTTATGGGAGCAGGCAGGCATCGCTTCGGCGCAGGTGGGTGATTACCCGAAAGCCATTTTTTATTTTCAAAAAGTAAATCAATTTTCAGAACAGGGTTGGGCTTGGCTCGGTACTTCATATTTTCAAACAGGTGAGATTGAAAAAGCCATTTCAACTTTTGAAATGGGCGTGCAAGAATTTCAATCGGCAACTTTGTATCGGCTATTGGCTTCGGCGTATCGCACTCAAAAAAATTGGGAAGCAGAAAAAAACGCATTGGAAAGTCAGATTCAACTTGATTTTCAAGATGCCTACGCACATTATAGGCTTGGGGTTTTGCTGATGATATTTTATCCGAACGAAGCCTTTGATAAGTTGAATCGCGCCTCAACTCTTAACGTGGAAGTTGATTCTGCGACTGAGACCTTAGTCACTGCGTTGAGCATTGCTGATACCCAAAACAATCAATCGGATAAATATGTGACAATTGGTAGAGCATTGGGTTTGGTGCAAGAATGGGATTTGGCTTTGTTTGCATTTGAGAAAGCAATTGAGTCTAACAATCAAAATGCCGAAGCGTGGGCATGGCTGGGAGAAGCGAAACAGCAACTCGGTCAAGATGGAAGCGCGGACTTAGATAAAGCCTTGTCGTTGAATCTTAAATCTGCAACGGTGCGTGGTTTGCGGGCATTGTATTGGGGTCGTCAATCAAACTACGCGCGGGCATTAATAGAGTATTCATTAGCCAATCAAATAGAGCCGACCAACCCCGCATGGTTAGCAGGCATGGGTGAAGCCCACGCCAAACTTGGCGATTTGATTGCCGCCTTAGAAGCCTATCAACATGCCATAGAATTTGCGCCTGATGACCCAATCTATTGGCGTTTGCTCGCCATGTTTTGTGCCGACAACAATTTTTATATTGAAGAAATCGGCTTGCCTGCCGCTGAACAAGCCGTGAGTTTATCTCCGAACGATGCCACAAATTTAGACGCGCTTGGTTATGTTTATTTTTTATCAGGTCGTTATAGCAATGCAGAGATAACGCTATTACAAGCGATTGAATTCTCGCCACAATATTTTCCTGCTCATTTGCATTTAGCACTGACTTACTTAGCGCAAGGAAACCGACCTGCAGCATACAACGCTCTAACGTACGTCCGCGATGCAGATGTTTCTGGGGTATATCGCCCATTTGCTCAGCAGTTACTAAATCAATATTTTCCGTAGTTTAATAATCTATATTAGAATAAGCCGTTAGTAAATTTCTGATTTTGGAGTTTGTAATATGAAACGTAACCTTCCGATGATTTTGATTGTGGCGGCAGTGAGTTTAATTTTGGTGCTGTCTTTGATATTTGGGTCTGCTGGTTTTACACAAAGCACCCCTACCTCTACGTCATTGCCAGATTTGCCTACTTTTACCCCTTTACCTACCTTTACCCCAGATGTTTGTTCACCTGAAAACATTCCAGCCGAAGTCAATCGTTTACATGCTTTAACACGTGAATTTGATGATACCTTTGGTTTGGCGCAAACCTTGCGAATTGAAAATACCGTTTCTCTTGTACAAGAAATGCAACGCATTAAACGTTTAGCCGAAGACCAAACTGTGCCTGCCTGTTTAACGAGATTGAAACAACATCAACTTTCATATATGAATTCGGGTATTGAATTATTTACAACTGTTCTTTCAATTACTTCTGCCAACCCCAACCTTGACCAAAACACTTTGAACTCTGTTACTGGTCCGCTATTTGAGCAAGTTCTCGGTTTTGCAAAATTGTATTTAGATGAACAAGCAAAACTGATGGGTTGGACTCCAATTCCTATCCCAACCCTTGAAGGTGGCGCAACGGCAACCGCAACACCATAAATTGTTATGAGAAAAATATTTATTGTTTTTCTTACGTTAATTTGCCTCTCGGCTTGTTCAGCCTTACCTACTCAACAGCCGCAAGCCTTGCCATCAGGAACAGTCCTCTTTCAAGATGATTTTTCCTCTGCTACCACTGGCTGGGATAGGATGCTCGTTTCCGAAGGTGTAATGGATTATGACGGCGGCGGTTATCGAATTATGGTTAATGCTTTGCAAACCAATTTTTGGTCAACGCCGAATAAAAATTTTACCGATGTCCGTATGGAAGTAGATACCGGCAAGTTAGCAGGTCCTGACGAAAACCGAATTGGGTTGCTTTGTCGCTTCAATGGCAAAGATTATTATTTCTTCATCATCACCTCTGATGGTTTTTACGGCATAGGTTTATTCAAAGATGGTCAAGCGATTTTGCTTGGGCAAAGTGAAATGTTGTCTTCTGCAAATATCAACAAAGGACTTGCGATTAATCATTTACGAGCAGATTGCGCTGGACAAACATTAACTTTTTACATCAATGGTTTTCAAGTGGCACAAGCGCAAGATTCATCTTTAACGTCTGGCGATGTGGGTTTAATCGCAGGCACATTTGCTACGCCAGGCGTGGATATTGTGTTTGATAATTTTGTGGTGTTACAACCTTAATACAAAGTAGGGGCGAGGTAACCTCGCCCCTACAAATTCGATATGAAAATCTTTCTTGACACCATCGGTTGTAGACTCAACCAAGCAGAAATAGAAAACATGGCAAGGCAATTTCGCTCAGCAGGGCATGAAATTGTCGCAACTGCTGATTCTGCGGAGATGGCTGTCGTCAACACTTGTGCAGTCACCACACAAGCCGCATCTGATTCACGGAGCAAAATTCGTAATATTGCACGGGCTGGCGTGCAAGAAATTATTCCCACAGGATGTTGGACGACTTTACAACCCAAAGAAGCATCTACACTTCCAAATGTTTTGAAAGTTGTCACCAATCAGGAAAAAGATTCACTGGTAGCAAATATTCTTAAACTTGAACCTTCAACCTTCGACCTTGAACCTATTGACCGCTCTCCAATTCCCGGCATTCATCGTCGCACGCGCGCCTTTATCAAAGTGCAAGATGGTTGTGATAATAAATGCACATTTTGCATCACCACCGTTGCGCGTGGCGAAAGTAAAAGTCGTTCACTTGCAAATGTCATTGCGGATATAAATTCCGCGCTGGCTGGAGATTCAAAAGAAATTGTTTTAACAGGCGTGCATCTCGGTTCGTGGGGACAAGATTTTGGAAATCATCATCTTCGCGATTTAGTCAAAGCGATATTAAGAGAAACAGATGTCAAGCGATTGAGATTATCTTCTCTCGAACCTTGGGATTTGGATACAGATTTTTTCTCTCTTTGGAATGACAAACGCCTCATGCCTCATCTCCACTTGCCTCTGCAATCCGGCAGTGATGCTACCCTCAAGCGGATGCTTCGCAAAACGACAGCCGCTTCATTTCGTGAATTAGTTAACTCTGCCAGAAAACAAATCCCAGATGTTGCTATAACAACGGATATTATTGCAGGCTTTCCCGGCGAAACTGAAGAAGAATTTGCTGAAACATTAGACTTTGTAAAAGAAATGCAATTTACTGGTGGGCATGTATTTACTTATTCATCACGCCCTGGAACGGGAGCATCAAGGATGAAGGGGCAGGTCAAGCCCGAAGTCAGAAAGAAGCGGAATCACATCTTACAAGAAGCGATTGAAGAGTCAGCAAAAATATATCGTCAAAAATTTATCGGTAAAAAAGTTTCAGTGCTATGGGAATCAACAACTGAATATGATGAATTTGGTTGGAAGATGGAAGGTTGGTCTGAAAATTATTTGCGTGTGAGTGCAATTGCTTCGTCACCGCGTTGGAATGAAGTGGATAAAGTGAAATTGATTGAAGTGGATGGCGAAAAAATTAAAGGAGAAATTGAATGACAGCACAAATCATTGATGGAAAATTAATCGGACAGCAAGTACGCGATGAAGTTGCTCAAGCAGTTGCAAAACGAGTTGCAGAGGGAAAACGCAAACCAACCTTAGCAACGGTGTTAATTGGCGATAGACCCGACTCTGCCGCGTATGTTGCATCGAAAGGAAAAGCGTGCCAAGAATTGGGCATGGGTTCAGTCAGTGAACATTTGCCAGCGGATGCAACTCAAGAACAAGTTGAAGCATTGGTTAAGAAATTAAATGCAGATAAAAATATTAGTGGCATCTTGGTTCAACTGCCAATGCCTGCACATATTGATGAAGAAAAAGTTTTATCTTTAATCAACATCGAAAAAGATGTGGATGGATTTTCCCCATTAAATATTGGTCGCCTCGCACAAAAAGGACGTGAACCTTTGTTTGTTCCATGTACACCATTTGGAAGTATTTATTTGTTGGAAAAAAGTGGCGTGAAAATTGAAGGGGCAAATGCAGTTGTGTTAGGGCGTTCCAATATTGTGGGAATGCCCGCCGCATTGTTATTGATTGGGAAAAATGCCACTGTAACTGTTGTTCATTCAAAAACAAAAGATATTCCAAATACAATTCGCCAAGCGGATATTGTGATTGCCGCCATTGGTAAAACTGAATTTGTTCGTGGCGATTGGATTAAACCTGGAGCGGCTGTCATTGATGTGGGTATTAACGCAGTTCCTGATTCTACAAAGAAAAGCGGACAACGCTTAGTGGGTGATGTTAATTTTAATGAAGCCAAAGAAGTGGCAGGTTATATTACACCTGTACCCGGTGGCGTTGGTCCCATGACGATTGCGATGTTGATGAAAAATACATTACGAGCGGCAGAGTTACAAGATGTGTGAAATAAAAGAAGAGAATGTATCCTTAAAACGGCTTGAATCTCATCAAAAACAACAACACAGCCAAAACTACCAATCCAACTGTCGCTAACATGTGCGGATTCGTTTTGGCAATTAATCTGTGCACTTCTTCCATATCCACTGATTTATTTTCATCGGCTGGGTTATGAGTTGACATGCCAGTCATATATTCCAAACCCAATGCTTTGCGAATCGGGCTATAAAATTTACGTCCATACCAAGTCATCCATCCAGCCATCAAGAAGAAAATTAAAGTTGATGCGCCCCACCAGCCTCTGCTCCACCATTGCGCGGCGTAGCCCATATAAATGCTAGTGATAAGTAAAACCAACATACTAATTCCCATTAAAGCAATAGTGATGCTAGGCATGTCTAATAACATAGACATGCGTTTCACATCTTTTTCCTTTGGCAATAAAAAGGCTGTTGCCATCGAAACACCATGAGCAAAGAAAAATAAAATTGCGAACAAAATATGTAGCCATAGCATCCAGTTATATAGTGTCATCTTTCATTCTCCGACTTAGAATTTTATCTTCTAACAAAATAACACATCAATGATTTTGTGGTTACGTTTCTTTTTGATTACCTCAACCCCTCAAACAAATCTTTTTCCACTTCTCTGCCACTATTCACCAAACTAAAAGCGCGGAAGAAAGTTCCTTGCATTGCTAATACTGCTACTGCCGCATCTTCATGCGCATTAGCAAGTTCGCCCAAAGTCGCCAATTGGCTTTGATGGCATTGAATCGCTTTCCATGCAATATGGCAATAATCGGCAGTATCAATGCGTGTGGTAATCATCCATTCTTTCCATGGGTTTTCACCACGAATTTGGTCATCCACACGAAAGGTCATATCACCGATAAACGGCTCAATCAAATTGATAAAATTTTCGCTATCCACCATGTAATACAATTTTGAAACGCGATGTGATTCAAGACTTTCTTTATCTTTATAATTTGAATCTGCGGCACACACAATCGCGGCGTTTGTAAATTGTCCAATCGCAATATGGTCAGGGTGACCATACGCGCCATCCGAAGCAAACGTCACCACCACTTGCGGTTTGATTTTACGAATATGCGTCACAATTTTTACAATCGCTTCATGATGATTCGCTTGGTCAACATCGCCGTCAATATAATCAAGGAAAGATAAACTCTTCATCCCCAAAATGTTGACTGCATTTTCCAATTCTTTCGTGCGGAGTTCGCCAAGTCGCTTCAAGCCTGGATTATGCTTGGGTTCACCAGCCCAGCCTCTTTCTCCGCGTGAAGCGCAGACGAGATGTGTCTCCACGCCTTGTGCTGAATATTTAGCAATCGTGGCGCCCATACCCATTGATTCATC
>JAEURG010000160.1 GCA_016789345.1 Anaerolineales bacterium | reverse complement strand
GCTACTGTTATGGGATATGTTTCTTTAATCATGGAACAGGACTCCCAAATTGAAGTGACAGCCAAAATGAGTTATGGGGAAGAGTTAGAACCCACACTTGAAAAAAATCCAGTGGATGTGTTAATGCTGGATGTGACCGTGCCTACTTCACAAGAAAATAAAAATCCATACCCCATATTGAACATGATTCCAAAATTACTGCAAACCTACCCGAACCTGAACATCTTGGTCAGCAGTATGCACACCGACCGCGGATTAATCCGCGCAGTGATGGAGGCTGGCGCAAATGGCTATTTGTTGAAAGATGACCAAGCCGCCCTTAAGAGTCTAGGAAGCGTGATAAGAACAGTTGCAGGCGGTGGTATCCATTTTAGTCAAGTAGCACATGAGTTATATAAAAAATCTTTATCCGCCCAAAATGATGAAACCCTTTCGCCGCGTGAATCAGAAGCGTTATCGTTATGCGCGGCATATCCCGATGCCACCACTGCCGAGATTGCAGAAAAAATGAAAATCAAAAACCCAACGGTTCGTAATTTACTTTCAAATGCCTATGTGAAATTAGGTGTGCGAAACCGCGCCGCCGCCATTGCCAAAGCCCGTGAGCTGGGTTTGATTACGCCCTATCCGCCTGAACCGCCGAAATAATTAACTTGCTATAGCCGCCGTCCTCGGCGAGTCAATTTCATTAAATAATTGATACACAGGTTGAACCACATCATCAAAAACTTTTTGTAAAGATTCTTTTTTCTGCAAATTTATTTTTGATATTTTTTCTTTGACAATTTCATATCTCTCCAACAACTGATACATACAATAACTAATCGCACCACATTGAATCAAAATCTCTTGCGCCTCTTCTAACGACTTCAAGTTGGTTCTGGCATTCGGACGCATTTTATTAAACCGATTCTTTTGCGGATGGTCAACCATACTGGCAAACAAAATCGGCAAGCATTTATTATTTGATTCCCAATCTGGCTTGGCAGGTTGGGATAAGGCATCATCCACATCATCATGGATTTGAATCATCTCGCCATACATACTCCCCAATTCTTTAATTTGTAAAGATTTTTCAAATGAAGCACCGCCTATCAATGCCCCCAGCTGAAATGACGCGCCAAAAAACGGTGAGCTTTTTGCTTTAGTAATTTTCCAATAATCATCTTCATCTTTGACGATTGAATTCACATCCCAATACTGACCAATCGTTGTAGCAAAAAACATTTCATTCACTGTTTCTATTGCCTGTAATTTTGCGTTTTGATTTAATCCAGATTCAGTAATCACATGCACCGCCACAGACTGTAACGCCGAAGCCATGTTTGCCACAGCAGGCTTTCCAAGTTTTACATATTCGCCGCGTTCATCTTCATCGAGCATATCATCTACTAACACAATACTAATGTGGCTACACCCCACCGCCAAAATAGCAGGCATGGCTTGATTGATATTCCCACCCACCGCTTCACAAGCATACAAAGGTAATAACCAATGCTTTGGCTTGCTTTTAGCAACTTTTTGAAACAAACTTTGCAACTCATTCCATTCTTTAATATGTGATATTTGTGAAAATTGATTGACTAATTGATTAAATATTTCCATGTTTACTCCTTTATTTGTTAATTCCGTCATGGCGAGCGTGTTGGTCGAGTAGCCCTGAGCGGTTGTTACGAAGGGCGTATCGAGACCAAGCGAGCAATCCCCCATAAACATATCGGGGCGCCTCCGATATGTTTTTCTTTCTTATTTACGCTTGGGTTGCAATCTCATTCTCTCCCCAAATGAACCAAGGTTCAAAAGCGACAAGGGACTTAAACTGTTTCGGGCTGAAATTTGCCAAATTCAACAAATGTTGTTGCACATTTGTTGAATCCTTGCTGGGAATAAACAACCACTCGCGAAAATCTTGCATTTTTTTCATAGAAATACCTCCAAATTTATTTTGATACAAACTGCTGGCTTTATACAAAGCGTAAGCACAAAACGGGCGAATTTGTTTAAAAGTCGTCATCTTTTGCTATAATTGAACCACCTCCTTTCAAGATATAAAATTTTTTCCTCCACAAAGAGAGACTTATGCACCAACCTCCCCTACAACGTTGGCAAATTAGTGAAACGCTCATTTCTCTCTTTGTCTTGTTTATTTTATTTTTCTATACTTATGGCATCTTGTTAGTTGCCCCATATTCAGGTTTCTCATTTAATATTAGTAATGGTCAAATTGTAGAAATCTATTCTCAGGTTGAGCAAACCCCCACTTTACAATTAGGCGATGTGCTATTACAGGTTGGAGATATTTCGTGGGAAGACTATATAAAGGATTCAAGACTTGTTTTCTTCGAAGGCGTTCAGGTTGGCGAAATTGTTATAGTTATCGTTAATAGAAATGGTACAGAAATTACCGTTCCATGGAAATTTTCAGGATTTGACAAAGCAGAATTTCAAACACGATTCTTCAATTTATGGTGGCTAGCATTTTTTTTCTGGGTGGCTGGTGCTACAACACAAGTATTAATTCGCCCTAGGGATACGAACCGTAATTTATTTGCTACACTTAATTACCTTACAGCCCTTTGGCTAATTTTTGGAAGTCTCTCTTCTCGCCATCTTTGGGAAAGCTCAGTTTTATTAAGGTCTATCACCTGGTTACTCTTACCCGTTTACTTACATTTCCATTGGGTATTTCCGCGCTTGCTTAAGCCAGTCCGCAAAACAGTATGGGGAGTGATTTATTTCATCTGTCTGTGTTTTGCAATTGCAGAAGTCTTCCAAGTTTTACACAAAAGTTTATATGTGATTGCATTTCTGACTGCATTGCTAGGCAGTTTCATCATTGAAATTTTTCATTACATCAAACACAAACACCAACGTCGTGATGTTCAAATGTTAGCCATGGCTCTGGTGATTGCGTTTCTACCAGCCATCAGTTTAGGCATTCTCACAATTGCAGGGTCAGTTCCCAAAGTTGCTCCACTTGCTTTAGTTGCTTTACCATTTATGTCGCTGGCATATTTTTATGGCATCTATCGCCGTCAATTGGGTGGTTTAGAAGTTCGCCTCAGTCGTTTTATTTCACTCTACGCATTTTTGATTCTGATTGGCTCAGCCCTTACGATTCTGGTCATTCCATTTATACATGTAGACATTGAGCTTGAAACAGGTGTTGCTATCGGTATTGTGATTGCTCTAGTACTCATCTACTTTTCTATTGAAACATTTCCTAAGTTTCAAAAATTTGTTGAAAAGCGTTATCTTGGCATCAAGCTCGATTCTCAAACCTTACAAGAAGAATACATCAGTCGCATCATTGCTAGTACTTCGCTCAACAATTTACTTCACGTGTTGGAAGAGGATGTTTTTCCAAGTCTGTTGATTCGTCAATACGCATTTATGCAATATACAAATGGAAACTTGAAAGCCTTGCTGACCAAAAATGTATCCGCCAGTGAAATGCTTGATGAAACAGCAACCAACTCTTTGCTAGAAAGAAGCGGAAAATTTATCCCCGAAGTTTTATCTGATAATTGGATGCGCCTCATTCTCCCACTTCAAGTGGGTGACTCACTCCTCGGCTTTTTTCTACTCGGACAGCGCGACCCTGACGATTTGTATCATCAAACTGAAATTCCGATTTTGCAAGCGATTGCCAATCAAACCGCGATTGCGTTCAGTAATAGTTTACAGGCTGAGCAACTTAAGCAAATGTATGAATTTGGCGTTGAGCGATATGAAGAAGAACGCAAGCGTTTAGCGCGTGACTTGCATGATAGTGTGCTGAATGAATTAGGAGATTTGCGTAGAAATTTAGGTGAGCACATCTCAATAGATATTCAAGATTCCTATGAAGAAGTGATTCAACACCTGCGAGAAATTGTGAATGATATTCGCTCACCGATGTTGATGTATGGGCTGGCACCTGCCATCAAAGCCTTAGCAGAAGAGTTGATGCAGAAAACAGATAACACCTTAAAGGTTATTGTTGATTTACAAACCAGTGAAGACCGCCTGCCTGAAAAAATTGAGGTACACCTATTTCGGGTTGTACAAGAGGCTTGCCAAAACTCTTTAAAACATGCACAGGCAAGTTGTATCAAAATCTCTGGTTCAATTGCTCCTGAAAAAGCACATCTTTTGATTGAAGATGATGGCATTGGTTTTGATATTGGTGAAACTTCAGAGTTAGGCAATATCCTTGCTAGCCGTCATTTTGGTTTGATTGGAATTGTAGAACGTGCACATGTGATTGGTGCGAAACTTAAAATAGAACCCAAGCCGCATACCAAAATTCAAATCTGGTGGGAAGTTGAGAAAAACATTTTTTAACAATCACTATCAGTATGAAAAATTTTGGATATGTGTATTAACAAAAAATACCCGCCGAGTATAAACCCGGCGGGTTCCCCAAAAGGACGAACAATTTTCCCCGTATTCGCATCGGTATTCCCCTTGCTCCGCCGACGCGCCAGCAAGTACTTCAATAATGAATCGATAATTTCAAAAACTATCTTTGTAATGCTTTATTAACTTGACGTGCCAAATCAGCAAGGTTTTCAGCATGTATCGAAATTAGCAAATTGTGTTCTTCATTGCTCAATCTAAAAGTTTCGCCTAAATAGCCATTTTGCAAAGCAGTGATAGGGTCACTTAAGAGCATTTTGCAAAATTGACGGCTAACGACTGCAGCGGCAAAAACGCGTGTGAGTCCGTTAGAGGTTGAGATAGATGATGAAGTCATCTGTAATTGTGTTTGATATGTTGAATGTGTAATCATGAAGATACCCTTTCTTTATTATTTTTTTGATATGCGAGCAACCAGAAAATTCCAATTGCAAGAAAAATGTCACCGAGGCTAAATGCCACAGGGTAATTGAGCCAAGTTGGTGTTAAGAATCGATCCGCAAGTATCTCGAAGCGAGTATCTTCTGGTAGCAATAGAATATCTTTTGTACCAAAACGAGTCCCAAGCGAAATCTCAGATAAAACTTCTGCCGAAACAAGATGACTCGCTGTCTGTGGACTTATCGGCATGAAGCCGCGGTTCGTTGCTATGACTGTGAAGTTGAGTACTGCACCTGCAAATAGGATTTTCATCCCTAGCAGGTTTCGGTTTAGCCAAGCGAATCCTAATAGTCCTATTAATGAAGCGACGAGAATTCCGCTAGCCCATTCATCAGAAATTTGTGTGCGGGTGTTTGGAAAGTAAATAGCAATGAATTGAGGTACAAATGCTACAAATACTAACCAAAGATGTTTGAGAGCAGGCGGTTGGTAGGGCTGACCAAGCCAACGCGCCCACCCCAAGCCGAAGGCAAATCCAGAAGCGACTGCGAACAGCAGAATCACTTATCGACCGGTGATGCTACTATCTTCAGGGGCGCCTAAACCGAGAACGAGCATTGCCAATGAAAGCACTACAAATAAGGTTTGAATGTGTTCACGTTTAATTTTGGAGGCGGATAAAGCGAGGAGGTTGAGTTTGTTTTTCATGAGTATCTTCCTTTTCTTGTGTTTGATTTCCCCTAAGATACTGCTCGCTAGGCTTCAAAATAGGCTTCAAGAAAAACAAAAATCAGCCTCATTTGAGGCTGATTTTTGTTTGGTCGTAAAACTATCTATTTTGTTAATTTTTGGTATAGGTCTTCCATCTCTTTTGAAGGTTGCAAGCCATATTGTTTCTGCATTACTTCTTTATATCTTTCATAGAGACGAATAATGGAGGCACGCTGACCTAATTTGTAGTAAGCTTTCATCTCAATTTCATAGGCTTTTTCTTCACTTGGGTCAATTTGAATAGCTTTTTCACAGATATTGATAGCGTATTCAAGTTGCCCATCTTTTAAATATAAATCTGCTAATTCGTGTAGAGTTTTCAAATAGGTTTGTTCTAGCCGCCCACGCTCTTCAATTGCCCAATCGGAATATATATCGTTAAGATAAGGTCCTTGCACGAGGTCTATTGCTCTTTGATAAAAACTAATCTTTTGCTTTGTGTCTTGAGTGCTTTTTGCTTTTGCAATAAATGCTTCAAAGTCTTCTACATCGTATTCGTAATCAATATCATGATTAAAGCTATATAAATCATTTTCGTATCGTATGGCATTTTGCCCTACCACTTTTCGTAGGCGATACATTTCATTTTTAAATCGAAGATTCAATTTACTAAGTTCGTATTTATTGGGCCATAACAATTCGCCAATTTGTTCTTTGGTAAGCGACTTGTGCATTTTTAAGAAATAAAAGAACAATTCGCGCACTGCCTGTGTTTGCCAAGTAGAAGGTTTACTATCTATAAAAACTATTGCATTTCCGAAGGCTTGAATTTTTAGTTTCGAGGCAGAAGGTTGAACAACACTGGCATGTCTCTTAACCTGACGACGAATAGATGGTAACTCTTTAGCAAGTTTTTCTGCGCCTAAAATCAATTCACGAACCATACGGTTATTTGTTGATTTGTTTTGCAAACCATGTAGCCAATTATTTGCTTGATATGCCGCTACAAAGAAAGAATGTAGTAATTTTCCACGAGTTGTTGTTAACAAATTAATATTTTCAATTGCTTCGTCTATTTTTTTGTTTTGATAAAGTGCCGCAGTTAGCCAAACACGAGCAATATTCGCCTCAACGCTTCGACCACCATCTGCAAAATACTTTTCAGCATATCTTAACTCTTCAACTGCTTTTTCAAAACGTTTCTCTATCAGAGAGAGTCGTCCACAAATTAAAGACAGCAAGCCAATCTCGTAACTTGAACTGCTTGCAAGCACGTTATCTTTAATTGAATCAATAAATTGATGAGCAAGAACAGAATCTTTTTGAAGAAATGCGGCATTGGCTTGCGAAAAGATAAGTGCATGCTGTAAAAAGCGGTCTTCTATAGTTTTAATAGTTTCTTTGGCATGTTGATAATTTTGCTTTGCCATTTCAAAATCTTCTAATTCAACATATACATCCCCAAGCCCTATGGAAATTAACACATCAACACGTGCATTTTTACTACTTCGAGCAAATAACAAGCCTTTCTCAAAAGCAAGCACTGCCTCTTCATAGTGCCCTAAAAATTGGTAAAAAACCCCCATGTTATTTAATAAGACAGATTGTTGATATATATTTCCAGTCTTTTCCCAAATCTGCAATGCTTTTAAATAAGCATTTTGAGTTTCTTCAAAATCTCCCATTGAACGGTATGCTAAACCTGTATCTATTAATAAAATCGGAATACTCTCTTCTTCCTTTAAGTATTCGTATATATTGAGAGATCTTTCAAGAAAAGGTAAAGCCTCTCGTGGTAATCCTAACCGAATTAAGATAACACCTTTACTTCTCAACGCCTCAGCATACAAAGAACGGAGTTCTTCATCTTGCTCTGTGATGTTAATAAATTGGTCAATGTCCATTAATGATTTTTCATAGTCGCCTAGCAGACGATAAGTGTTTCCTCGCCGTGATAATGCCAAGGCTAATTCAGTGGTATCTTCTTCTCGTTGGAGCATTTCAACAGCTTGATTTAATAGGGTCAGGCTTTCTTGCAAGTCACCTTTGAGATATGCCATTGCTCCACGAATTGAAATTAAGCGTGGTCTTTCTTTTAACATAGAGACAGGTAATTCGTTTAACCATGAATCTAAAATCATGTTGGCACGTTGTAGCATGAAAGAACCTGCTCGCTCCACCATTTCGGCTAGAGCCGTTGTGTCATTAATTTTTTTACAAATGTGATGGGCTTTTTCCCATTCATTCAGGGATTCGTAAGCAAGTTGCAGGTTAGAAAGAAGCGGGGTGACTTCATCAGGGCGTTCAGATTTAAATTGTTCCTGAATAAAATCTCTAAAGAGATGATGGTAACGAAGCCCGTTTCCGCTTTCACCGACTCGTAAAGTGAAAGCATTGTTACTAGCAGTGTTTTTTATTAAAGCCTGCCAGTCCTGTTTTTTTGCATACAAAGGTTGCAGAACCAATTCACAAAGTTTTGCATCAAATTCTTCAAACAAAGATGTTCGTAAAATAAATTCTCTTAATTCAGGTGATTGTTTATCCAGCACTTGCTGTCTGAAATAATTAAATAGATTAGATTGGTCACCTGAACTCGGCAGTTTGATGTTTGAAAACTGTAAGCCAGTAATCCAACCTTCAGTTTCTCTAGCGAGGCGTTTCGCTTCTTCATCTGAAATATGTCTATTTTCGTTTTGAGCAATCAGCGTTTGAATTTCTTCTGCTTGAAAAGCAAGGTCAGAAAAATCTAAACCATTTGCTTCACCCCGTGCAATGAACAAAGTTAAATCAGGTAATTCTGCAAGCTTCCTTGAAGAAATCACAAGATGACAATTCTCCGGCATCAATTGAACAAAGCGATTAATAAAGGTTGTGATTGCCACAACATCTTCAACCAAATGAAAATCATCTAATATGATGATGCAGATTTCATTTGTACTTTCCATGAGTTCATTAATCAAAGTGACTAAGAGACGTTCCGCATTTCCGTCAAATGAACTCATGCTGTCTAAGACATCATTTGATTGTGCTCCAAAAGCGGGGATTTGTTGCGCGATGGAAGCAACAAAATATGATGCAAAGCGTTGTGGTTCGCGGTCTAATTCATCAAGTGCAAGCCAGCAAGTTTTCCAGTCTTTATCTTCATCATGGATTAAGTCAATGAGCAGAGATGTTTTTCCATACCCCGCAGGTGCAGAAATAAGCGTTAGTTTTTTATCTAACGCTTCATACATAAATTCCAGCAGACGTTTGCGCGTTAGTAATTGCGGACGGCGACTGGGAGGAATAACTTTGGACTTGCTAACGGGAATAGGTGACATATCGGTTTAATTTTTTAATACTGAAACCAATAAACTTTTCTAATTTTATCCGTAAATGAATTTTTTAAGGCTATCGTTAACGACATTGTTGAACATGCGTGCTATAATGAAAATCAATCTAGAAAGTCATTAAGTCTGAATGGTCTACCTAGTCAAATACATAGACCAATTAGACTTTTAGACTAATAAGACCTTTCAGACCAATTAGACTATGTCTTTCGCCCACTTACACGTCCACACTGAATATTCATTACTTGATGGCTTCTCGAATATCAAGAAGTTAGTCAAACGCGTTAAAGAAATGGACATGCCTGCGGTTGCTATCACAGACCATGGCACGATGTTTGGGGCAATTGATTTTTATAACGCCGCTAAAAACGCAGGGGTTAAACCAATCATTGGGTTAGAAGCCTATATGGCGGCACGTGGGATGAAAGATAAAGATTCAAAACTTGACCGTCATTCTTCTCATTTATTATTGCTTGCAGAAAATGAAAAAGGTTATCAAAACTTATTAAAGATTGCCTCCGCCTCGCAATTGGAAGGCTTCTATTATTATCCGCGTATTGACCATGATTTTCTTGCGGCACATTCAGAGGGATTAATTTGTACCAGCGGATGTATGTCTGCTGAGATTCCGAAAGCATTGTTGTATGAAAACCCAGAAGAAGCCGTTCGCAGGTGGAATTGGTATTACGATTTGTTTGGTCCAGACCGATTCTTTATTGAATTACAAAGTCATGATATTAAAGAAATTACAGATTTAAATAAAAAGCTATTAGAACTCGGTGCAAAATATAACGCCAGATATATTGCCACCAATGATGTGCATTACATTAATCAAGAAGATGCGCGTTTGCAAGATATATTGATAACAATGCAAACGCAAACAGTATTAAGTGACCCTGAACGAATGCGCATGAGTGATGATACATATTTCTTGCGTCCGCCTGCTGAAATGCAAAGATTGTTCGCTGAAATTCCTGAGTCAATGTCGAACACATTATTGATTGCAGAACGATGCAATGTGAATCTTGATTTCAAAGGGTATCACTTGCCGGAGTTTCCTGTGCCAACTGGTCACACGGCTGAAACTTTTTTGCGTGAACTGTGTGAAGCCGGGGCGAGGAGAAGATATCAAGATGATGCAAACAGCCAGAAGGTCAGAGAGAGGCTTGATTATGAACTTCGAGTCGTGCATGAAATGGGATTCGATGCCTACTTCTTAATCGTATGGGATTTATGTCGCTTCGCACGTGAAAACGGAATTTGGTACAACGCCCGCGGCTCGGCAGCTGGCTCGATTATCGCTTACACACTTGAAATCACAATGGTTGACCCATTGAAACATAATTTAATTTTTGAAAGATTTTTAAATCCAGGTCGTATCTCGATGCCTGATATTGATTTAGATTTTCGTGATGACCGCCGTTCTGAAATGTTGGAATATTGCTCCAACAAGTATGGTTCAGATAAAGTTGCTCAAATTATTACATTTGGAACAATGGGAGCCAAAGCCGCAATACGTGATGTAGCACGTGTGATGGAAATTCCATTGCCTGAAGTTGACCGTGTTGCAAAGTTAGTTCCGTTTGCGGCGAACAAAGGTGCAGGCATGGAAGATGCCATGAATGTGCGCGAGTTCAAAGAAATTTATGATAACAACCCACAAATGCGTGAAGTGATTGACATTGCCACAAGAATGGAAGGTACTGTCCGCAATGCAGGCACACATGCCGCTGGGGTTGTAATTTCAGATAAACCGATTACAGAATATTTACCATTACATCGCCCAACTTCTAATTCAGAAGAAACGCCGATTAAATCAGTCACTCAATTTGAAATGGGCGTGCTTGAATCGTTAGGCATGTTGAAAGTAGATTTTCTTGGATTAATTACATTAACTGTCATGGCGCGGGCATGTGACTTGATTTATAAACGTCATGGCATTAAATATGATTTAACGAATATTCCGATTGATGACCCGAAATCATTTGAGTTAATGGGTGCTGGGCAAACCGCTGGTGTGTTTCAAGTAGAAGGTGGCGGCATGACTCGTTACCTTGTGCAAATGAAACCCAAAAATTTGGATAACATCATTGCTATGGTGGCATTGTATCGTCCAGGTCCGATGGCATTTATTCCTGATTACATTTCACGTATGCATGGCACACAAGCCGTGAAATATCGCCATCCATCCATGGAAAAGATTTTTAGTGATACCTATGGCATTCCAATTTATCAAGAACAATTGATGCAAGCCGCAGTAGATTTAGCAGGTTACACACCTTCTGAATCAGATGAATTGCGAAAAGCAATTTCCAAAAAGAAAAAAGAAGATATTGATAAGCATCGTAGCAAATTTGTTAAAGGTGCTGTTACAAAAGGCATGGATGAATCCACTGCCAATGATATTTATTCTGATTGGGAAGAATTTGCAAGATACGGCTTCAACAAATCTCATGCCGCAGATTATGGTGTGATTGCCGTTCAAACCGCATTTCTAAAATCAAAATATCCAGCAGAATACATGACTGCTTTAATGTCTGCCTCCGCAAGCCAGACAGAAAAAGTTGCTTATTATGTTGCCGATGCTCGTTTAATGGGCGTACCTGTTTTACAACCTGATATTAATTCTTCCAGTTGGGATTTTGATATTGAAGATGTTGAACTAGATGGCAAAAATAAATCAAACATTCGTTTTGGCATGGGTGCTATTAAGAATGTTGGTCAACAAGCGGTACAACCGATTATTGATGAACGAATCAAAAACGGAAAATTTACAGACCTCAATGATTTTGCTCGCCGTGTGGATTTACGCTCCGTTGGCAAACGCGCGCTCGAATGTTTAATTAAAGTCGGTGCCATGGATTCATTTGGCAATCGTGCATCCATGCTTGCTTCATTAGATAGAATCGTTGCCATCTCCAGCGCACATTTCCGAGCCGCAGATGTCGGTCAAATCAGCATGTTTGGTGGTGATAGTGGTGTTGTCGAATCAATTCACTTACCCGAAGTTAAAGATGTTGATAAACGTGAAATGTTAAATTGGGAACGTGAACTCATCGGGCTTTACATTTCAGACCATCCATTAAATGAATATCAAGCCACGCTCGCGCAAGTAGTCAGTTATTTTTCGGGTCAACTTTCCGAATCGAGTCATGAAGAAAAAGTTCGTGTGGCAGGTCTTGTCACAAACATTCGTCCATACACAACAAAAAGTGGCAAGCCCATGGGCTTCGTCACCATTGAAGATATTCAAGGTGTGATTGAAACTGTTTTATTTCCAAAAACATGGACACAATACAAAGATACTATTAGTCTTGGTCAAATTGTTATTATTGAAGGCAAAGTTGACCAAAGCAACACACCGCCAAAAATTTTAGTCGATACGATTAAGACTGAAATCAAAGTGATACAAGCGGCTGATGATTCACTTACCAAACCTGATACAACTCCTAAACCTTTACTTGCGCGAAGTGAATCAGAATCACCTAAACGACCCGCTTCAAAACCTGACCTGAAACCTGCTACACCACCTCAGCAGACTCAAACGCCTCAAGTAGGTCACGCTTCTAGCGTGACAAAACCGAATAAAAAAGAAAGTCACGTTACAAACGTGACCTACGCAGTTGCTGAATCAAAAGCTGAATATAATGATATGCCTCCACCACCTGATAACTTCCCCGATGATTGGGATAATCAATGGCAACCAACATTTGATGATGCAAAAGTTGCTTCACAAAAAGAGCCCAAGTTTAAGAAAGATGAAGAAGTGACTCCACCATTGGTGACGCGAGTGGCTGAGGCGTTGGCAACGGTTGAAGAGCAGAATCAACTTGACGATAAGTTTGAAGCGGTGATTCCATCTTTATATGTTCCACTTGCCAAAGAAAATAAAGACAAAGAACATCCGCCACAACAAATCACAATTACACTGCGTTCAACAGGCGACCGCGAGCGCGATAAACGCCGCATCAAAACTTTGTATGGCACGTTGATTTCATATCATGGGCGCGACAAATTTAGTTTTCAAATTTTTGAAAATAGCAAAGGGCATCTGATTGATTTCCCCAACGACAGCACGCGCATTTGCCCCGAGTTGTTTGAACGCCTGAAAAAGTTACTAGATGAAGAAACCTGGCGAGTGGAAGAAATTACGTATCAGTAAAATTTATCGCCCATTGTATGATTCTGTGGTAAACTCACGTCCGCTCTCAACGGAGAGCAATTTTTCTGGGAATTTGTTTTGACTGACTCTGAACACCAAGCCCGATGAAATAAAATCGGGCTTTTTTGTTGGGCGGGTGTGCTTGCAAAAGTACACTTTGTTAGCAAGAAAGAAGTTTAATAAGAGTTGTCAAAATAGCCCCAAGGTAAGTCTGAAAAGTCGAACAAGTCTAATTGGTCATAAAAGCCTGACCATTAAGACCAGTTAGACAAATCAGACCAATTAGACTAAGGATATATATGACAACCGACTTTCTTTCTTTAAACTTGCGTAGCGAGCTTACGCAAGCCATCAATGAACTTGGCTATTCTGAACCAACACCCATTCAAGCAGGCATGATTCCGCTCATGCTTACAGGGGTTGATGTAGTTGGTCAAGCCCAAACAGGCACAGGCAAAACTGCCGCCTTTGCCCTCCCCATCTTAAATAATTTTCAAAAACAAAAAAATCCACAAGCATTGGTGCTTGCGCCTACGCGTGAACTCGCGCTTCAAGTTGCCGATTCAATGACCGAATATGGCAAGCATTTGCATGTGCGCGTGCTTGCCGTGTATGGTGGTCAACCTTATGGACCTCAAATTAATAATCTTCGTCGTGGGGTTGATATTGTTGTTGGCACGCCAGGTCGTTTGAATGATTTGCTTGAACGTGGCGTTTTGATTTTGAAAGATATCAAAACTGTTGTATTAGATGAAGCCGATGAAATGCTCAACATGGGATTTGTTGAAGAAGTTGAAAAAATTCTTTCGACGACTCCTGCGGAAAGACAAACTGCTTTGTTTAGTGCCACCATGCCCGTGCGGATTCGCAAACTAGCAGACCGCTTCATGCGTGACCCTCAAACTGTTGCTGTTAAAAGAAGCACTCTCACCGCCTCAGCCATTGACCAAAGATATTATTTTGTGCATGATAGAGACAAAACCAATGCGCTCACTCGTCTCTTTGAAATTGAGCCGATTCATTCTGCATTGATTTTTGCTCGCACGCGTGCAGAGACTGCGACATTGGCAAACGAACTTGTGATTCGTGGAATCCCAGCCGAAGCCATTCACGGTGACTTAGACCAAAATGCGCGCGAACGTGTACTCGGACGTTTCCGTGCCAATCAATTGAAAGTATTGGTTGCAACAGATGTCGCCGCTCGCGGTTTGGATATTGATGATATTTCACATGTATTCAATTATCACTTACCAGATGATGCAGAAGTATATGTTCATAGAATTGGTAGAACTGGTCGTGCAGGAAAAACTGGTATTGCAATTACTTTGTTATCTCCAAAAGAAAAAAGGCGATTGCGTGAAGTAGAAGCATTAACGAAACAATCTGTAACGGAATTTAAGTTACCAACCCCAGCCGATATTATTAAACATCGTGAAACTCAAACCGTTGAAAACTTAAAAATCTGGCTAGGTCGCGGACGATTCAAACGTGAACTTGAAATGGTACAAGAATTAATAGATGGTGGACATGATTTGATGAACATCGCCGCCGCCGCTATTAAAATTTCTCGAGGTGATGAAAAGCAAAGACCAATTGCTGAAGTCTCGGATGTTAAATCTGATTTCAGCCGAAGAGATGATAGAGGCGATAGAGGTGGACGAAAAGAAAGATTCGGACGCAAAGAATCGTTTGGGCGTAGAGATGAGTCGGGGAGCAGAGGCAAGCGTGAGCGCGGAAGAGGCGCAACGTCACATGAAGAGGGTATGATTCGTTTGAAGGTCAATAAAGGCAAAGTGAATAATATCCGCCCGAATGATATTGTTGGGCAAATTGCGTTTCATGCAAATATCTCTGGTTCTACGATTGGTAAGATTCGCATTGAGGAAAAACACGCTTTTGTGGATGTGCCTGCTGATGTAGTTGACCAAGTGATTAAACATAGCGGCAACTATAAAATTGGGAAAGAAAAATTTAGTGTTGTGAAAGCAGGCTAAAATAAAATTCCGAAGTCTTAAAGACTTCGGAATTTTTAATTTTCAAGCCTTCGAATTTCTTTGCCAGCCCGAATTTCTTTTTCGTATAAAAATTCGTGGCGATAGATGCTCATCCCAAAGCTGGTATAAAATTTTGCAGAGTCAGTAAAACTTTGCGAGTCGGTATCTAAAATGACGCGCTTCATCCCATTTTTATAAAAGGCATTGAAAGCGGCGTGCATTAAATTTTTGCCAACGCCTTTACGATGAAATTTTGGATGCACAAACACACTACCCACGCGACCTGTGTTTTGAAACTCAACTAATTTTGCATTGCATAAAATTCCGCCAGCCACTTCGTTGTTGATAAATGCTATAAAACAATAATCTTGTGTATTGGAATATGAAGAGTCTAAAACAGGTTCAATTTCATCTTCAATTTGATTTGCTGGTTCAGAGTCAGATGAATCTGTTTCAAGCGCATAAGTTTCATTGGGTGAAAATGAATATGCACCCCAATGTTCCATAAACGCGGCATCTTGCACGGGGCTGAGTAATTCCCAATCATCATCACTTTCTAAATCAAATTCATGAATTTTGATTTCGTTTGAAAGTTCAAATTCTTTTTTTAATTCCATTTCATAATGCGCCCATATTCGTGCTTTTTCAAAACCTTCATTTTCAAAAAGTTTTATGGCTTCGTGGTCAGTTTCAAAAATGTTTACTTGTAAAACTGCTCTCAATCCTTTTAATCCTTTGGGAGCATTCTTTATTAATCTTGCCGATTCATCTTCTGCCCATTTAATAAGCATAGACCCAACGCCAGCATTCCAATGTGCGGGATGAACACCGCCTCCTGTTTCAAAGACGAAACTGTTTTCTTTATCTGCCACATAGGCATACCCGACGATATTTTTTTGTTCATCTTCAACCACAACTTTGCTAGATGAAAATGGAACATATCGAATCAAGCGAATATTTCCTGCACCATCCACCACAGCACGCGGATTTTGAAGATTTGTGTTTAACATCTTAACAACATTTTGTGCATCAGTGGGTTGGTAGGTTCGGAGCGAGTACTTCATGATTTTCCTTGTAAAAGGTGACAGTCACTTTTAAAGTGACTGTCACCTTTATATTATGCCAGCACTTTCTTTTTTCTAGTTAACCATAAGCCAATCACTAAGCCTAATAAACCAATTTGCATAAAGTTTCCGAGAAAATCTCCGAGCGATGGATATAAAGTATTGACAGAACCAATCGGTGTTTCAACAATTTGTACAGAAGCAAAGCCTTCGGTTTCATTTTCAAATGAATCTACGCGATTGATTTGGTTGCCATACGCATCATTGACATTCGATACGCCTTGACCTGTTTGTCTGAAAATTGTCATACCATTTTCAATTGCACGGAAGACAGACATACCTGCATGAATATCTCTCACTTCAATCCAATCTTGCGATGGGATAAAAAGCAAATCAATATTTTGTTCACCTGCTTGTTTAATCACATTTGGAAAATCTGCGTCCCAACAAATCACAGCACTGAGTTTTCCATAGGGTGTATCTACACTTTGCAAAATGCCATCGCCTTTGAGTGTGCCTTCAAAATCATTGCCACCATATTTTGTGTGAGTCAAAACAATATTTCCAGTTGGGTCAATGATGTGAACTTTATTTTCAGCAGGTGTTTTTCCTAAATCAAATGTTGGTAGCACAATATAAATATTTTTTTCTTGTGCAATTGCTGAAGCATCGGCAATTAATTTTTCAACTTGATTTGTTAAACCAATGCCTGCACCTTCTTGCAAAGAAATAATGTTTGCACCTTCATCTGCAAGTTCCTTGATTTGACTTAACTGTTGTGCATGTAACTCGTCCACACTTTGACGAAAACCCGCTTCGTCTCCACTTTGAAGTTGGGTCATAGTTTCTGACAGTTTTCCATTCGGGAGAGAAAAACCTGCAATGACAACCGTATGCTCAGGTTGAGTCGGGAGCAGAGTGCGCATGAAGCCAAATCCAATGATGAGGGTCAGTAACCCAGCAAAAGTCAGAGAGAGGCGTGTGAATTTGAATCCGCTTTCCCAAATATGATTTGCAAGAGTCGCAAACCAGCCAATCAAGAAAGTGATTCCCCATAAACCTGTGACTGATGCAATTTGCATGACTGCAAGAAAATCGCGTTGTGAATATGCGGCGGCACCGAATGTGCCAAATGGTGTACCAGTGGATGAAAAGAAATCTACTGCGGTGATGGCAATTGGGAAAATGAATGTGAGCCATGCGCTTGAACCAAAACGACGATAATACATTCTGTCAATGACGTATGGAATTAAACTGATAGGTGTAAGTAAAAAGAAAAACGCGGCTTCGGCAACGAGGTGAATTTTGGACATGAAAGTTGCGCCTTGCCATGAGATGATGGTGGGGATGGATGCGGCAAGCCATAGTAAAAGAAAGTTGCGACCTGCTTTTTCACTATCGCGGAAAAAGCGAATCGCGAAGATGGGCGCAATCCATGCGGCGAGTGGGATGTTCCATTTACTGCCGATAAATAAGCCGAGTACAGCGGCGATAACGAACCAAAGGTAACGAAGGTTTTTGTTGTTCATTTTTTCTCCTGTTTTATTTTTTTTCTTAGTGTATTGCTTTCCACTTCGTTAAACATCGTCCTTTTCGCTCTAAATAGTACATTGTCCAAATGGACAATATGGCGTTTTGCTGGTGTAAAGTAAAATCAATTCATGGAATCAACTCAAAACAACAGAGACGTATCTACTTATTCGTTATATATTTTCATCACCGCTTTACTTGGGTATTTGGCGATTCTTACTGCTACTTACTTATTTCAATTTGGGGATGTGCTTTTTACGAGTTTGTTATTAGCGGTTTGTCTTTTACATATTGGTTTGTATTGGCTCAACAGTAGAATTCTAAAAAGTACGCGTTGGTGGTTTTTTTATTACACTGCACAGGCTTTATTAATCATTGCCATTGCCATCATCACACGCGGAATATTTGACATCAATATTTCACTGTTTGAGTCGGTGATTATTTGTATTGTCGGTGAAACATTGGGCTGGTGGGGAAATTCGCGTAAGTCATTTTTCATTGGCGGATTTTTTACATTGCTGGCATTTGTCTTAATTTTCTTGCTCAACGAACGCGAAAATTTAATCCCATCTCTCAGCGGATTATTTATCAACGGCGGCGCAATTATGGTGATTATGATTCTTTTCAATCAGCAAATTGCTGAGCGCGAGAAAGCAATAGAGTTGGCTGAATCACTTGAGAGTGCAAATGCAAAACTCGCCGCATATAATGCCAAAATTGAATCGCTGACTTTGCAAAATGAACGTCAACGCATGGCGCGAGAATTACATGACACACTCGCTCAAGGTGTGGCTGGACTCGTCTTGCAGTTGGAAGCGGTCAAAGCGCATCTTTCAGCGGATAGAAAAGAACGCGCCTCTTCCATCGTGGAGCAGGCTCTGCTTCGAGCGAGAGCGACTTTATCTGAATCACGTGCCGCAATTGACGATTTGAGGTCAGCAACTGGGAATCTTTCTGAGTTGATTCAAGAAAAAGTAAATCGTTTTACACAAGCGACAGGGATTCCATGTGAGTTAGAAATTTCTGTCAATGAAAATCAATTTTCTAATGAAGTGACTAATCATGCAATTAGTATATTAAGTGAAGCGTTGGCAAACATCACAAAACATGCACAAGCGAAGAATGTAAAAGTAAAATTTCTAATTCAAAATGAAAAACTTGAATTAGAAATTCAAGATGATGGCATTGGTTTTGATATAAATCAAGAATCAAGTGGACATTATGGTTTGGTGGGAATGCGAGAACGTGCAAGATTATCAAATGGAAAACTTGAGATTGAATCAAATCAAAACGGCACAAAGATTCATTTCATCATAGGTGAAAAATGATTCGTGTGATGATTACAGATGACCATTTAATCGTCCGCGAAGGGTTGAGATTAATCCTCGAAACTGCCGATGGAATTGAATTAGTCGGGGAAGCAAAAGATGGCGCGGAATGTTTGGAACTTGTTAAGAAATTAAATCCCCAAGTCATTCTCATGGATTTACAAATGCCCCGCATGGATGGAATAACAGCAATTGAACATTTAAGAAAAGATTATCCAGAAATTGCGATTGTAATTCTCACGACCTATAACGAAGATGACTTAATGATTCGCGGGTTGCAATCTGGTGCACGCGGATATTTGCTCAAAGACTCAAGCCGTGAAAATTTAATTGACACGATTCAAGCCGCCGCAAAAGGCGAGACGTTGCTCAAGCCAGAAATTCTTGCGCGCGTATTATCTTCTAAGACTTCAGTAAAGAAAGAAATAACACATCAAACAGAATCTGTTTTGACTGAGCGTGAACTTGAAGTGTTACAACTTGCTTCCCTTGGAGAACGCAACAAAGAAATCGCTTTCAAGTTGGGGATTACAGAACGAACAGTCAAAGCCCATTTGCAAAGTGTGTATCAAAAGTTTGGAGTTGATTCACGCGCAGCAGCTGTGGCAATTGCGGCGCAAAAGGGATTGTTGAAAGAATAGACTTATTCCAAATTTTCAATATCTGCCAAATCTTGATGTCTCCCAGTGGCTTTTTTATTTTTCTTTAGGTTTTCAAGGTCAATAAAGTTAACTGAAACCCCATCTACTTCTATAATAGTACGAGATG
>JAEURG010000159.1 GCA_016789345.1 Anaerolineales bacterium | reverse complement strand
GAAAATTTTGGGCGAGAATTATGCCGAAGAAGGTGTTACGAAAATTCAATCATTGTCAAGTTTTTCTGCGGTAGAATGGCACATGATTGGTCACGTGCAGAGCCGTAAGGCGCAGTTGGTGGCTGAGCACTTTAACTTTTTACATTCGTTAGATAGCATCAAACTTGCCAAACGATTGGATAGGTTTTGTGGCGAAGCCAAGCGGACTTTGCCAGTTTTGTTGGAATTCAATGTTGGCGGTGAAGATAGCAAAGGCGGCTGGGATGCGTCTGATGAAACTCGTTGGAGTGAGTTGTTAGTTGAGCTGAACGAAATTTTGGCTTTGCCAAATTTGCAAGTTCGTGGTTTGATGGCGATGCCACCACTTGGTGATGATGCTGAATTTTCTCGTCCGTTTTTTGTGAAGGTGAAACGTTTGCAAGAATTTTTAATAAAGCAATTTCCGCAAGTGGATTTTTCAGAACTTTCGATGGGCACGAGTTTGGATTATGAAGTAGCAATTGAAGAAGGCGCCACGTTTGTACGAGTCGGTACGGCAATTATTGGTGAGAGAAATTATGTATAAACAAACCCTAAAGGTCTTTTTGCACTACAAAAGTCTTAAAGGTTAAGAGACCTTTAGGGTTTATAACAACGGAGGATGAATGTCGGTTGATTTTTTGGTTTTGTTTATTCGTGTGATTTCACAAACTTTTATTTGGGTTGTGATTGGTTCTGCTTTACTTTCCTTTGTGCTTCCGCCTTTTCATCCCATTCGTGAGGCGTTAGATAGGATTGTGGCTCCGTTTTTGAATCCGATTCGCAATTTGTTACCCAGCGCAGGTGGTTTAGATTTTAGTCCGCTGATTTTGATATTAGCAGTTGATTTTCTTTCTCGAATTTTGATAATATTCCTTCTTTCGTAACGAGGTGAAACATGGCTAGAAAATTTAATTTAAGTGATGGCAAACGCGGTTCAGCATTAGCAGTGCGGGTGACTCCGCGTGCCAGCCGTAATCAAATTGTAAGCATGATGAACGATGGCACAATCAAAGTGCATATTGCGGCGGATGCGGAAGATGCTCAAACCAATGCGGAATTAATCGCCTTTTTGGCGGATGTGCTTGGCGTGCCAAAGTCTCGTGTAGAGATTGTGGCTGGCGAAGCTGGACGCGATAAATTAATTTCTGTGTTAGATATGGACGTGGAAACCGCGCATCAGCGCATTGTGGCGCACATGGATTGAGTTGTTTGAATTGTTTTGTAGGGGCGAGACACGTCTCGCCCTTACTTTTATTTAATTTTTATTACTCCCCAACCCCGTACAACCTTCTATAAATCACGAAAATTTCGTAGATATTACGAATGTAATTGCGTGTCTCTTCAAAGCGCACGGATTCTAAAAACAAATCGGGGTCATCGCCAGCCAGTTCTTTCCAGGCAAGTGAGTTGCCAGGTCCGCCGTTGTAGGCGGCGAGGGTGGCGTAAATATCCCCATTAAATAAAGTGCGATTTTTTGCAAGGTAATGAGTCCCGAACATGACACTGACGTACGGACGATATAAATCATCGGATGTGTAATCTAAGGGTTTGCCCAATTCAGTAGCGATTTGTGCGCCAGTGGTCGGGATGACTTGCATTAATCCGCGTGCATCGGCTACAGAACTGACAAAGCCTTCAAACAAACTTTCTTGGCGAATGACACTGTATACAAATAACGGGTCGAGTCCATTTTTTTGTGCTTCGGGATTCACTAACTCTGAAAAATAATGTCCATAACGAATACGGCTGAAATACGTTGGTGCCATCATGGATTCGGAGTGCTCACTTAACCCAGCCATTGTCAAAATTTGACGGGCTGAAAAAATTGCCACGCGATACATGCCCAAATCTAATAAGTAATTCGTAAAACGAAAACTATTGACGGCATCCGCCTGTGTTTCTAATTGGGTGCGTAAACTTTCAAACTCTGCTCTGGCTTCGTTATAAAAACCCAAATCCCAAAATTCTTTGCCGCGAATGATTCGTTCATCCGCAGATAACGCGCCTAAATTCTTTAAGTCAACATCATTGCCTAAGTTAAATGTCAATCGCATCCATGCTTCGGCATCGGCGCGTTCTTGTTCGAGATTCGGCTCGTTGGTTAAAGTCACTGGCGCAAATGGAGCACGCCCTAACAATATATCTCTGGCGCGTTCGCTGTAATAGCCGCCCGAATTTTTATTTTGACCTTCACGCCATGCCGTCTCTGCGGCGGAGATATTGCCTAATTTTTCTTGCGTCTTGCCAATCCACAACAAGGCTCGGGCTTGATTGGCGGCTGAGGTAGCAGAAGCAAGACTCCGCTCAAATGAAGCGAGAGCAAAATCATACTGTCCGCGACGGTAATCTAAAATCCCTATCAAAAAAATTGCAGTCTGCGCTTCTTGCGAACTTGGATATTCATTTGCCAAACGCGACCATGTTTCAATGGCTTTATCAATTTGATTGCCGCGTTCATAAATGCGACCCGCGCTGAACAAATAAGAACTCGCGGCAGTGCTGGTTGGCGCGAGGCGCACAAATTCTAAAAGCGTTTCGGCGGCACCACTATAATTATTTTTTTGCGCCCACAAAATAAACGCTTTTTCGCCCCACGCATCGCCCCAATTGCGGTGGGTTGGATAATTGTTGATAAACGCATCGTAATCCACTAAGGCTTCATCATACAAACTTAAACTGCTTTTTGAACGTGCGCGATAATAATATGCCGTGCCATCATTATCAGTTGGGTTGGTTTGCAAATATCTATCAAACGCGGCAATGCCCACTGCATATTGACCTGCAAAATAATCCACCAAGCCACGTTGCAACTCGCTGACCGTTCCGCCTGCATCGAGCAATGCCACCAAACTAAGATATGAATAATAGGATAGTGGATAATTGTTTACTGCAAATGTGAATCGTTCAATCGCCGCTTCATTCTGACCTTTTACCTGATACAGCAAACCAATCTCATACACCGCCTGAGCCTTGATGAAGTCGCTCGTCGCGCGCGCAATGACTCCTTCATATAATGCAATCGCATCGTCATAATTTCCCAACCCTTTTTGTGAAGCGGCGGCTTTCATATCAATTTTGATGTCATCGCCTAAGGATGGCGCTTGGATAGCGGCAGTGTAAGCAGAAAATGCACTGGCATAATCTTTGGCGTTGAATAACGCATCGCCACGTAATTCTTGCACATACGCATCAATATAATTGGGACGCAATACCAAATACGTTTGCCACGAATCAGCCGCGGCTTGATAATTTTCCAAACGATAGTTTACAAAGCCTTGTATGAAATATGCTTGCGTTGCATAAGCGGAGTTTGGATGCTCAGTAATTAAACTTTGAATTGCGGCTAAACATTCGTTGTATCTTCCCTCGGCAAAATAAATGCGGGCTTCACCCCATTTTGCCGACGCACGAATTTGCGGGTCTGGTGAATCTTGCAAAGCAATGCGATATTGAAATAGTGCTGAGTCAAAGTCACCATAAAACAGAGATAAATCACCAATGCCTACTCGTTCTGTGATTAATGGCGTTGGCGTGAGGGTTGGGGTAAAAGTTAATGTTGGCAGGGCGGATGGGTCTGGTGTTAACGTCCAGCCTGGTGGAATAGTTGGAAGCCCATCAAAAATGGAACAAGCCAACATCACTACTGCCAGCCAAGCCGTAATAAGAAAGCGAAAACGTTTTTTCATCCTAGTTTTATAACGGCAAAAGATAGGCACGTCAAGCAATCCTATTAATCAAGTTATAATCTTAATATTCCGGAGTGCGTCGCGCTTATTCATTAGAGATTATCTTGATTTCAAATGCGCGACGCACCCTTTATAGGAGATACATGCGTTCCGTTTTTTGGGAAAACAACCAATTAAAAATGATTGACCAACGCATTTTGCCTGCGCGTTTTGAAATCGTTTCATTTACAAAACATCAGCAAGTTGCTGAAGCAATAAAAAATATGACTGTGCGTGGCGCGCCCGCTATCGGAGCCGCCGCCGCATTTGGGTTAGCATTAGCAGGATATGAATCCGCTTCTTCATCTAGCCGAGAACTGGTTGCTGATTTACAAGCCGCATCCTTAACTTTGAAATCTGCCCGACCAACCGCAGTCAACTTGGCTTGGGCGGTGGATAGAGTCATGGGTGCAGTAACAGTTTCAAGTCAAGAACGAAGCGCGGATGAACTTCGTCAACTCGTTTTGGATGAAGCACAAAAAATCGCAGATGAAGATGTCGAAATCAATAAACGCATGGCAGAACATGGCGCAACGTTAATTAATGATGGCGACACGATTATTCATCATTGCAATACAGGTGCGTTAGCAACTGTAGATTGGGGAACTGCGTTGGGTGTAATTCGCACAGCGCATAAGCAAGGAAAAAAGATTCATGTGTTGGTTGATGAAACACGCCCGCGTTTGCAAGGCGCGAGATTAACAGCGTGGGAATTAGAGCAATATGGCATTTCGTATGAAATCATCAGTGACAATATGTCAGGTCATTTTTTGAAATCAGGCAAAGTGCAAAAATGTTTTGTCGGGTCTGATAGGACGACGGCGAATGGCGATGTTGCCAATAAAATTGGAACATATATGCTTGCACTTGCGGCATTTGATAATGGTGTGCCGTTTTATCCTGTGGTGCCAACGTCAACGATTGATTTAAGTTTAGCAAGTGGTGATTTAATTCCAATTGAAGAACGAAATCCAAACGAAGTGTTAGATATTCAATTTCAAGGTGAGCCTGTTACACCAAAAAACGCTAAAGCCCGCAACCCAGCTTTTGATGTGACGCCGAATCGTTTGGTGACAGCCATTGTCACTGAAAACGGAATCGCCTATCCGCCGTTTGAGATAAGTTTGAAAAAGGTTGTAAAATAGAATACAACTTATTGAGCCGTTTTGAGACTTCGATAAGTCTCTGATAAGAGGTGTAACATGTTACAAACATTTGAAGCCATTATTGATGAAGATGGAGTTTTGCGAGTTCTCGACAATGTTGATTTACCAAAGATGCGAAAAGTCATCCTTACTGTACTTAATGAAGAACCTACACAAGAAGCCCTGAAAAGAGTTTCTGAAAGTCAAAAAATTTATTTACTAGAACAGAAACACGCTCAAGGCTATGCTAAATTCCCACCTGACCAAGATGATTTGAATGATTGGGAGTCCATACAAGATTGGGGTGACAATGAAACGAGGTGAGGTTCATTGGGTTAAGTTTGCTTTGCCTGATAAACGCCGTCCCGCTTTAATCCTTACTCGAAACTCTGCAATTTTGCTACTTACCCGCGTAACCGTTGCGCCTATCACAAGAACTATCCGCGACATTCCATCAGAAGTACTCTTGACGCCAGAAGATGATGGCGTACCTGAAATTTGCGTCGTAAATACAGATAATATTCAAACGATAAGAAAGGATAACCTTGATGGGTTTATCGCAAAATTATCAAATGAACGAATGCGTGAGATTACGGAAGCAATCAATTTTTCGTTAGGTCCAGATGCAGATGATTAATAACCTTTCCTTTGCTTGCTAAAAATTGCAACCCTCAAAAAACTTTACATCTATAAAACCTCGTGATACACTCACGAAAGTTAGAAAATTTATGGCGCACTCACCCGAGTGCGCCTTTTACTGCGAGTAAATAATGGATATTCTCTTAACTGGCTCTGTTGCCTACGATTATTTGATGACCTTCCCCGGTCATTTCAAAGAGCAGATTTTGCCCACCCGTTTGGAATCTATCAGCCTTTCTTTTTTGGTGGATTCCATGTCAAAGCAAAGGGGTGGCATTGCTCCAAACATTGCTTACACTATGGCATTGCTTGGTCGCAAACCGCGCGTGATGGCAACTGTGGGTGAGGATTTTACGGATTATCGCGAGTGGCTCGAATCAAAAGGGGTGGATACTACTTTAATGAAAGTTGTGCCTGGCTTATTCACCGCTTCTTTCTTCGCGACGACTGACCATGCTTCTGCTCAAATTGCTTCGTTTTACCCGGGGGCGATGGCTCATTCCGCAACACAATCCAT
>JAEURG010000124.1 GCA_016789345.1 Anaerolineales bacterium | reverse complement strand
TTTTTGATTCGTATGCTCATCACAAAAACCACGTCCACACTTTACACATTTCCCCAAAGACGGATTCTCACAACGATGCGGAACCAAATAACCAATCACCATTTCACATTGTTCAGCCATTGAGACACCTCAAATGAAAATCGCATTACTTTCCGAAAAGTATACACCAGACATCGGCGGACTCGCAATCTCAACTGAGCGACTCGCACATCTATTAACTTCTGCTGGACATCAAATCCGCCTCTTCGTCCCGACCTCCAACCTGCCAGCCTCCGAGACGCATACACTTAACTCAAACGGAGTCAAAGTCACACGCTTCGGCGCGCACAAACGCGTGGATAATACATTAGTAGATTGGTTTGAATTAATTGTTGCCGAACACGAAAAAGAATCTTTCGACTTAATCCAAGCCTATTTTCTTCCGCAGGCAGGTTTCGTTGCGACGTATGCAGGCAAATATCTAAACATCCCAAGCGTTGTTTCCATTCGCGGCAACGACATCGAACGCGCCACATTTGACCCAAGCAAATTTTCACACGTCATGTACGCTTTGCAAAATGCAAATGCAGTGACTACGAATGCAAGCGTTTTAATCAAAAAAGCAAAAGCATTTTTTGATAGAGAAATTATTTTGATTCCAAATGGGATTGATACAAATCATTTCAAGCCAATGAAAAGAAATGATTTGTTAGCAAGCCATGTCATCCTGAGCGAAGCGAAGGATCTCGGAGATAATCGTAGAGACTCTTCAGTCGGTGCAAAGCACCTCCCTCAGAGTGACACGCTTTCTGTTATAGGTTTTGTTGGTGAACTAAGAGGAAAAAAGGGATTACAAACTCTCTTGCTCGCCTACGCGCAAGTCAATAAGAAACAACCTGTTACTTTACTTATCGTTGGCGAAGTTCGACAAGGTGAAGACAAAAAATTCTTTGACGAATTCCAAACCACGAATCCTGATTCCCGAATCATCGTCACAGGTCATATCCCTCACAAAGATTTGCCTGCTTATTATTCTTTGATAGATGCCTTCGTCCATCCATCGCTACGAGATGGAATGCCCAATGCCGTTTTAGAAGCTATGGCTTGTGGAAAAACTGTCATTGCCACACCTGTTGGTGGAGTTGTGGATGTAATCGAAGATGGAAAGAATGGCTACTTTGTGAATGTCAATGATGTGGATGGATTATCCAATAAAATGCTTGAAGTGTTGAATAGCAACCAAGAGACAATTCAAAAATCAGCGCGAGAAACTATAATTAATCAATTCACGCTTGAAAAAGAATTAAATGCAAATTTGAGTGTTTATAAAAAACTTGGAGTCAATTTGTGAAAATTCGTTTGGAACATGATTTGCTTGGCGAACGCGAAGTACCAGCGGATGTATATTACGGCATTCACACTTTACGCGCATTAGAAAATTTTCCGATAAGTAACATTTCAATTAGTACTTATCCAAATTTTGTGAAGGCATTGGCGGCTGTTAAGCAAGCCTGTGCTTTGGCTAATCATGAGTTGGGGTTATTAGAAAATAAAAAATCCATTGCAATTGTCTCAGCTTGTAAAGAAATTATGGCTGAGAAATTATGTGAGCAATTCGTTGTAGATGTGATTCAAGGTGGCGCTGGCACATCTACCAATATGAACGCCAATGAAGTCATTGCGAATCGCGGATTAGAAATTTTAGGCTTTGAACGAGGAAATTATAAAAAATTACATCCACTTGAAGATGTGAACATGAGTCAAAGCACAAATGATGTGTATCCCACCGCCGTCAAAGTGGCGTTGCGATTTTATATTGATGAACTTATTGAAGCAATGGAAATCTTACGTATTGCTTTTGCTGAAAAAGCAATTGAATTCAAAGATGTTTTGAAAATGGGACGCACACAATTACAAGATGCTGTGCCAATGACATTAGGTCAAGAATTTAGCACCTATGCTGTCATGCTTGAAGAAGACCAACAACGTCTGCGTGAAGGTGCATTATTAATTCGAGAAATGAATCTTGGAGCAACTGCGATTGGTACAGGAATCAATGCACACCCTGAATATGCAAGTTTGGCGAGAAAATATTTAAGCGAAGTGACAGGGATTGAATATATCACGGCGGGGAACTTAGTCGAAGCGACGCAAGATGTTGGGGCGTTTGTGCAACTGTCTGGTGTGTTGAAGCGCGTGGCAGTTAAACTATCAAAAATATGTAGTGACCTTCGTCTGCTTTCGTCAGGTCCAAGAACTGGATTAGGTGAAATCAATTTACCAGCAGTGCAAGCAGGGTCAAGCATCATGCCTGGCAAAGTCAATCCTGTGATTCCTGAAGTTATGAATCAAATTGCATTTTTAGTAATTGGCAATGATGTCACCGTTTCATTTGCCGCCGAAAGCGGACAACTTCAACTCAATGCGTTTGAACCCATCATTGCACATAGTTTGTTTGATAGTTTGATTTATTTGAAAAATGGATGCTTAACTTTGGCTGAAAAATGCGTGAGAGGAATCACAGCCAACAAAGAACATTTATCTGATATGCTCAACAAATCTATTGGCATTGTAACGGCTCTGAATCCAATTATCGGATATGAAAATGCAAGTGCTGTGGCGAAAGAGGCGTATGAAACTGGTAAAGGCGTGGCAGAGATTATCCTAGCCAAAGGTCTATTAACCAAAGAACAATTAGATGATATTCTTAAACCTGAAACGCTCACGCAACCAAGATGGTTTAAAAAATAATCCGTTGGTCGAGTAGCCATTCGTTTCACTCATGGCTACTCGACCAACAATTGAATTTGAAAATTAAATTTTATATATATTTGTAATTTGTGGTTTCGATACGTCGCATAGAACAAGAACGCGACTACTCAACCACCAAGCAAAAACAAAGGTGAATAATGACAAACATTTTTGACTCAACTGCAAATGTAAAAACAGAATTATCGAAACAAAAATATATCGCTTCTGATGAGATTGCGACGATTGTGTATCTTTCACAAAAATTAGGAAAACCGCTTCTTGCCGAAGGTCCGGCAGGTGTGGGCAAAACAGAATTAGCCAAAGGGATAGCATCCGCTACGGGTCGTGAGTTGATTCGTTTGCAGTGTTATGAAGGCTTAGATGAATCCAAAGCATTGTATGAATGGGAATATTCAAAGCAATTGCTTTATACACAACTCTTGCGAGATAAATTAAATGATACTTTGGGCAAAGCGGACACACTCGCTGGTGCGGCGGATCAATTAGCAAAAGAAGAAGATGTTTTCTTTTCTGAAAGGTTTTTGTTGAAACGTCCGTTATTGAAAGCAATTTTAAGTGACCAACCCACTGTTTTATTAATTGATGAAATAGACAGAGCCGATGCAGAATTTGAAGCATTTCTTTTGGAAGTATTGAGTGATTTTCAAATCTCTGTTCCAGAGTTGGGAACACTTTCCGCAAAACATAAACCGTTTGTGATTCTGACATCAAATAACACGCGTGAACTTTCCGAAGCATTGAAACGCAGATGCTTATATTTATTTATTGATTATCCAACTTTACAAGAAGAACTTGCGGTCGTGAGATTGAAAGTCCCAGATTTGAATCCGAAGTTGGCAGGACAGGCTGTGGAATTTGTACAACGCTTACGAAAAGCTGACATGCGTAAATCTCCATCTATCAGTGAGACATTGGATTGGGCGAATGCACTTGTGGCATTGAATGCCAGTAATTTAGATAAAACAACTTTGGAAGATACAATTTCTGTTTTGTTAAAGCACGAAGCTGATTTGCAAAAAGCGAAGAGACAATATATCAATCCGCCTCCCCCACAACAACCGAGACCAAGAAATAATAATGATGAATTTGGAAGGTTTTCTGGAAATTGATTTTTGTAGGGGCGAGGCATGCCTCGCCCCTACGGAGAACATAAAATGGAATCTCGCATCTTACAACTAATTGCGGCATTAAGAGCAAGTGGGGTTCGGGTTTCGTTGGCTGAATCAGCCGAATCATTTTCGGCTGTGGATATTATGGGGATTCAAGATAGAGAACAATTCAAATTATCTTTGCGTGCAACTTTAATCAAAGATGTAAAAGATATTCCCACGTTTGAAAAATTATTTCCATTATTCTTTGGGACAGGTCAACCGCCGATGATGGGCGGAAATCCAACAGATGATATGACTCCCGAAGAAGCGCAGATGTGGGCTGAGGCAATGAAACAATTTGCAGAGCAAATGCGTCAGCGCATGGAAAGGCTGATGAATGGCGAACCATTAACAAAGTCAGAGTTAGAAGCGTTAGGTCGAATGGTGGGATTGAATCAAGCAGATAATCTCAATTATCAAAATTGGATGGCACAACGGATGATGCGTGCTTTGGCGTTTCCTGAAGTGCGTGAAGCCTTGAAAGAGTTGATGGAACAATTGCAACAAATGGGTATGAGCCGTGACCGTGTTGAACAAATGCGCGAGATGATTCAACAAAACATGCAAGGCATGCAAGAACAAATCAATCGTTTTGCTGGCGAACGCTTGGCTGAAAATTTAAGTGAACGCCCGCGTGGCGATAACATTGATAGTTTGATGAATCGTCCGTTTCAAGCGTTATCGGATGCAGATAAAAAATTATTACAACGTGAAGTAAAAAAACTTACCGCCGCATTACGCACACGCATTGCATTGCGCCAAAAAAGAATGAAAAGCGGAACACTTGACCCAAAGACTACCATTCGCGCCAATTTAAAATATCATGGCGTGCCGATGGAAATTCATCACAAAGATAAAATCAAAAAGCCAAAGATTGTTGTGATTTGCGACATCAGCACTTCGATGCGTTTTTGTTCTGAACTGATGTTGAGTTTTCTGTTTGCATTGCAAGGGCAAGTTCGCAAAACTCATGCCTTCGCGTTCATTGACCATCTTGAATCTATCAGCGAAGATTTCAGCGGCGCGAATGCCGATGAAGCCATTCAATCGGTTTTGTGGCGCATGCCCAGCGGACATTACAACACCGACCTCGGTTGGTCTTTGCAAAATTTCAACGATGGTTACATGGATACATTGAACAGTGGCACGACTTTAATTATCGTTGGGGATGGACGCAATAATTATTATGACCCACGCCTCGACATTTTCTCTTTGATGACGCGCCGCGCCTCACGCACCATCTGGCTGAATCCTGAACCCCCAACCTTGTGGCACGGTGACAGTGACATGCCCAAGTATGCTCCGCTTTGTGATAATGTCTTGAAGGTTGGCAATTTAAGAGAGTTGGTCAATGCAGTGGATGAGTTGATGACGAAGTAGAGGTTATATGTTTAATATTATTTGGCAATATCAAGTCAAAGAAGAACATAAAATAAAATTTGAAGAAATATACTCTACTAACGGTTTATGGGCAGATTTATTCAAAAGATCTCAAGGTTATTTAGGCACAGAATTATTTCAAGATGAAATAAACTCGCAATTTTACTTAACCATTGACCATTGGAAATCCAAACAAGATTTTGAATCATTTCAATCTCAATGGCAAGAGGCGTACAAGTTGTTAGATGAACAATGTGAAGGATTAACCGAAAAAGAATCTTTGCTAGGCAAGTGGCATCTTAAGTAATGACTATGAATCAGATAAAAAGAACTCGGAGGTCTTAAAGACCTCCGAGTTCTTTTTTAGCCACTTAACCCACTATGCTATGGGGTGCTACGCAAAAGTGACTGTCTCTTTTTTGTTTAATATGCTCGTTTTTCTACACGCAGTAAAACAAGAACCCAATCCTTCCTTGAGAGGATTACAAACCTCTCAAGGAAGGTTTTAAATCCTCTCTTGAGAGGATTCTAAACGAGTCAGGGGAGGATTTATATCTTGTTAGGATAAAATTACGCTAAAACAAAGGAAACTAATTTATGAAATTCACCGCTTTTATTATTGAACCAGATGTAAACGAGCAAGTAGCCAATCTACTTTTCGCTGACCCTGAAACAAATCCAGATGAACCGTCCGTGCTTATGTTTTCGCGTGCAATTGAGTTTGAGGATAGTGTTTATTATTTTGAAATCAATGACCAATCCAATTCAAGTTATGGAGGCTTAGAGTCTGTTCGGGTATCAAGAAACAGGCTGGAGGTCAAATTGAAGCGCGAGCTTGTTGAAGAATTTGGGAATGAGGATTTTGGTCAAGTTGAAATACAGTTTGACGCGGACGATGAAATGTATCAAGTGATTGTAGAAACTTTGCAAAGAATATTTGAATCATCTGATGTTTTAGAAGTTAAATAATGCCCCCTCCGTCCTTCGGACACCTCCCCCAAATCCGCTGGATAGATCTGCAGAATTTTATATACTTTCAGTTGCGTATTTGGGGGAGGACGGGTGGGGGTTGGGGTCAAGAGATACTTGTCCCAAACAATCTTCCAACCAAAAATGTTGCAATCATCGCGACTAAACCCCAAAACGTGACGCGCAAAGCACCAACCCAAATGTTTGAGCCACCTGTGTTTGAGGCTAACATGCCCATGCCTGCTAAAAAGAATAAGGAGCTAATCACTACCACTGGGATAATTAAATTTGTTGGCGAAAGTAACACTGCCAATAATGGCAATGCCGCACCTAACGCGAAGGATAAAGCAGATGTCCATGCCGCTTGAAAGGGTCGAGCCGTGTGAACTTCAGTTAATCCAAGTTCATCACGCGCATGTGCCATCAAGGCATCATGTTTCATTAATTGGTCTGCCACTTGTTTTGCAAGTGCGGGTTCAAGTCCACGTTTGACATAGATATTGGCTAATTCCTTGCGTTCGCCAACATCATCAATTTCAAGTTCTTTTTTCTCGCGGGCTAAATCTGATTTTTCAGTATCGGCTTGTGAACTGACAGAAACATACTCCCCCGCCGCCATAGACATTGCACCTGCTACCATCCCAGCAATACCTGCTAGTAACACATCTCCGCGCGCTGCGCTTGCCGCCGCAACACCTACCACCAAACTTCCCGTTGAAACAATTCCGTCATTGGCTCCAAGTACTGCCGCACGCAACCAACCGATTCGATTTGCATAATGTAATTCTTTTTGAGGCATAGTTAATTCTCCAAGTAAGATGATACTCTAAAAACAAAAACTCGGAAGCCTTAAGCAGTATAAGAAAATTAATGCGGGTATAATATGAGAAATCTGAAACGGCAAGTCTGTTCTTCAGGGAAACCTTATGGCAAAAATCGTAATTGTGGATGATGACGAAAAAGTCACAACTTTACTAGGGCGGTTTCTGGCAGCAACTGGCTATCAAGTCACCACACTCAATGACAGTTCAAAAGCAATGCAGGCGGCGAACAGCGTCCGTCCAGATTTGATTATTCTCGATATTATGATGCCCTACCCAGATGGTTTCACACTCTGCAAAATGTTACGCGAAGAACCAAAGTTTGCCAAAACACCGATACTAATCATCACGGCATTAGATAATAGCAATAGCAAAGCAACTACCTTTGGCGCAAACGACTACTTAGCCAAACCTTTTAATTTAGATGAACTAGCTTACAAAGTGGAAACTTTGTTAAAGAAAGAGTAACTGGAGATTCTGATGGCAAAAATATTAATTGTAGATGACGACTTAGAAACAACTGCTTTGCTCGAAAGTATCATCAAAACCAACAAGCATGAGCCATTTTCCATTACTGAAAGCAAAAATGCAACCAACGCCATTGAAATCTTTGGACCTGACTTAATTTTGCTCGATATTATGATGGCAAACATTAACGGAATTCAATTATGCAAATTGATAAAGTCTGACCCAAAGACCGCAAGCATTCCCGTCATTATGGTCTCTGCCTTAGGAGACGAAGGAAGTAAACGAGACTCATTTAACGCAGGCGCAGACGATTTCGTTGTTAAACCCATTATGCCAAAATCTTTTATGGCACTGATTAACGCCACCTTAAACAAGGCATAACAAAATACTTTCAGTTTTGTTGGGGTATCTTGCAAGCAGTAACTGTTTTAATGTATGATTAGATAAAATTCATGATTAGGTGTAGTGATGACAAAAATTCTGATGGTTGACGACGACAAATTAGTAACTGACTTGCTAGAAAAACTACTCAAAGCCGATGGCTACCAAACCGTCACAGTCAATGACAGTTCTCAAGCAATTGAAGTTGCAAAAACCGAAAATCCAGATTTAGTTTTACTGGACTTAATGATGCCTCAACCAGACGGTTTTCGTGTTTGTAGAATGTTGCGTGAAGTTCCCCAATTCAAAAAGTTACCCATCATCATCGTAACCGCATTAGACGATAGCGACAGCCGCGCCGTTGCTTTTGGTGCAGGTGCAAACGATTACCTCACCAAACCATTTCATCCCGACGAACTTTCAGAAAAAATAGTCGCCGCCTTAGAAGAGCGATAAAAAGACGGACGTTTGAAACGTCCGTCTTTTTTATTTCAAAGTGCGAATATACGTGGTCAATTGCCAAATTTGTTCATCACTTAAAATTCCGCGCCATGCCACCATGGCTGTACCGGGGCTTCCTTCCGAAATTCTCCAAAACAAATATCCATCACTCACTTCTAATTGCAAGACCGATAAATCTTTCGGCGGAGGATTCAAAGCCGCGCCGGCCGGACCATCTCCATGTCCGCCTGAGCCGTGGCACGTCGCGCAGGTGCTTTGAAAAATTTCACCACCTGCAATCGCCGCATCAGCACTTAATGGATTGGTCAAATTAACATAATTAGATGGCACAGTTGGTAAAACATTTTGATTGATACCAGAAGCAGATTCACCGCACGCAGAAATTATCAACACACTTAACAAAACAAACAAAACTTTCTTCATCCATCTTCTCCAAAAATATTTTCTCAAATTATAAGCATTTTTCACAGAACGAGTAAAATTACTATTATATTTTTTGGAGTAGATTCATGAAATTAAAACGCTGGCAGATTGCCCTTATATTTTTAATTTTTGCAGGATTGATTTTTCGCCTCACTTCTCGACCCGCACCTGTTCACCCCTATTATGCCTCTGATTTAACTGATACTTTGGTCATTGCCCACCAAGGCGGAGATGGCATAGCGCCAGGCAACACCATGTTTGCATTTCAAAATGCTGTTGACCTCGGCGTAGATGTTCTCGAAATGGATTTACACATCACAAAAGATAATGTCCTCGTTTTGATTCACGATGAAACCATTGACCGAACCACAAATGGTTCAGGCGAAGTTGAATCAATGACATTAGATGAAATCAAACAATTTGATGCAGGTTATGATTGGTCAAATGATAATGATGCAACCTTCCCATTTCGCGGGCAAGGAATCACAATCCCAACTTTGGAAGAAGTATTTAATTCTTTTCCACAAATGAAAATGACGATTGAAATCAAAAAATCAAATACTTCCATGATTGAACCGTTTTGTGACATGATTCGTGAATATGATATGCAAGAAAAAATTGTCGTCGCTTCTTTTTATGATGACAAAATGAAAGCCTTTCGAGAAGAATGCCCTGAAGTTGCTACATCTAGTGCAAAGAATGAAACCACAGTTTTTGTTTTACTAAGCAAAGTTTTTCTGACTGGTTTTTACTCACCCCAATTTTATTCATTACAAGTTCCCGAAGAATCCAGCGGAATCACAGTGATGACCGAGTCATTTATCCGCGCGGCACATGAAAGAAATCTAGCTGTCGAACCGTGGACAATTAATGACGAAGAAACCATGCGCAAATTCATCGAATGGGGCGTAGATGGAATCATGACCGACAGACCCGATATAATGATAGAAATATTAAAATAGAATATCTGACAACAGACCGCCGACCGTTGACCGTAAGTATGGTCTGTCGTCTGCGGTCAGCGGTCAAATCCTCAACACAAGAAATAATTACTCCACATGCCAACCTCTTATCAAAAAAACATTCTCAAATTCCGTCAAGAAAAAGACAAAAATATCAAAGCAAATGATTTACACTGGCTCAACTTAGTTGGTTTGTTTTGGTTGAAAGAAGGTCAAAACTCTTTCGGCAATGACGAAAGTAACAAAATTTTTCATCCATCCTTTCCAAAATCATTTTGTGGAAATTTCACTCTCAAAAACGGACAAGTGACATTTCATCCTGAAAAAGATGTGAAATTTGAATCAGATAACCCTAACCCTGAAAGCAGAATCTTAATCACAGACCGAGACGAAAACCCAGATATGATTCACATTGGGTCATTGACCATGAAGGTTTTAGTGCGAGGTGATGCGTTTTTAATCAGAATGTGGGACAAAGAATCAAAAGATAAGAAAAAATTTGATGGTTTGAAATATTATCCCGTCAAAGAAGAATACAAAGTACCAGCAAAATATATTCCGTATGAAACGCCGAAGCAGATAAAAAAAGTGGAAGCCTTAGGGAATGAAGTGGATGCAATTTTTCTAGGGCATGTTCATTTTCAATTCAAAGGCGTGGATTGCTCAATTGAAGTAGAAAAAAGTGACAAAGATTTGTTGTTATTTTTTTCAGATGAAACCAATACAACTACTACCTACGGCGGCGGACGTAGAATTTACCTCACACCACCTTCAACCACCAATTTTATTCTCGACCTCAACCGCACCGAAAACTGGCCCTGCGCTTACACAGATTATGCCACTTGCCCGCTCGTCCCCAAACAAAATCGCCTGTCAATCAGTATTGAAGCAGGCGAGTTGAAGTATAAGGAATAATTATTTTTTATACTTTAAGAAGAAACACAATTACGGAGAAAGGTTAACCTCGGTGTATGCCGCCACATCTTTTTCACCTTGTTCTGTACTCATCTTACCTATTACATAAATTCGCAAAACATAATTCTCAAACAGACTTGGCAAAGCTGGGTAAACAACTACCGATTCAACTATAGGCATAGTTATATTAGGAGAAAACAAAATATCGCCTTCTGGGAATCTTTGTGTTGGTTCTTCGTTTATTTCAACCCATTCGTTTTTGGTTTTATAAAAAATCTTAAGGTTGTAGTTATTTGGAAAAGTTATATCATTTGTTGAATTGTATTTAAGTTCAAGGAAAATTGGGTCTTTTGTTTTAAATGTATTTGCAAAACTTGCAACTCTTATTAAAATTTCATTATTAATATAAGAAGGCTCAACGTTTATTAAGTTTTGTTCCTGTGAGTTACAGGAAATCAAAACTATTACGAACATTGCTAAAACAAAGAAAAATCTAGTTTTCATTTTTCTACTCCACCCACCTGACCCTATCCTCAAATCCAACTCGCACATACGGCTCTGGAATCACATCTGCATAGCCGATATAAACAAAACCGACAATTGTTTGGTCAGCATCAAAACCTAAAAACTGTTTCACTTTCGGGTCGCGTGCCCATTCACCTGTGCGGATAATGGCTCCAAGCCCAAGTGCATTTGCAGTCACCAACATAATGTAAGCCGCCGCCGAAGCCGCTGAAATATTTTCCACTTCAATATGTTTTGGCTCGCTGGGTTTATCTGCCGCAACAGCAATCACAACGGGCGCGCGCAGCGGCAATGCTCGGGTTTTGTCTAACCCTTCAGGTGGCGTAGCAGGATTGCGTTCAAAAAAAGAAGCGGACATTACATCACCAAGTTTTTTACGTCCATCTCCAGTCAACACCACAAAACGCCACGGTCTCACTTTATAATGATTCGGCGCTTGCACTGCCGCGCTTAAAATTTTTTCAATCAACTCGCGTGAAACTTCATCTTGCTTCACTTTGCTGATGGTTTGTCGTCCATGTATTGCTTCAAATAATTCCATGTTTCCTCTGTGATAAAATTTTTTTATGAACATATTTTACTCTGAAGCCCATCGAAATCATTACCCACCTTTTGAAGTGTTTGATGGCGGGCAACGTGTGCCATATTTTGAAAACCCAGACCGCATGGATAAAATTTTATTTGCATTAAACAAAACGGATTGGGCAAACTTAATGGAGCCAACTGATTTTGGACTCGACCCAATTTTAGCCGTGCATGATAAAGATTATATTAACTTTCTCGCTTCATGCTGGACCGAGTGGCTGGCATCTGATTCTTCAATCGCCACTTCACCTGAGACACATGCCTTCTTACCCGCCACGTTTGCATTAAGAAGAAAGGCTCGCCCAACTTCATCATTGCATGGTCGTGGCGGATATTACATGATGGATTTATCGGCTTGCATTGTAGCAGGCACATATCAAGCCGCGCTTACTTCTGCAAATTGTGCATTGAGTTGTGCAAGTTCAGCAGTCAGCAATCAGCAGTCAGCATTTGCGCTTTGTCGTCCGCCGGGACATCATGCAGGAAAAGATTATGCGGGCGGATATTGTTTCATCAATAACGCATCTGTTGCCGCAAATTGGTTATCTTCAAAAGGTAAAACTGCTTTGTTAGATATTGATTATCACGCAGGCAATGGCACACAAGATATTTTTTATGAACGCAATGATGTATTGACCATTTCCATTCATGGTGACCCTGATTTTGAATACCCACATTATGCTGGCTTTGCAGATGAAACTGGTGCAGGTGATGGACTTGGCTTCCATAAAAATTTTGCATTGCCAAAAGGCACAGACGATAAAAATTATTTAATTGCTTTGGATGAAGCACTTGAAATGATAAAAAAATTCTCGCCGAATTATCTTGTCTTATCTACAGGCATGGATACATTCGATGGCGACCCGCTTGGCAAATTCCACGTCACCAGAAATGGCTTTGCTCAAATAGGAAAAAAGATTGCTAGTCTAAACCTCCCTACTGCTATTATTATGGAAGGTGGTTATGCAAATAATGAACTTGGTGAAAATGTAGTTACATTGTTGGAAAATTTCGAGTAGGGGCGAGGCATGCCTCGCCCCTACAATATGTTTTGGAGAATTCAAATGAAAAAAAAGATTTTATTGTTTTTTGTATTTTTACTAACCGCTTGTGCACCATCCGCGCCAGCCGAAACACCAACTCCCGCGCCAACGCTTACGCCACAAGTGATTTACGTCACTGCCACGCCTGAACCGACTTTACCTTCTACGGCTACATTTACACCCACAATTACAAATACACCTGAACCAACCGTTACGTTAACGCCTGAATTTACATTCCCAACAGTAACCGTCAACAAACAAGCGCATTGTAGATATGGTCCATCAGTTGCTTATCTCCATGCGGCGGATTTATATGCAGGCGATGTCGGCGAAGTGCGTGGAACAGCGTTATACAGTAAATGGCTATACATTAAGTTCGATAAATTAAAGTATTTTTGCTGGGTTGCCCCATCCGTTGTAGATGTAGTTGGTGATGTATCCACGCTCAAAAAAGTTGAACCTAATTTATTGACGATTGGTAGCAACATGTATGGACCTGTACAAAATGTGCAAGCCACACGCAAAGGCGATGAAGTGACTATTACGTGGGATAGAATGGATATGACTGCTGATGATGATAGAGGCTATTTTATTGAAGCCTTTGTTTGCCAAAACTCATTTTACATTTGGTGGACGTTCTCTTACCCAAATCAATACGAAACCAGTTACACAGTCAAAGACGAAAAAGGCTGTTCCACACCTTCTTATGGGAAGATTTATACAGTCGAAAAACATGGTTATTCTCAACCCGTAGATATTCCATGGCCCCAACCTTAATCGTGTCATTCTGAGCCACGCTCTTGCTCTTTGTGGCGAAGAATCTCCAAGATTATTCTAGAGATTCTTCGCTCCGTTCAGAATTACATGTATGTAAAATAAAAACGGACGCTTTCGCGTCCGTTTTTATTTACGAAATGATACCTGCTTTTTTGAATGCCGTTTCTAGCATATCAATCGTCACAGGTTTAATAATCATGGCTTGTGCGCCACTTTTCATCACTTGTTGACGGGTTTCAGGTTGGTCGTCTGATGTAATGACAATCACTGGAACTTTCATCAAACGCGGTTCACGACGGATAAATGCCAAAACTTCTGTGCCATCCACGCCGGGCATGTTGATATCTAAGCAAATAAATTGCGGAATAAAACTCGCTAATAATGACATCGCAGGGCTGGAACCATAAGCCACTTTTGCTGGTAAATCTAATAAGCCTAGCATTTGTTGTAAAGCATCTGCTGTTTGGCGATTATCGTCAATAATTAAACCTTCGGTCATTCGTCCTCCAAAATAATTGTGCCCATCACAGACACGTCATAACCTTTCAGTTGAGATACAGCCTCTTGAAAACGCGAATCAACTAGCAGGTCAAAAAGAGGCGATAAAAATTCTATAAATTGCTTCGGGATTACCAAATCATATCGCTCTTGAAAAAGCGGGATGAAATCTAAATCTAATGCTTGTGCGGCGGCGGCAATGCCCAAGCCACAATCAGCCCGACCCGATGCCACTGCTGTTGCAACGCCAAGATGAGTATACTCGTCTTGATGATAGCCCGCAATATACTCATGGGGGATATTTAACTGATTCAAATAATAATCTAGTAAGGTGCGCGTGCCAGAACCACGTTGGCGATTAACAAACTGCACGCTTCGCTCTTGACTGCGAGTTGCGAGGTCACCCAAACTTTTGATTCCCTTCGGGTTTCCTTTTTTAACAATCAAGCCTTGCTCCCGTCCAACTAATGCAACTACTTTAACTTTTATGTTTGGCATGTACTGACGAATATATGAAATATTGAACTCACCTGTTTGTGGGTCTAGAAGATGTGAACCTGCAAAATGCGCCTCGCCTCTTCTTAATGCTACCAACCCACCTTGTGACCCAACATTTGCCGAAGCCAAGCGGCGATTTTTTTCTGCTAAAAATTGCGCCATTAAATCAAGCGTTAAATCATGCGAGCCGATGGCAAGAATCGTTTTTTCAATTTCAGATTTTGTTCGATATAGTTTTACTTGAATTTTTTCGCCAGCATCAATGCCTTGTGTGCCGCTTGGAATTAATGCAAGTCCATCTGCTTGTACTAATGATGTAATTACTCCCGCTCCACGAGATAATGGCGCGGCTAATAATTTATCTCCCACTTTGCCAACGGCAACTCTAACAAAATCATCATCACCAGCAGGGGAGACAATTTTTCTAGTTAATATTGCTTCTTCTGTTTGCAATTCGTTTTGTTTTCGTCCAAGCCATTTTGCGAGAATCGGTTCGACAAAAATATCTACTGTTAATGATGCAGAGACAGGATAACCGGGGACGCCGATGATGGGAATCGGGAATTGGGAGATGGGAGTCGTTTCCGAATTCCGATTCCCAATTCCCTTTTTTACCATTCCCAAAATAACCGGATGACCTGGTCTTACAGCCACACCATGCACTAACACCTGTCCCAATTTTTCTACAACTTTTGCAGAGAAATCTTCTGCGCCAGCGGATGAACCTGCGTTTAATAAAATCAAATCATGCGTTTGGCTTGCTTCTAAAACTTTTTCACAGATCAAATCGAAATCATCTTTAATGATCGGATAACGCGTCGCTTCACCGCCCATTTGCTTGATTTGTGATGCCAACACAAGCGAGTTGTATTCAAGAATATCTCCCGATTTTAATTTTGAGCCAATTGGAACAAGTTCACTGCCTGTTGGCAAAATAGCAACTTTCGGTTTGCGAGAAACTTTTATGCTTTGATGCCCGGATGCAGCTATTGCGCCTAAATCCACTGGTCTGAGAATATGACCTGCCGGCAAAACCAATTGTGTAGCGACAATATCTTCACCTAATGGTCTGACATGAATCCACGGAGTTACAGAAGCGCGGATTCGTATGGATGATGGTTTACGAATCGCATTTGTGATTTGATTATTTTCATCCAGCGATTCAACATTTTCAATGGGAATGACTGCATTTGCCCAATCGGGTAATGGATCGCCGGTATCAACATATTGTGCAATTAGGGAATTGGGAATTGGGAATTGGGAATTAAGAATTCGTAAATGAATTGGTGTGGAAGGTTGTGCGCCAACAGTATCTTCTGCTCGAACAGCGAAACCATCCATCGCGGAGGCGTGGTAATGTGGTGATGAAATCTGTGCCCAAATAGGCTCAGCCGTGACTCTTCCCAAAGCATTTTCGTCTAATGGAATTTCTTCAACACTTAATACACGCCATAAATCAGCATCCTGCAATGCTTCTTGAAACTTTGCTTGTGCTTGGTTTAGTGGAATATCGTGCAGATAGACAGACATTTTTAGCAGTTAGCTATTAGCGATTAGCTTTTAGCAAAACCATTCTCCAGTCTCTAATCTCTATGTATTAAATTCCATCCATCGCCGCGCCAAGGCGTTTGACAATTTCATCTACTTCTTCTTCATTAATAGAAAGCGGAGGTGAGAACGCAAGCGTGTTTCCTAATGGACGAGTTCGTAATCCGCGTTCTTGTGCGGCTTTGAAAATTTTCATCGTCATGGCTGGGTCTGGATTTTTGGATTCTTTATCTGAAACAATTTCTACACCGCAGACCAAACCAAGTCCGCGCACATCACCGACGAAAGAAAATTCTTTCAAGGTTTGTAAACCTTCTAGTAATCGTTTCCCTAATTCTTTTGCGCGTTGCGGATAATTTTCTTTTTCCATAATTTCTAAATTTTTCAATCCAACCGCGCATGACATAGCATGACCAGAATATGTGTAGCCATGCATAAAAGCCTCAGGTTCAGTAGCAGTTTCAATCGCGTCGCGAAGCGTATCCGAAATTTGAATCCCGCCCAGTTGAGCATATCCGCTGGTAATCGCTTTTGCAAAAGATAAAATGTCAGGTTTCACATTCCAATGTTTCAAACCAAACCATTCGCCCGTGCGCCCAAAACCCGTGATAACTTCATCAGCAATAAATAAAATTTCATATTTATCACAAATCGCGCGCACTAACGGAAAATAATCATCAGGCGGGATGATTACACCTCCCACACCCATGACAGGCTCAGCAATGAATGCCGCAACAGTATCTGGATTTTCACGCAGTATCGCTTCTTCCAGACTTCGAGCGGCGGCTTGACCTATGTTTTCATCTCCCTTCAACTGACCTTCATAACGATATGGGTTTGGCGCAGGGATGTGAACAAATCCATCCATTGCGGGACCAAACATGGTGTGATATTTTTCAAGCCCCGTTGCAAATGTTGCGGCTAATGTAACGCCATGATACGAACCTTTGCGAGCAATGACTTTATATTTTGTCGGCTTACCTTTTCGCTTCCAATAATATCTTGCTGTTTTGAATGCGGAATCATTTGCTTCTGAGCCACCAGATACAAATAAAGTTGTGTTCAAACCTTCATAAGCAAAACCTGCAAGTTTTTCTGCCAATTGAATTGAAGGTAGATTCGTCATCCCAGAAAAATTGGATGTGAATGCTAAACTTTTCATTTGGTCATATGCGACCTTAGCAAGTTCTTCTCGTCCATACCCGACATTGACATTCCACAAACCAGCCATGCCATCTAAAATCTTTTTTCCATCTACTGTGTAAAGCCATACACCTTCACCACGTTCAATCACTAAGGCGTTTGCATGTGATTTCGGATGATAAACAGGGTGTAATTGTTTTTTATCTTTTTCGAGCCAGTTGTTTGTTGTCATAAATTCTCCGTTTGTATTCGTTAAAAAGTTAGAAAGTTGAAAGGTTTAAAAGTTGTAAAGTCTAAGGTCAAAGGTCTAAAGTCTCAAACTTGTTAACATTTAAACCTGTAAACCTGAAAACTATCCCAAAACTTCCACATCATGCGGACCAGACTCTTTCAAGCCAGCCCCTGTCATACGCATAAAAATCGCTTTCTCTTGAAATTCTTGAATGGAATGTGCTCCACTATAACTCATACCTGATTGTAAACCGCCGACTAGTTGAGTCAATACTTCGCGCACTTTGCCACGATATGGCACTGCGGCTTCGACTCCTTCGGCGACATAATCTTCAATTTCTTCTTTCGTTAAATCATTGCCTTCACGTTTGTTTCTTTCAATATTTGCAGTGAGTGATGCCATGCCTCTTGATGCTTTATATTTATGACCTCTACGAGTCATCATCATGCCAGGACTTTCATCAGTACCTGCTAACATAGAACCAATCATGACAGTACTTGCACCTGCGGCGATTGCTTTTGCTACATCACCAGGGAAACGAATGCCACCATCTGCAATAATGGGGATACCAGATTCTTTGGCAACTTTTGCGGATTCAATCACAGCAGTCAATTGCGGAACACCTGAACCAGCCACTTGACGTGTAATACAAATTGAACCAGGTCCCACACCTACTTTTACAGAATCAACGCCTGCATCTATTAATCTTTTCGTTCCATCAGCAGTGGCGACATTGCCGCCGATAATTTGTGCTTGCGGAAAATGCTTGCGGATATTTTTTATCATTTCGATTTCTAAATGCGAATCGCCGTGTGCAATATCAACCACAATACAATCAACGCCTGCATTTAATATCGCTTCCACGCGGCGCATTTCTTTATCACGCACGCCAACCGCCGCGCCGACTGCCAAACGTCCTTTGGAATCTTTGGTGGCAGTTGGGTATTTGATGATTTTCATAATATCTTTCAACGTCACCAACCCAGCCACTTTGCCATCGTTATCCACCAATGGCAATTTTTCGATGCGGTGTTCATGCAATAATTTTTCCGCTTCACTCAAAGATGTATCTTTGGAAGCTGAGATAACATCTTTTGTCATTATGGCAGTGACGCTTTTGCTCTCATCATGTTCAAATAGCAAATCACGCGTGGTGACAATGCCAACCAGTTTTTCGTTTTTATCAACAATTAAAATACCGCCAGTATCGGTTTCTTCAACTACACGCTTCACATCGCCAACGGAACTTTTTTCAGATAATGTAATCGGTTTATCCACAACAAATGATTCGGCTTTTTTCACTTTTTCAATTTGACGGGTTTGCTCGGTAATTGTCATAAAACGATGAATGATTCCAATCCCGCCTTCACGTGCCATCGCAATTGCCATTTCACTTTCGGTGACTACATCCATGTTAGCAGAGACAATGGGGGCGTTCAAAAAAATTTTCTTGGTGAGTGGGCTTTTGGTTGAAAGCATGCGTCGCGAATCAATTTCGGAATATTGAGGCACGAGCAAAACATCATCATAGGTCAGGGCGGTTTCTTGTAAAATTTTCATTTCATTTCTCCAATTTTCAAACGCCCGAATTATAAT
>JAEURG010000123.1 GCA_016789345.1 Anaerolineales bacterium | reverse complement strand
TACGTTTTCAAAAAGCGATTTTAGAAATCGAATCTGACAATTCGTATGATTGGTCTTTCATCGCCCACAAAAGCGGATTCTATGACCAATCCCATTTCATTCACGATTTCAAAGAGTTTTCTGGTTTCACACCGAATGAATATCTAAGCAAGAAGACATCCGCTTTGAATTATGTGCCTGTGAGTTAGCATGTCATTCTGAGCCGCGTTCTTGTTCTTTGCGGCGAAGAATCTCTGAGATTATAGTAGAGACCCTTCGCTATGCTCAGGGTGACACATATAAAACAAGGTAAATTTTTTACAATACATTCCCTTTCGTCTCCAATAAGATTATGTTCAAATCTATCTCACAGGAGACATAACTCATGGAAAGTTTATATATCAATCACTTAGCTGTTTTTGTTTGTGCCATTCTCAACTTAGCATTGGGAGCATTATGGTATTCACCAATCCTTTTTTATAAGGGTTGGCTTGCTGAAACTAAACTCACAGAAGAACAACTGGCTAAACAAAATCCCGCCAAAACGTATGGACTTGCTTTTCTATTTTCACTCATCATTTCATATAACCTCGCCTTCTTCCTCGGTGATTCTGCGACAGATGCAATTTGGGGAGCCACAGCAGGTTTCCTCGCTGGTTTTGGCTGGAGTACTTTAATTTTCGCCATCATCGCCTTGTTTGAGCAAAAATCATGGAAGTATATTTTCATTAACGGCGGATTCATTACCGTCTACTTCACATTAATTGGTTTTATACTTGGCTTGTGGAGATAAGGATATAAAAATGGATACTGTAGATAAAGCCATTCAAACCCAAATCAACAACATTCAAAAGAAAACTGGAATGTCACTTACAGAACTTTCTGCATTCATCAAAAAAAGTGGATTAAGCAAACATGGTGAAATTCGTTCAATGCTCATGGAAAAACTTGGCTTAGGTCATGGCGATGCAAATACATTGACACATGTAGTGCTTAAATCAGATGGTGCGAGTGTGGCAAAAGGGAAATCGGAAGATGCAGTCTTGGATGAAATTTATTCTGGAGCAAAAGCAGGTTTTCGTCCCATTCACGAAAAGTTGATGAAAGAAATTAACAAATTTGGAGAATTTGAAATCGCGCCGAAAAAAGGATATGTAAGTTTAAGAAGAAAAAAGCAATTTGCGATGATAGGTCCCAAAACCAACACACGCTTTGAAGTTGGCATCAATATCAAAGGTCTTAAGAAAAATGCTCGGCTGAATGAACAACCCGCAGGTAGCATGTGCAATTACACCGTCAACTTAACGGAAGCGAAAGAAGTAGATGCAGAATTAATTTCATGGATTAAATCCGCTTATGAAGGAGCAGGTTAAGATAAGGGCATGAATCAAAATGAAATTATTCAAAAAACTGCTGAATATATTAAACAAGAATTTTCAAACGATTCGTCTGGTCATGATTGGTGGCATATTTATCGCGTTTGGAAAAATGCACTCGCCATCAACGAACATGAAAAAGCGGATTCATTCATCGTTCAACTCGCCGCTTTATTACATGATTTAGATGACTGGAAATTTAATGAGTCAGAAGATGATACCCCGCTTCGCGCTAAGGAGTGGCTTGATTCTTGCTCCGTCGAATCACACATCACTGACAAAGTGTGCAATATCATCAAAAACATTTCCTACAAAGGGGCAAATGTAAAAAATAAAATTGACTCGCTTGAAGGCTTTATCGTCCAAGATGCGGATAGACTCGATGCAATTGGAGCAATTGGAATTGCCCGTGCCTTTGCTTATGGTGGATATAAGAATAGAATGATGTACGACCCCGAATCAAAACCAAATATGCACAAAAGTTTTGAAGAATATAAAAATAGCAAAAGCGACACGATTAATCATTTTTACGAAAAATTGTTATTACTAAAAGATAAGATGAATACCGAAACCGCAAAACGAATCGCAGAAGAACGACATGAGGTTATGGTCAAGTTTTTAGATGATTTTATGAAGGAATGGGAAGGAAAGTAATTTATAAACAAGGAGAATACCATGCCAACCTTTCAACAAACCTTTTGGAAAATTTGGTATCAATACATCAGTGGACGAATTGGTAATGACCCAGTCAATTTTTTGAATTATGGTTATATGCCGCCTGAGGGCAACACAATTGATTTACAAGTGGAAGATGAAGTTAACAGACCTGCCATTCAGTTGTACCATCATGTTGCCAGTGGAACAGAATTAAAAAATAAAGATGTGTTGGAAGTCAGTTGTGGGCATGGTGGCGGGGCTTCGTTTATCAAACGCTATCATCAGCCAAAAACTTACACAGGCATTGACCAAAATCCCAAAGCAATTGAACGTAATAAGAAAAATTATAAACATTTGAATATTGATTTTCGCGTGGGCGACGCGCAAAATTTAGATTTTCCTGAAAATCATTTTGATGCCGTTATCAATGTAGAAGCGTCACATTGTTATCCGCGCCAAGATTCTTTTTTCAAATCTGCTTATCAAGTCTTGCGTTCAGGCGGGCATTTGTTATACGCCGATTTTCGTACGCCTGAACATTCAATACAACTTGAAAAAGATATGATAGATGCAGGTTTTCAAATTAAATCCAAAACAAATATCACGCCCAATGTTGTGCGTGCGCTTCAAAAAACAAGTGAACGATATCGTAAACTTGCGCATACACTGGCTCCAAAAATTTTGCACGGCGTGATGGAAACTTTCGCGGCTGTAGAAGGTACAAGTATTTACAATAGTTTTGTGAATGGCGAACGGATTTATTGGAATTATCAACTCGTCAAAGCGACATAACGCCTCATGCTTGTTTCAAATTGATTCTACATTTCAACTTAATTCTTAACCTTGACATTGTTTCAATTCCGCAGATAATTACAGCAATTAATATAAAGGCTGTGACAGAGAAAAGTAAACTGGCGGAAGCCGCTAGAGATGTGCAAAGAATTGGTGAAATTGCACTCGACCAAAATCAGTTGAAGTTCCCTCTTGAGCCGTGAAGGTGAAAAACGTGTCAAGTGTCACGTTTTGTAGCCTGAGCCGTTTTCTTGACGTTATACAAGACAGAGAGAGTTGCATAGGATGTAACTAACTTGGGTGGTACCGCGAGAATTAAATCTCGTCCCAATTTCTGGGACGAGATTTTTATTTTTCGGGAATCGATATTCGAGATTCGGATTATGGTGAAAGCCAATATACGAATCCCGATTCCCAAATAACGAGTATCGAATATCGGAGGTTTGTATGTTAGATAAATTAAAAGAAATTGAAAAATCTGCTTTGGAGTCATTGAAGTCCATTACAGATTCAGCCTCGTTGGAATCTTGGCGTGTGGCAAATCTTGGACGCAGTTCACCATTGATGAATGTCTTTGCTGAATTTGGGAAACTGTCGAAGGAAGAGCGACCAGTTATAGGTCAAGCCGCGAACCGTGTGAAGGTTAAGTTAGAAGCCGAATTTGAGAGTCAATCTCAGGCGGTGAAACATGCCGCGTTGGCAAAATCTTTAGAAGAAGAACAATTAGATGTGACTCTGCCTGGTCGCACGAAACACATTGGGCGGCTTCATCCATCTACACAACAACTGCGCCGCGTGCTAGACATTTTGGCTGAGATGGGTTTTCAAGTTTATACCTCGCGTGAGGTGGAGACGGATGAATATAATTTTCAGTTATTAAATTTTCCGCCAGACCATCCCGCGCGTGATATGCAAGATACATTTTTTATCCAAGCCGAAGGGCGCGCGGATAATCCGATTTTGATGCGAACACATACGTCACCTGGGCAGATTCATGCCATGAGACAATTTGCAAGAACAAATCCGCAAGACCCGCCTCCTATTCGCATTGCTTTGCCGGGCATGTGTTTCCGTTATGAACAAATTACAGCGCGTTCAGAAGTGCAATTCAATCAAGTGGAAGGACTGGCGGTTGGAAAAAATATCACCTTCGCGGATTTGAAAGGCACAATTGCAGATTTTGTGCGCCGTATGTTTGGTGAAGGTGCAAGATTAAGATTCCGTGCTTCTTACTTCCCATTCACAGAACCATCTGCAGAGGTAGATGTGGAATGTTTTGTTTGTGGTGGTAAGGGATGTCAAGTCTGCAAGAATTCTGGTTGGTTGGAGATTCTTGGTTGTGGCATGGTGCATCCTGTTGTTTTGCAAAATGGTGGTTACGACCCAAAAATTTATTCTGGCTTTGCTTGGGGTATGGGTCCCGAACGCCAATTGATGTTGCGAAATAAAATTAACGACATTCGTTACTTCTGGGGTAATGATGTTCGTTTCTTGGAGCAATTTTAGAGAAGAAGATAATTAGAGAATAGATGATTAGAAAGAGAGAGTAGTATGAGTGTGGAAGGATTGAAACGGTTGAAAGTTTGGGTAAGAGCGAAAGATTTTGCTTTGAAAATTTACAAACAAGTTTTGCCGCTTCTCCCTGCTGAAGAAAAATGGAATCTGAAACAACAACTTCGACGTTCATCCTTAAGTATTTCAGCAAACATTGCAGAAGGTCATGGCAGATTTTATTATCAAGATAATATCAGGTTTTGTTACATCGCTCGTGGTTCGTTAGAAGAAACTTTGAGTCACTTAACATTTGCTCTTGAAATGATTTACATCTCTGCTGAACTTTACAAAGAATTTGAAACCGAAGGCGAAGAAATTGACAAAATGTTAAATGGCTACATTACATTTCTAAAGAAAAGTAAACAAGGCGCAAATGAACCAGGAGCAAACCTTTCTGTTGGAGAAGAATCTGCGCCTTACTTTATTGAGTCTTTACAAGATGATAACAACACAGAAGAGACTAATCTCTAATTATCTACTCTCTTATCTCTTAAAGAGGAAAAACTTATGAAAATACCCTTATCATGGCTTAAAGACTTTATCAATCTCGATGGCTTATCCATCGAAGATATAGCCCGTAAACTCACACTCGCTGGCATGGAAGTGGACGAGATTCTTTATGTCGGTTTGCCAATGCCTGAATACAAAGAAGGCGAAAAGCACGAATTCAAAACCAACGGCATTGCATGGGATAAAGACAAAATTGTCGTAGCGGAAATTCGTGAAGTAAAACCGCATCCCAATGCGGACCGATTAACTTTGCTAGACTTGTATGATGGTCAAGCGGAGCAAGTTGTATTAACTGGCGCACCGAATATTTTTCATCTCAAAGGCACAGGCAAACTTGAAAAGCCAATTAAAGTGGCGTATGCAAAAGAAGGTTCAACTTTGTATGATGGTCATGCTGAAGGCTTACAATTGATGACCCTCAAACGTGCCAAAATTCGTGGCGTGGAATCGTATTCGATGGTTTGCTCCGAAAAAGAATTGGGCATTGCCGAAGACCACGATGGCATCATTATCCTTGACGATGATGCACCCGTTGGAATGCCACTTGTAGACTATATGGGTGATGCTGTATTAGATATTTCTATTCTGCCAAACATGGCGCGTAATGCAAATGTGATTGGAATTGCAAGAGAACTTGCCGCATTGACAGGCAGAGAATTAAAGACCACAGACCGCAGACCGCAGACCAATAAAAGCGGTCAGCCGTCAGCAGTCAGTGGTCAATCTGTAACTGAGTTAGTTGAAATCGAAATCACGAATCCCGAACTAAATCCAAGATTTACTGCTGGATTGATTCGAGATGTAGAAATTAAACCAAGCCCATATCAAATTCAACGCAGACTCAGACTTGCAGGCATTCGTGCAATTAATAATGTTGTGGATGCGACAAATTATGCCATGCTTGAACTTGGTCAACCCCTCCATGCCTTTGATTATGATGCCTTGAAAGAACGTGCTGGTAAAAAGAAAATCAAAATCATCACCCGCGCCGCGAAAAAAGGTGAAAAGTTAACCACACTTGATGGCAATGAACGAAACTTATCATCCGAAAATGTTTTGGTGTGTGATGAAAAAGGCTCAGTTGGTTTAGCAGGTGTGATGGGTGGTTCTGAAACCGAAATCACCAACAACACAAAAAACATTCTGCTTGAAGGCGCGGCATGGAACTACATCAACATTCGTAAAACGGCAAAGCAACATAACCTTCCATCCGAAGCGTCATTCCGTTTTTCGCGCGGTGTTCACCCAGCCATTGCAGAGCATGGCGTTAAACTCGGTTTGCATTACATGGCTGAATGGGCAAATGGAAAAATCGCCCCAGGTTTTATTGATGAATATCCGCTCAAACCGAAAGATTCAGTTGTGGACGTAACTCCGCATGATGTAAAAAGATTACTTGGCATTGAACTCACTGCAAAAGAAATTGCCACGCTTCTTGAAAAACTTGAATTCAAATGTAAAGTTACCAAAGATAAAATTCAAGTCACTGCGCCAGACCATCGTATGGATATTGGTGAAGGTGTAGTTGGTCTCGCCGATGTAATT
>JAEURG010000105.1 GCA_016789345.1 Anaerolineales bacterium | reverse complement strand
TTGAATGATGAATGATGAAGAAACATCTATACTCAAATTATCTCTCATCAAAACACGAATTCGGCGAACTGCATCTGCTAGCATTCTTGTATAAAGATGAAAACCGACAGATTGAATGTAACCATGTTGACGTGTGCCAAGTAATTCACCTGCACCACGAATTTCTAAATCGCGCATGGCAATTGAATAGCCTGCGCCCAATTGAGTATTTTCTGCAATCACTTCTAAGCGTTGTTGACCATCTTGCGTGGGCGACATTTTATTATGACGGAAGAAATAGGCATAAGCACGCATGGCTCCACGCCCCACTCGTCCACGTAATTGATACAGTTGTGCTAAACCAAACGTATCGGCTCTATCTACAATTAATGTGTTTGCATTGGGAATATCCAAACCTGATTCGATAATTGTGGTTGAAAGCAAAATATCAATTTCACCTGTGTTGAAGCGGTGCATCACAGCAGATAATTGATTCTCTGGCATTTGTCCGTGACCAATATCTACACTTGCTTCTGGCACAAGTTTTTCAAGATGAGCTTTCATGGCTTCAATGGTTTGCACACGATTATGCACAAAGAAAATTTGCCCACCACGTTCTAATTCACGGAGAATTGCTTGACGAACCAAACGCGGAGAATATGGACCCACATGTGTAATAATTGGCAATCTTTCTTCTGGTGGTGTGTTGAGATTTGAAATATCTCTCACACCTGTTAATGCCATGTACAACGTTCTTGGAATTGGCGTGGCAGTTAAAGTTAACACATCCACTTCTGTTCTCAATTTTTTAAGATGTTCTTTGTGAGTTACACCAAAACGCTGTTCTTCATCAATGACGACTAAGCCTAAATCTTTGAATTGCACATCAGCTGAAATTAAGCGATGTGTGCCGATAATAACATCCACTTCGCCAATTGCAAGTTGATGCAAAATTTCTGTTTGTTCTCTTGGCGTGCGAAAACGTGAAAGCATTTCTACTTTTACAGGAAATGCCGCCAGCCGTTGAGAAAATGTTTCAAAATGTTGTTGTGCCAAAACAGTGGTTGGTACAAGCACAGCCACTTGTTTCCCACTCATCACTGCTTTGAATGCAGCACGAAGCGCGACTTCTGTTTTTCCATAGCCTACATCACCACATAACAATCTATCCATTGGACGGGCACGTTCCATATCGCGTTTGATGTCCATAATGGCACGTTTTTGGTCTTCGGTTTCTACATAAGGAAAACTATCTTCCAATTCTTTTTGCCATTGTGTATCTTCTGCAAAAGCGAAGCCTTCTACCACTTGACGACGCGCATATAAATCCAATAAATCTTCGGCAACTTTTTGAACTGCTTCTTTAACTTTGGATTTTGTCTCTGCCCACGCTTGCCCACCTAAATTATCTAAGGAAGGCTTGCCACCATCTGCACCCACATAACGAGTCAATCTATCGGCTTGATGAACAGGCACATATAAAATATCGCCGCGGTCATATTCAACGGTTAAGTATTCTCTTTCATGCCCATCAAGTTGTCTTTGAATCAATCCTGCAAAGCGACCAATGCCATGGTCAACATGCACGACGTAATCACCAGTTTGCAAATCTGCATATAACGATTCAGGTGTATCTGCTGTTTTGCGTTGACGTGTACGTGGTTGCGGACGCTCCCAGCCGAAAATTTCTGAATCAGTTATTAAGTGAATAGTGAATTGTGAATAGTTTAATGTGAAGCCTTCAGACAATGATGCTTCAAAAAATTCCAAATTTGTAAAATCTGATTCTGGATAATGTTCAAGCCATAACTCTTTCAAGCGTTGCGATTGACGCGAAACAATAAAAACTTGTTCACCTTTTTCTACAATTGGATATAGATAATCAATAAATGGTTTTAATCGTCCGCCGAATCTTTCATCATGCCCAAAAGATGCAGAAAAAGATTTACCCAATTCCCCTGTATCAACTTTTGTCGAATAACCCAATTCCAAATTTGTAAATTCACCCAACGAATCATTTAATTCAGACCAAGGGACATACGGCACTGGAAAACTTTCTGCAAGTGTGCCTTCCTTAATACTTTCCGCACGAAACTTTACGGCTTGTTCTTCCACTTCATTTGCCATCACATCAATTAAATTTAAATCATCTACCATCACAAAGGTTTTTTGTGGCAAATAATCTAACAACGAAGCAGGTTGTGAATGAATCAATGGAATATGAAATTCAGAAAGTTGCACATCCGTTTCAGTGGTATCTGCTAAAAATTCACGCGCAGGAGTTATCAAAATATTTTCTAGTTTTTCTAATGTGCGTTGTGTAGCAGGGTCAAAACTGCGGATGGATTCAATTTCATCACCAAAAAAATCTAAACGCACAGGATGTAACTCTGTTGTTGCCCACACATCTAAGATTCCGCCACGACTCGAAAATTGACCTGGTTCCAAAACTGTATTGACTCGTTGATATCCAATCCGCGCCCACTCTCGCATCAGACTATCCGTCTGGTTGGTGCTGTTTACTGACAGTTTTTTACATGCCTTGAGAAAATCTCTGCGTGGCAAAGTACGAGTCATCAACGAACGAACTGAGGTGACAATAATTGGTGGGGTTTCAGGTTTCTTAACAAATGGCAAATGAAAATCAGACAATGCCGTTAAGACTTGTAATCTTTCACGGCGGGTTGCGACGCCCCAAGCAGCATCTTCATAAAATAATGGATTTGGTTCTGCAAATAAATATCTCGGTGACTTAATCCAAAATCCCAATTCATCAAACATAGACAAAGCATGGTCAGCACGGTCTGTGATTAATAGAATCGGTTGGTTAATATCTGCATGAAGAGTTGCTAAGATAGGCAAGCGAGCAGAACGTGGCAAACCCAAACCAGAAATAGTTTTACTGGCTGAAATTTGCTTTAGCAAATCTTGATATTGAGGAAGAGCTTGAAGGTGATTAAGAAGAGATTGCATTTATTCTTTTTACAAATTACGATTTATTATTCAACTGAGCCATTAAATTTATTCATCGCCATATTCAAACCATTCATCACAAACTCAAGTGAAGCCTCTACACCACGAGATAAGATTTCGGGCAGAAGTTTTGCATCTTCTTTTGAGAAATTTTGTAAAACGTAATCTTTGGCTTGCATTCTGCCGGGCGGGCGACCAATGCCTAAACGTAAGCGTGGAAAATCTTTTGTGCCGAGTTGTTCAATCGTATCTGCCATGCCACGTTGACCACCAGGTCCGCCGGTGGGACGAATGCGAATTGTTCCAAAGGGAATATCTAAATCATCGTGTGCGACTAAAAGATTCTCGAAGGGGATTTTGTAGAAATGTAATAAGCCTTGCACAGATTGACCTGAAAGATTCATATAAGTTTGTGGTTTGGCTAAGATAATTTTTCTTTCTTCATATAAAGCCGAAATCACAATTGCTTTGGATTGCACTTTCATGCCACGTGCGTTTAATTTTTCTGCTAACAAGTCAATGAGCATAAAACCAATATTGTGACGAGTATCTTTGTATTCTCGTCCGGGGTTGCCGAGTCCGATGATGAGGTAGGGGTCTGTCATGAGTGATTCCTGTTGGTGGTTGGTAATTAGTAATTGGAGACTGGAGATTAGAGACTAGTTTTTTCTAAAACGAATTAATAACGAAAACAGAATGAATAAGATAAGAACAACCAATGCGCTTTGACCAAAGACTTTATAAATTGACTCGGTTGTAATAGAAGCAGGATTCATAGGAAGTGGCGTTGACGATGGGAAAGATAAAATAATTTCTGTTGGCGGAATAATTCTCGGTGTGGGTGTCTCGTTTCTGAATTCTGGCAAAGGCACATCAGTAGCTGTTGGTGTTGGCAGTTCTTGATTTCTGATTTTTAAATCTGTAACAATGGCATCTATAAAAGTGCCATCTTGCAAATAAACACGTAAACGTAAGTTGTAATCGCCATCAGTTAAGGAAGTTGTATCCCAGACAGCTAAAGCGGAATCAGTTGTCGGCTGAGAAAAGGTTTGGATGAGAAACCAAGTATCGGCTACGTCAGAGGCGAATTGGAATCCTATTTCAGCAGAGGCAAAAGTTGGATAGTCCATGCTTCCAAGAATCTGAATCTGCCCACGAAGTGTATCTCCTGTTTGAGGCGAGGTGATAGAAACGACTGTGGTTTGAATCAGAATCAAAAAAGTGAGGAATGATTTGAGCATGGCAACTGATAATTTTACTATGTAAAGTCAATTCTCGAATACATATTTTTCTGGTAAACTTTAGCCGTTCCAAGATTATTTAGGAGATTTATTTATGGCATCCCGCGCTGAACAAATTGTTGAACGCCTTCGTAATATGCAAGCCGCCGCACCTGATATTGAAGCCTCTGCTGTGGTTTCTGTAGATGGTTTGATTATGGCTTCTGCTTTACAACAAGGTGTAGAAGAAGACCGCGTTTCGGCAATGTCGGCGGCGATGCTTTCATTAGGTGAAAGAATTTCAGGCGAATTGGGACGTGGTGGTTTAGAACAGGTTTATATCAAAGGCGATAAAGGTGCCATTGTTTTAACTGCTATCGGTGAAGAAGCTGTGTTGACCGCCATGGCAAGACAAGAAGCAAAACTTGGCATGATATTTTTGGAAATGCGGCGTGCCGCTGAAGATATAACGAAACTGGTCGGATGAAACAAAAGCATTATTTGACCCCCAAACTTTACAACCCAAAATGGGAGGGCTTGAACGCCCTCCCATTTTCTTTGTCCCTCACCCTAACCCTCTCCCAAAAAGGGAGAGGGAACTCCCTTCCCCATTTATTGGGGAAGGGTTGGGGATAGGGGTATTTCAGGAGAAAATTATGACAAACAAAACAAAATATTTATTTTTTACTGGTGGAGTTGTTTCATCCGTTGGCAAAGGTGTGACTGCCGCCGCATTAGGTTTGCTATTAAAGGAACGCGGATTCAAAGTGGCGGTACAAAAATTAGACCCATATATCAATGTTGACCCTGGCACAATGAGTCCATATCAGCATGGCGAAGTGTATGTCTTAGATGATGGTGCTGAAACAGATTTAGATTTAGGTCATTATGAAAGATTCATTGATATTCGCTTAAGTAAAGTCAGTAACTTTACGACGGGTCAGGTATATGCTGAGATTATTTCTAAAGAACGGCGCGGAGATTATTTGGGTGGCACCATTCAAGTCATTCCACATATTACCAATGAAATTAAAAGAAGAATCGGTTTAGCCGCAAAAGAAACCAAAGCCGAAATTATGATATTAGAAGTTGGGGGCACAGTTGGTGACATTGAGTCACAACCGTTTTTGGAAGCATTACGCCAATTGAGAAATGAAGTCGGCAGAGAAAATTGTTTATTTATTCACGTCACATGGTTACCAGTGATTGGCGCAACTAACGAATTAAAAACCAAACCGACACAACATTCTGTGGCGGCGTTAAGGTCTATTGGTATTTCGCCCAATATCATCATTGCCCGCGCTGACCAAGATATTGAAAAAAATTTGTGCGAAAAAATCGCCTTGTTTTGTGATGTAGAAAAAGATTCTGTTATTCCCATGAAAACTGCTGATGTTTTATATGATGTGCCACTCATGCTTGAAAAACTTGGCGTTGGAGATTTAGTCGTTGACAAATTAAAAATCAAAGCCACTCGTAAGCCGAATATGCGTCCGTGGAAAAAATTAGTGGATGAAGTTCGTAAACCAAAACCAACTGTTAAGGTTGCACTCGTCGGAAAATATGTTGAACTGCAAGATGCTTACATGTCAGTCCGTGAGGCATTGAAACACGCCGCACTTGCTAACAGCGTTGAGGTTGACATCAGTTGGATTCATTCAGCAGATTTAGAAAAAGATAAAGGTTGGGATATCATCAAACAAACTGATGCGATTCTTGTGCCAGGCGGTTTTGGTTCGCGTGGTGTAGAAGGAAAAATTCTTGCGTCACGTTATGCGCGTGAAAATAAAATTCCGTATCTCGGTTTGTGTTTGGGTATGCAAGTGATGTGTATCGATTTTGCTCGCGGCGTTTTAGATTTAGAAGATGCTAACTCTTCTGAATTTGACAGAGCCAGCGAACATCCAGTCATTGATTTGATGCACGACCAACGTTCCATTACTGATTTAGGTGGAACCATGCGCCTCGGACTCTACCCCTGCTTGTTGACTAAAAATTCAAAAGCAGGTTTGGCTTATGGCATTCCGCGCGTGGACGAAAGACATCGCCATCGTTTTGAATTTAACAATGATTATCGTGGACGATTTGAAGAAGCAGGCATGGTCTTTTCTGGCTTATCACCAGATGGTCGCTTGGTTGAAATTGTAGAATTGAAAGACCATCCTTATATGGTCGCGAGTCAATTCCACCCTGAGTTTTTATCGCGTCCCATGAATCCACATCCGTTGTTTGTGGGGTTGGTCAAAGCGGCGAAGGAGAGGGGAAAGAAATAGTATAGTGGGCAGTTATCAGTAAGCAGTCATAAAAAAATCACCCATTCGGGAGGGCACACACCACACGAAAACCGAGGCTTGAGTCCCTGTTGAGTTGATAGCTTTCGCCACGAGCAACAACGCGTGCATTGAGTTCATTGTTGATCCACGAGCCACCGCGCTTACTTAGCCAACTATGGTCTTTATTATAAAAATTTGCTTGCCATTCACCAACATTGCCACTCATATCCATCACACTATATGGACTTTTCCCAAGCGGGTAGGCATCTACTGGCGTTGTTTTTCCAATTCCACTTTTTCTTACATTTGCACGGCGCAATATTTCTTTAAGAGAAGTTGTTTCTTTACCCATTTCATCCCAAACATAACGTCCTTGTGGGGTAATTCCGCCAGCCGCTTTTTGCCATTCAGTTTCCAATGGTAAACGAATAGATTGGGGTTTTAGAGAAGTATTGACTTTGCTTTCTGAGAGCATATTCCAATTCTGAAATAACCACTCACAATAAGCATTGGCTTCATACCATGAAATTCCTACTACTGGATGATTTGGATTTGTTATTCCAAAATCTTCATCTTTCCAATAATCTGGAAATAAAACTTTAGATTTTGATTTTTTTAGTTCTTCGCGAAACCAAATTAAACCTTCTTGTCCCCAATCGCCAATTCTTTGGCAGTTTTCATCAAACTTAGGAAATTCAAGCCAATACACAGGGTTATTAAAATCTGGTGCGTTTAAGAATCTTTCATATTGGGCATTCGTAACAGGGTATTTTCCAATATAAAAAGTGTAAGGAACTTCTTTATCTTTTGGAATCTCAATAAATTTATATAAATCAAGTTCTTCATCAGACGATTCTGAATTTGAAGAAGCGCTTCTCGTTTGTTCAGAAGTTTGAAGTTGTAAAACTTCTGCTCTTAGCCGTAAAGATTTAATTAATTTCTCATGGGCATTTGGGGTGAAATAATCTACCCAATGTAATTTTTTTAAGCGTTCAAAAGATGGCTGGCAATCATCCAAACGCAAAGGTATCATGTAAATTGTATCTTCCAATTTTTCTTCTGCAACATCTAATGCTCGCCGTATTTCTTTGTTTACATACCCCTCTTTCTTTACAGAAATTGTTGAAAGGCAAATAATGATGATGTCTGCATCGCGTGCGGCTTTGTAAATAGCCAAGTCAAAATCTTGCCCTGGCAGTAAATCTTCTTCATCTAACCATGGTTGAATCCATGTCTCAGTGGCGAGTTTTTTATAAAGCTCGCGAACTTTGGGCTTATCTTCTGAAGCATGGCAAAGAAAAACTTTTAATTTTCTAGTTGGTGGCATTTGTTTCCCTAAACTCAATTTGTGTCATTCTGAGCCGCGCTTTTGTTCTTTGCGGCGAAGAATCTCGAAGATTATCTTAGAGACCCTTCGCTACGCTCAGGGTGACACAATATTTTGTGTTTTATTTTCAACACTCTCAGATTATACTTGCGATTGCTATTATATAAAATTATCAGGAGCAAAGCATGGACTCAACAATTGAAAGCATATCAGCATTAGAAATTTTAGATTCGCGCGGTAACCCAACCATAGAAGTAGAAGTCGTTCTCATGGATGGTTCATGGGGACGAGCGGCAGTTCCGTCAGGCGCATCTACTGGCGAGCATGAAGCATTGGAAATGCGTGATGGCGACAAGAAAAGATATTTAGGCAAAGGTGTTGCTAACGCGGTTGCAAACGTGAATGGCGTAATTTCTGATGCGCTTTTCGGTTGGGATGCATCCGAACAAAAAGCAATTGATGCAGAAATGCTTGCATTAGATGGCACAAAAAATAAATCCAAACTTGGTGCGAATGCAATTCTTGGTGTGAGTCTCGCCGTTGCAAAAGCGGCGGCAAATTCTTTTGGAATGCCGCTCTATCGTTATCTCGGCGGCGTGTATGCGCATGTGTTGCCTGTTCCGATGTTAAACATTATGAACGGTGGCGCACATACAGGATGGCAATCCACAGATATGCAAGAATTTATGGTGATGCCTTTCGGCGCTTCATCCTTCGGGGAAGGCTTACGCTGGGGCACGGAAATTTATCATAGCCTCAAATCTGTTCTTAAAGAAAAAGGCTATGGCACACTCGTTGGTGATGAAGGTGGCTTTGCTCCAGCATTGAAAGCAAATAATGAAGCTGTGGAATTAGTGCTTGCGGCGATTGAAAAAGCAGGTTTCAAAGCAGGGCGTGGACAAGATGTAGCAATTGCTCTTGATCCCGCCGCTTCTGAATTTTATGATGAGAAAACAAAAAAATATAATCTTCGTAAAGAAGGCAAAGAATTTACTGGCGATCAAATGGTAGAGTTCTGGGCAAAGTGGGTCAAAGATTATCCAATTGTCTCGATTGAAGATGGTTTCGCACAAGATGATTGGGATTCTTGGAAGGCTTTTGTAAAGACTTCTGGCAATACATGTCAAATTGTTGGTGATGATTTATTGGTCACAAACCCTGAACGTGTACGAAAAGCAATTGCAGAAAACGCCGCCAATGCTTTGCTTGTGAAAGTGAATCAAATTGGCTCATTGAGTGAAACCATTGAAGCCGTAGATTTATGTCAACGCGCAGGGTGGAGAGCAGTTACATCACATCGTTCTGGCGAAACTGAAGATGCTACTATTGCAGATTTAGCAGTGGCTTTGAATACAGGTCAAATCAAAACAGGTGCACCCGCACGTTCTGACCGTGTAGCGAAATATAATCAACTGTTGAGAATTGAAGCAGAGTTAGGTACAGAAGCAAAGTATGCAGGTTGGGGCGCGTTGGCTATAAAATAATAGAAGATAAGAAAAAATTATTAGAAAACAGTCACAGGCTCAAAGTCCGAGAAGAAGCGGATTTTGAGCCTGTTTATTTTTAATCCTATTGAAGCGCATCTTCAATGATTTGACGCATCGATTCTTTATCCAAATCTTTTTTATCTAAGAAGGCAATCACGCCTGCCGATTGGGCTTGTTTTCTAAATTCGCGGTCTGGGTAGGCACTGATAATTACGATATGGGTTAAGGGTGAGGTTGTTTTTAATTTACGTGCAAATTGAATACCGTCTTCATCATTTAAGAAAACATCGATAAAAGCGAGTTGAGGTTGTACTTGTTTGCTGAGACTTAATGCTTCGGCAATGCTTTCCGCTTCATAGACTACCGACGAAGGGTAAATTTTTCCAATCAACCTACCTAATTGCTGACGGTAACGAGCATTGTCATCTACAATTAAAATGGTTAATGCTTCTGCTGTTTCTTTTGGGTTTGAGTCTGCCATTTCTTGCCCACTAGAAGCAAGTAATTCTGGATGACGCAAAACATAATTCAATGCTTTGAGTCTGCTATCCACACCCAATACGCGATATAAAGCGGTTAAATGATTCTCAACAGTTTTGACGCTTAAATCTAAAGTAAGTGCAATGTTACGATTATCCACCCCTTGTGAGATCAGGCGAAGTAATTCGCGTTGACGAGGCGTAAGCCAAGGCGTGTTTGAAAGTTGAGCAGTAGGCGTGCGTCGATTAATGAGGCGGTCTATCAAGTTACCAGAAATCCAACGGTCGCCATTCATGATTCTTTGTGTGGCGAGTTGCAAGTCAGAAAGTGGCTGGTCTTTCATGTGGTAACCATTTGCACCAGCACGCAGTAAACCCAGCACATACGATTCATCGTCGTAGGCACTGACGATGAGTATTTTTATTTTTGGATATTCTGCTTTGATTTTTCGCACGGCTGAAATTGGTTCAAATTCTGGCATACTAGCATCCATCAGCAACAAATCTATAGATGTATTTGCAAGGGCATTCATCAGTTCGGTGCCATTTCCCACTTCTTGAACGATTTTGAAATTCGATAAGGCTTCTAGTGCGTTTCTTAAGCCAGCACGAACCACTGTGTGGTCATCTGCTATCAAGACTTTTGTTTCAGGCATATACCTTATTATGCCTTAAGTGTTACAAACTGGCTAGAAATCAGGTTAAAATGACTTTATGCTTGAAACATTGTTGCAAGTACAAAATCTTTCTAAAAATTTAGACCGCTTGCCTGTTTTACAGGATGTTTCATTTTCATTGGCAAAAGGCGAAGTGGTTGGTTTGGTAGGTCGTCAGGGTGCAGGAAAGTCCACTTTGTTCCATCTTCTAAGTGGGGCTATCCCACCTTCCGGAGGGATAATTAACTTTCGGGGAACAAATCGCCGTTTTTCCAATCGAATTGAGGCGCAAAAACTTGGCATTGCAACAGTGTATCAAACTTCAAATTTAATTAATCGTTTTGATTTTTCTACGCAAGTATTTTTAGATAGAGATTCTGGTGTTGAAATTACACGGCAAACTTCGGGCTTGGTTGAGCAATTTGATGTGACTCAAAATGTGATGCTTGGGCGTGAGAAAAAGAAAATTCCTTTCTTTGGCATTCTTGATTGGGAAGGCATGATTGATGTAACTCAAAACTTGCTTACCGAGTTTGACCTTCCGCCTAGCCTAGTCCATGAACAAGTCAGCAATTTATCTGATGAACAAAGGCAAGTGATTTTGTTATTGCGAGCTTTATACAAACCTTGTCAATTGTTACTTTTGGATGACATTATTCCAATCTTAAGTTTCAATCGCCAAGAAATATTATTGGATAAAATCAAAAAATTAAAATCACAAGGCACATCTGTCATTATCAATAGCGATGACCTGAAACATCTTTTTACAGTCACAGACCGAATCCTTGTTCTATATGAAGGGCGATTGGTGGCAGACCGCCCAACAGCCGAATCTACACCGCGTGAAATTGTTGAATTAATTGTCGGCTCTGCTAGGCACGAACAAGTTTCTCCGCTCATATGGGCATTAGAAAGTTATCACACTGCCCAACAACAAACCGAAGATTTACGCCGCACACAAGCCTCATTACAACAAAGCTTGAACGCACAAGATTCATTAAACCGTCAATTAATTGAGCGGTTAAGCAATCAACTCTTAGCACTAGACCAACTCAATGCCGCTTTACAAGCCACGCAACGCAGGTTAATTACAGAACGAGAAGATGAGCGAAAAGCACTTGCCCGAGAATTACATGACCAAATTATTCAAGATATGCTAGGAATTATTTATCGCCTAGAAGAAGTAGAAGGAGAAGTAGAAAAATTAGCCTTAAGAAAAGATGTTGGCTCAATTCGAAACGGAATTCGCAAACTGGTCAGCGAGTTACGCCAAATGTGCAGTGACCTACGCCCACCAACCATTGACCATCATGGTCTATCCGCCGCAATTAACTCACTCACTAATGAGTGGTCAGAACGCAGTGGCATTCAAATTCACTTAGAAATTGACCCATCGTTAGGGCGTTTGCCCGAAATGGTAGAACTATCTATATTTCGGATTGTACAAGAAGGGCTCAATAATATCCGCAAACATGCCGCCGCCAAGCATGTACGTTTATCACTTCAAAGAACATCTTCTACAAATTTATTAGTCCGCTTAGAAGATGATGGTAAAGGATTAACACACCCTACCGATTTGGCAACCCTCTCTGCTAATAAACATTTTGGTTTAGTAGGGATTAGTGAGAGAGTGGCATTATTAGGTGGAACAATTAGCATTGAGTCATCGCAAGGAAATGGGATGATTTTACAAGTGGAAATTCCTAATCCATACCCCTTTAACTTTGCGCCATAACCTACTTTCTCACTAGGGGATTCCCCCCGTTAAGAACAAGGGGGTTCTCATGTCAAATAAGGGGAAATATCAATTTACAAATGCCTTGAAAAAACATAAACTAAACTAAATCGTTGAAAAGCCGAATTTTTAGTAAAGCAGTGCAATAAGTTCGTAACTTTAATTTTTGTTTCTTCAAAAGAGTTCACCTTATTTTATCCTTTACAAGGAACTGTCATGGAATTTCAGCACAAAATTTTTGTTATAAACGAAGTATCTCCATTCAAAGAATGGCCTGCTTCGTTTTTTTGTTTAACCAAAGGAGGTGGTAACTTTACAAAATAAAGCGCATCATGTTCTTAATTCATCATTAAACAATCAACAAGGAGAAGAATGATATGTCTAAAAAATATTTGTTTAACCTAATGGCTATTATGATTATGGCTGTTAGGGTGCTTTCTGCATGTGGGTCTACTCAACCACAAGTTGACTCAGAATTTGCAGTCGGCATCGTCCTCCCAACACGCGATGAACCACGCTGGGTACAAGATGAAACCCGCTTCAAAGACGCGCTTACAGCGGGTGGCTACAATGTACAAATTCTTTTCAGCCAAGGCGACTCTGCTAAAGAAAAAGCCAACGTTGAAGCGTTAATTAGCCAAGGCATTAAAGTCCTCATCATCACCCCACATGATGCCGCCGCCGCCGCTTCAGCCGTTGAACAAGCGCGAGCCGCTGGCATCAAAGTCATTTCGTATGACCGCCTCGTTACTAACACCGAAGCAGTAGATTTCTATGTGACATTCGATAGCATCTCCGTAGGTGCCGCCCAAGCGCAATACTTGGTAGACAATGCTTCTGGTTCAGGCAACCCACTTTACTTATACGCTGGAGCCGCTTCAGATAACAACGCCTTCTTATTCTTTGAAGGTGCATGGAATGTTCTTCAACCCAAAATTGCTGATGGCACTTTTGTGATTGCCAACTCATCCGAAGCAGTTGGTTTACAAGGTAAAGCCACACTCACCCGTGATGAACAAGCCGCTATCATCAATCAAATCACCACCAACTGGGATTTCAACACCGCTAAAGGTTTAGCAGAAGCGAATCTCACAGCCAACGGTGCAGATGCAAAAGGTGATGTATTCATCTTAGCCCCAAATGATGGAACTGCCCGTGCTATCGCAGATGCTTTCGGTGCTGATGCAGATGTCTCCAGTTATTTCGTCACGGGGCAAGATGCTGAAAAAGCCTCTGTTCAATACATTCTTGATGGCAAACAATCAATGACCGTATTCAAAGATGTACGCACACTCGTCAATGATGCTATCTCAGCCGCAGTGACCTTCCTTGAAGGTGGTACACCTGAAGCAACCACTAGCTACAACAATGGTTCAATTGATGTACCTGCTAACCCATCTGAAGTTGTAACTGTTGATAAAGGCAACGTTATATCCGCTTTGATTGATTCAGGCTATTACACAGAAGCAGATTTCACCTTCCCAACTGGCGCGGCACTCTCTGTTGGTATTATATTGCCAACACGCGATGAACCACGCTGGGTACAAGATGAAACCCGCTTCAAAGACGCGCTTACAGCGGCTGGCTACGACGTGCAAATTCTTTTCAGCCAAGGCGACTCTGCAATTGAAAGAGCTAATGTTGAATCATTAATTACACAAGGCGTAAATGTTATTATCATCTGCCCCCATGATGGTACAGCCGCTGCTGCTTCAGTTGAATTAGCGAAAGCCGCTGGCATCACAGTCATTTCGTATGACCGCTTAGTGCGTGATACAGATGCCGTAGATTTCTATGTGACATTCGACAGTATCTCCGTCGGTGCCGCCCAAGCACAATATTTGGTTGATAATGCAACTGGAACTGGCAACCCACTTTACTTATATGCTGGAGCCGCTTCAGATAACAATGCCTTCTTATTCTTTGAAGGCGCTTGGAATGTATTACAACCCAAGATTGCAGACGGTACATTTGTCATCAAAAATTCAAGTGAAGCAGTGGCATTACAAGATAAAGCCACACTCACCCGTGATGAGCAAGCCGCTATCATCAATCAAATCACCACCAACTGGGATTTCAACACCGCCAAGAATCTTGCCGAAGCCAATCTCACTGCCGCAAGTGCCGCAGATAAAGGTAATGTATTCATCCTTGCACCAAACGATGGAACTGCCCGCGCAATTGCAGATGCTTTTGGGGCTGATGCAGATGTCTCCAGTTATTTCGTCACTGGTCAAGATGCTGAAAAAGCCTCTGTTCAATACATCATTGACGGCAAACAATCTATGACTGTATTCAAGGATGTTCGTACTTTGGTTGACGATGCTATTTCAGCCGCAGTGACCTTCCTTGAAGGTGGCACACCAAAATCTACAAACTCTTATAACAATGGTGCAGTAGATGTTCCTGCTAACCCAACTGTTGTTATCACAGTTGACCAAGCAAATGTAGTCGAAGCTTTGATTGACTCTGGTTACTACTCTGCTGGTGACTTCACTGGCTTGCCATAAAAAGTAAAATGTAAGCATAAATTTGTAACACCAGAATAGTGGCGGGCTGTATTTTCCGCCACTATTCCTGTATAATTAATTTCAAGTTGTAACTATGAGATGATAGCCTAAAGAATAAATCAAGGTAACAACTGAGCAATTTATAAAAAAATAATTTCAAACAGAGGTAAACCTCTATGAATGCTCCAATTTTAGAGATGAAAAATATCACCAAAGAATTTCCGGGTGTAAAAGCGTTAAGCGATGTGAGTTTTCAAGTTGCAAAGGGCGAAATTCATTGTTTGGTCGGTGAAAATGGGGCAGGAAAATCCACCTTAATGAAGATTCTCAGTGGAGTTTATCCTCAAGGAAATTACAATGGGGATGTTATTTTTAATGGTCACGTTCAAAAATTTTCAAGTATCAGCGATAGCGAAAAAGCAGGGATTGCTATTATTTATCAGGAATTAGCCCTCATTCCTGAAATGACAGTTTACGAAAATATATTTTTAGGTCATGAAATTAAGAATGGTCTCTTAATTGATTGGAATGAAACCATTAAACAAGCAGGGGAAATTTTGAAAAAAGTAAACTTAGATATTAATCCTGCCACCAAAGTCAGAAACTTGGGTGTCGGGAAACAGCAGTTAGTTGAAATTGCAAAGGCTTTAAGCAAAGATGTTAAATTACTCATTCTAGATGAACCTACTTCATCATTAAATGAAACTGACAGTGAAAATTTATTAGCACTATTGCGTGACCTCAAACACCAAGGCGTGACTTCTATTATGATTTCTCATAAGTTAAAAGAAGTCATCGAAATTGCAGATACGATTACAGTGCTACGTGATGGACAGACGGTGGCAACATTAAGCAAAGATGAAGTGACCGAGCATAAATTGATTAAACACATGGTAGGGCGTGAAATTAATAATATCTATCCAAAACGAGAACATAAACCATCGCAAGAAATTGTTTTAGAAGTAAGAAATTGGAATGCCTATCATCCCACATTAGGGCGCGCAATTCTTAAAGATGTAAGTTTCAATTTGAAAAAGGGTGAAATTATCGGTTTTGCTGGGTTAATTGGCTCCGGGCGCACTGAATTGGCTTTGAGTATTTTCGGCAATCCAGATGGTTATCGTCTCAGCGGGGAGTTATTTGTAAATGGAAACAAGAAACAGTTTCACCATCCGCAAGATGCGATAAAGACCGGCATTGCCTATGTAACCGAAGATAGAAAAGGCGACGGGTTAATCCTTATCCAAGATGTTAAACAAAATATCACATTAGCAAATTTACATAAAATTTCTCAACGCGGGGTTGTAAATAACAATGCTGAAATTCAAGTTGCGAATCAATATAAAACCAATCTCAATATCAAAACACCGAGTGTTGAGCAAAAAGTTTCTAACCTAAGTGGTGGAAATCAACAAAAAGTTTGTTTAGGAAAATGGCTGTTTGTAGGACCTGATATTTTGATTCTTGACGAGCCCACTCGTGGTATTGATGTCGGCGCGAAATATGAAATTTATACAATTATGAAAGATTTAGTAAAGCAAGGTATGAGCATCATAATGATTTCCTCAGAACTTCCTGAAGTTTTGGGTATGAGTGATAGAGTGTATATCGTATCGGCAGGGAAAATTGCTGGTGAACTTACCGCTGAAGAAGCAACGCAAGAAAAAGTAATGCGATTAGCAACAAACTAAGGAGACTTAGCAATGACATTTTTTGATAGTGCAAAAAAAGTTTTACAACAAAATATACGTGAATATGGTATGTATATTGCTTTGTTTGTGATTATGGCAATTTTTACAATTACTACAAAAGGTACTTTTATCTCTTCCAGAAATATTGTGAACCTCATCAATCAAACGGGTTATATTGCAGTGCTTGCAGTAGGTATGACTTTAATCATTATCATTAGGCAAATTGATTTATCGGTTGGTTTTTTAGCAGGCTTTTTAGGCGCCATCGCGGCGATTGCTATGGCAGACCCAAAGGTTATTTCAAATGGATTAAATTTGCCGGTCTATGCTGTTATTCCACTCACGCTAAGCCTTGGGATTATGGCAGGTTTGGTAACAGGCTTTTTAGTTGCTCAAATGAAAATTCCATCATTTGTGGCATCTCTCGCAGGTTGGTTAATTTATCGCGGAGCAATCCTTGTTGTTACAGAAAGTACTGGCACAATTATTGTTGCGAATAGCGCATTCAATGCTATTGGTAATGGTTTTATTCCTGATATTCCAGATATTGGAATATTGCCCGGTGTACATAAGTTAACACTTCTTCTTGGGGTCTTGGCTGTTATTCTCTTAATCGTCAATGAATTTAATAACCGCAGAAAAAAACAAAGTTACAATTTTGAAGTTCTACCTGTTGAAATTTTTTCTCTAAAACTCATTTTCCTTGCTGCAATTATTGGTGGCATTACATGGATACTGGCTGGGTATCAAGGTCTTTCATGGACGGCTGTTATCGTACTCTTGGTAACGTTAATTTACAATTTCGTCATGTCACAAACTGTGCTTGGCAGGCATATCTATGCTATTGGTGGCAATCCAGATGCGGCAGAGTTAAGTGGCATCAGTGTAAAAAAATTAGTTTATGTAGTGTTTGGTTCAATGGGAATGCTCTCGGCTCTTTCTGGAATTTTATTCACGTCTCGTTTACAGTCAGCCACTACTACTGCCGGAACATTGTTTGAGTTAGATGCAATTGCAGCGGCGTATGTCGGTGGCGTTTCTGCTGCAGGTGGGGTTGGGAAAGTAGTCGGCTCAATTATTGGTGCGTTAGTGATGACTTCATTAACAAGTGGCATGAACTTAATGGGAATCGGCATCTCTTATCAATATATTGTACGTGGGGCAGTCCTCGCCGCCGCAGTCATCTTTGATGTGACAACACGTGGTAAAAATTAAAATACAATGCTGAAAAGCAGAAACAGGCTCAAAGTCCGAGAAGAAGCGGATTTTGAGCCTGTTTTCATTTAACTCTTTATTAATCGGCTATAATTAGTTTGTTGCGGCAACATATTATCCCATGAATACAAAACTAACAGCCGACCAAGCCTTTGTACGCGAAACAAATCTTTCATTGGTGTTAAGGTTGATTCACAGCCAAGCACCAATTTCTCGCGCGCAAGTGGCTGTGCTAACTGGGCTAAACAAATCTACTGTTTCAAGTTTGGTAGATGAATTGCTAGAAAAAAATTTAGTCCATGAAATTGGAAGTAATGTAGGCGGCGCTGGCAGACCTGCTATGATGCTAGAGGTTAACGCACAAGCAGGGAATGTAATTGGTGCTGAACTTGGTGTGGATTTTGTTTCTGTAGCAGTAACAGATTTTATGGGGAACATTTTATGGCGCAAGCGGGAAGAAGCCGACCCAAATGTAAACCAAGTAAAAATGATTAATCAAACGTTGCAAATTGTGAAAGAAGCCATCGCTTTTGGGAAAAAGAAACATCAACGCGTTTTGGGATTAGGGCTAACAACGCCCGGCACGGTCAATATCAATGAAGGTGTTTTAATTTTTGCTCCGAATTTACATTGGCGTAATGTGCCGTTTGGAAAAATATTTGCAGAGCAAACAAAATTACCCGTGTATGTTGAAAACGATGCCAACGCCGCAGCAGTGGCTGAGCATTTATTTGGCACAGCGCGTCAGGTACAAGATTTTTTATTTGTATTTTCAGGCGTAGGCATTGGCGGTGGTTTATTTTTGAACGGCAAATTGTATCGCGGTAAAAATGGGTATGCCGGCGAAATCGGTCACTTCCCCATTATGGCAGAGCCGTATCAAACCGTTTGCCATTGCGGCAATCGCGGTTGTTGGGAAACCTACGCTAATCAATATTCAATTATTCAAAGAGTACAAGCCCGATTAGAAGTTAAGCGTTCTAGTATTATTCCAAAATTGATGGCGGAACAAAATTCGGGGTTAACCATTCCACTGATTAAGCAAGCAGCAGATGCGGGAGATAAAGAAGCGATTGATTCATTCGCAGAAGCAGGGCTGGCAATGGGGCAAGGCTTTGCTGGGCTGATAAACATTTTTAATCCAAAGAAAATGATTTTAGGCGGACCGCTCAGCATTGCAGGCGAATATTTATTGCCCAATATTATTGAAGCGGTCAAGCGTCATTCGATGCCAGAAATCAGTCAACAAGCAGAAATTGTTTTATCTAAATTTGGTCCAGATGCAAGTCTAATCGGAGCAATTGCCATTGTGGTAGATGATGCACTTACTCGTTTTACCCATTTTGACAAGAAATAAACCAATCAGCACAAGGAATTCAACATGCAGAAAATACTTAACTGGGGATTGCTTTCAACGGCACGCATTAACCGCGCTTTGATGAAACCCCTTAACGCTTCAAAACGGACCCGCTTGCTGGCGGTTGCTTCGAGAAGCCTAGACTCAGCCCAAGCCTATGCCCGCGAACATAAAATTCCCCGCGCACATGGCAGTTACGAAGATTTACTCGCCAACCCTGACATTGATGTCATTTACAACTCATTGCCAAATCATTTACACGCCGAATGGACAATAAAAGCCTTGCGGGCAGGCAAGCATGTTTTGTGCGAAAAACCTTTGGCACTAACGCTGGATGAAGTTGATGCGATGATTTCTGCTTCCAAAGAAACAGGTAAAGTTTTAGCGGAGGCGTTTATGTATCGTCACCATGCACAAACGTTGAAAGTGAAAGAAATTGTTGATAGTGGTGAATTAGGAAAAATTCAACTTATCAAAGGCGCGTTTTCATTTTCATTAACGCGTGAGGGCAATTATCGTTTTTATAAAGAAATGGGGGGAGGGAGTATTTGGGATGTGGGCTGTTATCCGATTTCGTTTGCAAGAATGGTCGTCGGTGAAGAACCGCTTGAAGTGTTTGGCTGGCAGGTTACAGGTCAAGAAGGAGGCGATGATTCGTTTTTTGGTCAGATGAGGTTTAGGGGTGAAATCTATGCTCAGTTTGATAGCGGCTTCAAATCTCCATTTCGAACGTATATCGAAATTGTTGGCACGCAAGGCGTTTTGTATATTCCTTTCCCTTTCAAACCAGAGATAAAAAATGAAATTATATTGACGCGCGATGGTAAAGAACAAAAGATAAGGGTTAAAGGACAAGAATTATATTTAGGTGAAGTGGAAGATATGTGCGATGCAGTGCTGAATAACCAACTGCCACGCGTTTCTTTAGAAGATTCACGTGGCAATGTGAAGGCTATTCTGGCGTTTTTAGAGTCGGCTGAAACAGGCAAAGCGGTAAAAATTTAGGGGTTTTTAGTTTACGCAACCAACAAACTCGTTCCTCCAAATCTTTGGGGATTTTTAGGCTTGGGCTTATAATCAAGTCACTATATTCGTACGACTGGAGGTTTCCCATGGCAAGTGTTACATTTCAGAACGTGTTCAAGAAGT